>DATHIT010000881.1:0-3479 GCA_035489915.1 Pseudonocardia sp. | reverse complement strand
TGGGCGGGCGCGTCGGCCAGCGTGTACCGGAGCTGGGCGGGGGCGCTGCCGGCCGGGGTGGAACTGCTCGCCGCGCAGTACCCAGGGCGGGAGGACCGGGCCAGGGAGCGGTTCGCCACCGACCTGGTGGCGCTGGCCGACGAGGTGGTGGAGGCGCTGTTCGACCACCTGGCGGACGCCGGCGAGGCACCCGAGGAGACGCCGCTGACCCTGTTCGGGCACAGCGCGGGCGCCAGCGTGGCGCTGGCCGCCGCCCGGCTGCTGGAGCGGGATGCCCCCGGCGCGGTGCGCGGGCTGGTGATGTCCGGGCGCCGGGCGCCGGGCACCCCCTCGCCGGCCCGCCCGGTCTCGGACCTGGACGTAGCCACCCGGGACGAGGCGATGCTCTCCTCGCTGCGCACGGCCGTGGCGGCGGCGCACGCCGGGCCCGCGTCAGCGTCTCCGTCGGCTGCGCGGTTGCCCGAGCTGAGCGATGAGCTGCTCCGGGATGTCCTGGTGCCCATGTTGCGGGCCGACCTGGAGATGCTGGCCGGCTACGACCCGAGGCCCGACGAACCGGTGGCGGCGGACCTGTCCGCGTTCACCGGGGACGCCGACCCGTCCGTGCCGGTCGACTCGCTGGACGGGTGGGCCGCGATGACGACCGGCCGCTTCTCCCGCCTGGTGTTCCCCGGTGACCACTTCTACCTGGTGTCCGAGCGCAGCCGCGTGCTGTCCGCACTGGTCGCGCACATGTCCCGCTGAACGCCGATGCCGTCCGACATCCCCGCACCCCCGGCCCCGCGCGGCCCGGGGAGAGGAGCTGCCCGATGACCTCCGACCTGACCGCGTCCACCGACCTGACCGCGTCCGCCAACCTCACGGCGTCGAGCACGCTGACGCCGCCCACGAACCTGGCCGAGCGCCGCAGGGCGCTGCTGCGCAGCAAGCTGGCCGAACGCAAGCTCGGCCCGGCCGCCGGCAGCGAGCACCGGATTCCCCGGCAACCCCGGCCCTCGGACGGCCCGCCGCGTTTCCCGCTCACCGCCACCCAGCGGCGGATGTGGTTCCTCCAGCAGCTTGACGGGCAGGACACCTCCACGACGCTGTGCCGGGTGCTGCGGCTGCGCGGCCCGCTGGACGTGGCGGCGCTGCGGCGGGCTGCACGGGACCTGGTCGCCCGGCAGGAGGTGCTGCGCAGCACCTTCCACCCGGGCGCCGCCGGCCGCGGCGAGCCGTACCAGCAGGTCGGTCCGGTGCCCGACGAGGTGTTGAAGGTGGTCGAGGGCGCCGGGCCGTCCCGCCCGGAGCAGGCGGCGGCCGAGCTGGCGGAGCGGTACGCGGGCCGCCCCTTCGACCTGACCGGCGAGTCGCCGCTGCGGCTGGTGCTGGCCAGGTTGGCCGCCGAGGATCACCTGCTGGTGCTGGTGGTGCACCACGTGGCGTGTGACGACGCCAGCTGGCGGATCTTCTTCGACGAGCTGGCCTCGGGCTACCGGGCAGCCGGGCGGTCCGAGGGCGGCCAGCCGAGGGCCTTGCCCAGGCACTCGCTGGCCGTGCCGGGGCACTCGGTGGCCGTGCCCGGGCCCAGGCACCCGCCGACCGCGCCCGGGCTGCAGGTGGGCGATGTGGCGGTCTGGCAGCGGGAGCGCGCCGGCGGACCGTCCGAGCGGGCCGACCTGCTCTACTGGCGCGAGCAGCTGGAGGATCCGCCCGCGCCGGTCGCGCCGCCGCCGGACCGGCTCCCCGGCCTGGCCCCCGAGGTGGGCTGGTGCACCGCCCAGCTGGGCAAGCGGGTGGATGCCACCGTCACCGAACACGCCCGGCGCTCGGCGGCCACCCCGTTCACCGTGCTGCTCGCCGCGCTGTTGGTGGTATTGCACCGGCGGACCGGGGCGGACGACCTGGCGGTCGGCTCACCGGTCACCGGGCGGGACCGGGCCGAGCTGGACGGGGTGGTCGGGGACTTCGGCAACACCGTCGTGCTGCGCGCCTCGGTGGCCGACGACCCGGGGTTCGCCGCGCTGCTGGCCCGCGCCCGCGAGGTGGTGATCAGCGCGCTGACGCACCAGGATCTGCCGTTCGACACGGTGGTGGAGCGGATGGCACCCCGGGCCGGCCGGGCGCGGGCGGATGCGCTGTTCCGGGTCATGTTCCTCACCTACGACGACGGGTTCGGCGGCGGGCATCCGTTCGGGGAGCAGGTGGAGCTGGCCGAGGTGCGGGTGCGGCCGCACGCCAGCCAGTTCGACCTGATCGTGGCGATGAGCCGGGGCGCGGACGGGCTGTACGCGGAGTCCACCTACCGGGGCGAGCTGTACCAGGAGCGCGGTGTGCGCACCCTGTTCGACCAGATGGCCGCCGTGCTCACCGGGGCGCTGGCGGACCCCGAGCTGCCGATCAGCCGGCTGCCGTTGGGCGCGTCGGTGTCCGCCAATCCGGCGCGCTGGCCGCACCCGGCCGGCCGGGCCGCCACCCGGCTGCGGCCGCGCGCCGTCCCGGTCACCGAGCCGACCGGCCGCACCGTCCCGGCCGAGGAACTGGCCGCCAGGGCCAACCGGTTGACCCGGGAGCTGGTCGCGCGGGGCGCCGGACCGGGCCGGGCGGTGGTGGTGGCGCTGCGCCCGTCGGCCGACCTGGTGGCCGCGCAGCTGGCCGTCTACCAGGCGGGCGCGGTGCAGGTGCCGGTCGACCCGCGCCACCCGCCGGGCCGCACCGCGCTGGTCGTCGCCGGGGTGGACCCGCTGCTGGTGCTCACCGAGCGGGACGTCGCCGCACGCCTGGACGCCGCCGACCGGAACGCGCTGGGCACCGCGCCCCGGCTGCTGCTGGACGGCCCGGACGCCGCCCCGATCACCGCCCACCCGGACGGCCCGGTCCGCGCCGGTGAACTGCTCGGCGCGCTGGAGCCGGACGGCGCCGCCTACGTGATCCACACCTCCGGGTCCACCGGCCGCCCCAAGGGAGTGGTGGTCACCCGGGCCAACCTGGCCGCGATGCTGGCCGCCACGGACGCCGCGCTGCCCGGGCACCTGCTGCCCGGTGGCGAACCGCTCGGGCCGGCGGACGTCTGGTCGGTCACCCACTCCTCGGCGTTCGACTTCTCCGTGTGGGAGATCTGGGGCGCCCTGATGCATGGCTCCCGGATCGTGCTGGTCGACCACGACACCGTCCGCGAGCCGAGGGCGTTGGCCCGGCTGATCGCCGCCGAGGGGGTGACCGTGCTCAGCCAGACTCCCTCGGCGTTCGCCGGGCTGGTGGCCGCCGACGCCGAGGACCCGGGGCTGCTCGCCGGGGCGGCCTTGCGGCTGGTGCTGTTCGGCGGCGAGCCGCTGCCGCCGGAGCTGGTGCGCCGCTGGTACGCCCGCCACCCGGACAAGAATCCACGGTTGGTCAACATGTTCGGGATCACCGAGACCACCGTGCACGCCAGCGTGGCCCCGCTGGACGCCGCCGCGGTGGCCGAGCTGCCCGGCGGCGCCTCCGGCACGCCGATCGGG
>DATHIT010000880.1:0-2799 GCA_035489915.1 Pseudonocardia sp. | reverse complement strand
GGCCACGCACCGGCGGACCCGTTCGGTGATGTTCTCCCGGACGGTCGCGCCGGCCGCCAGTTCCGCCGGGCCGGGGTCGAAGTCGGCGAACGGGCGGGAGAACATGACTTCGACCAGCACCGGGTTCTCCCGGACGAAACCGCGGAACACCCGGATCGCCTCGGCGAGGTCGGCGCGCGCATCGGCGGAGTCGGGGACCTGCTCCAGGCGGTGGCCGAGCCGTCGGAACCCTTCGAAGAAGATCTCCCGCACCAGGCCGGCCTTGTCGCCGAAGAGCTCGTACACGGCAGGGACGGAGGTCGCCGCGCGCTGGGCGACGTGGCGGGTGGTCAAGCCAGCCACCCCGGAGGCGTCGAGCGCGTCGATTGCCGCGTGCAGGAGCCGATCACGCAGCTCAGGGGTGCGTTGCTTCTGTCTCGGCATCGTGGGTCAGGGTATCGGAACGTCGCTCCGATTGATCTCCGGTCGGTTGCCCGGGCGCCCGGAGCCCGGCGGTGTCCTCGGCGATCGCCCGGCGCAGGGTGTCCAGGGTGAGCGCTCTCGCGCGGAGCTTGCTGGCCTGGTGCGCCGGCATGTCCAGGGCGGTCAGTGAGTCGGCCACCTGGCGGGCGATCGGAGGCAGCTCCGCCGGCTCCACCACCAGGTCGAGGAATCCGGCCTCGACGGCGTTGCTCGGGGTGAAGGGTTCGGCCAGGGTGATCGCCCGGTTGACATAGCTCGGCGCCAGCCGTGCCCGCAATAGTTCGATGGCGGCGCGCGGCATGGTGAGCCCGATCGCCACCTCGTTCGCCGCCAGGCGGTATGTGCCAGCGGCGCCGATCAGGTAGTCGCCGGAGAGCAGCAGGAAGGCTCCCATCGCGATGGCGTGCCCACTGCAGGCCATGACGACCGGGGTGGGGAAGGACAGAATCCGCTCCGCCGTCTCGAACCCGGCCCGGATCATGGTGTACGAGGCAAACCCTCCGGCTCGCAGCACGGTCAGGTCGAAACCGGAGGAGAACACCCCGTCGCGCCCGGTCAGGATGACGACGGCGTTGTCGGTGGCCGCCTGGTCGAAGGCGTCATTCAGCTCGCTGAGCATGGGCAGCGACAGGACGTTCACCTTGCCGTCGTCCATCGTGATCGACGCGACGGCGCCCTCTCTTCGGTAGTTCACCAGGGCTTTCACCTGGTGCACGGTAATCGTATCAACGTTCCGAAAGCAAGTTACGATTCACTGGCGACCGGCGAGGGCGGATCGGACTCGGCAAAGCCGAACGTCGTGACCAGCCCCGGATCGCCGAATACGACGATCCTGGCGATGCCCTCGGACATGGTGAGCACGCTGATCCCGAATGCCTGGTACCTGCCGTCCCCGTCGCGGAGGTAGGCCGCGACCGCGGGCTGGCCGTTGGCGCTGGTAGGCAACATGCGCCAGTCACCAGGGCGGCCCAACGCCTGCGCCACGATGTACGGCGCGCAGGTCCGACGGCCGGCGAACCAGGTACGTGCCGTGGTCATTTCCAGCGTGGCGTCATCGCGGAGCAACCGGGTGATGGCGGCCGCGTCGGCGTTCTCGAAGGCCGCGATGTACTGGTCGAGCAGCGCTCGAACCGTCGGTTCGGAGGGCTCGGCGACCTGGTCGGCCGCCGGGGCCAGCTGCTCGAGGCGGGCGCGCGCCCGCTGCAGGGAGCTCTTCACCGCCGCGATCGAGGTGCCCAGCAGCTCGGCGACCTCGGCGGCCGGGAAGGCCAACACCTCGCGCAGGATCAGCACCGCCCGCTGCCGGGGCGGCAGGTACTGCAGGCTGGCGATCAGCGCCAGCCGCAGACCCTCGCGCGACGCGGCGATGACCGCCGGATCGTCGGAGTCGACAGCCACCCGCGCGTCCGGGACCGGCTGCAGCCAGCTGACCTCCGGCCCGGCCATGGTGACCGGGGCGTACGGGTCATCGCCCGGGGCGCCGAGGCCGGAGGGCAGCACCCGCCGGCCGCTGTGCCGCAGGGCGGTCAGGCAGGCGTTGGTGGCGATCTGATAGAGCCAGGTCCGGACCGACGAGCGACCCTCGAACGCGCCGAAGGAACGCCATGCCCGCAGGTAGGTCTCCTGGACGAGGTCCTCCGCCTCGTCCACCGACCCGAGCATGCGATAACAGTGGGCAAGCAGTTCGCGCCGGAACATCTCGGTGCGGTGGATGAACTCCCCGCTGTCCGGCACCGCGTCACCCGTGTCCAACACTCCGACCTCCCAGAACCAAGCCGCACATCCGCGCACAAGAGGTAGACACCGCGGCACGCCAAAAGGAATCGGTTTACGTTCCGTCAACGCGGATGCGGTGTGCTGTTCGGAGGCGTGCGATCGCCGGCCCGCTCTGCCCGCGCCTGAAGCGGCCCGGGCGTGGCGCCTGCCGAGCCACAGGGAGGATCAATGACGGAGACGACGTGGGAGCGCCGGATCGTCCGCGCGGCCGCGCGGACGGTGTCACTGACCAGCTCCGAATCCGCCCAGCAGGTGCACACCGTGGTATTCCCACCGGGCAGGCGTGACTGCGCACGTCGCTGCGAGCGCCACGAGTCGGCGATATACGTGCTCCAGGGCGAGTGCGAGCTGTGGTCCGGTGACCGGCTCGGCCGGCACGACCTGCTATTCGCCGGCGATGTCGTCCTACTGGCGCCCGGCGTGCCTCGGCTGCTCGCCAACCGGAGCGTCACCGCACCACTCAGCATCGCGGTAGCCGTGCACTCGAGCGAGCGGGATTGCCTGGTCCTGATGCCGGAGCTGGATCGGCTGGTCCTCTGAGGAGTGAGCTGCTCCGACAAC
>DATHIT010000879.1:0-17855 GCA_035489915.1 Pseudonocardia sp. | reverse complement strand
GCGAAGAAGATGAAGGTGAAGCTCGCGTAGACGATCGAGGTGATCGTGGAGCCCAGGTAGCCGAAACCGGCGGCACGGGTCAGCAGGTCCATGTCGATGGAGTACTTCGCCGAGTAGTACGCGATCGGGATGCCGGTCAGGAAGATCACCAACGCCGCGACCAGAACCGCCGCGATTGCGTTCATAGCTCCGTGCGTGATGGCGATTGACGCGCCGATCGCGAAGTCGGCGAGGTAGGCGATCCCGCCTATGGCGGTATTCGCCACGGTGAACTCTGACCAGCGTCGGAAAGACCGTGGCGCGTACCGCAGCGAGTAGTCCTCCAGCGTTTCATTGGCTACCGCCGCGTTGTAGCTGCGCGTGCCTCTGGCCGCGGTCGGCGCCGCCGTCGCAGCCGGCAACTGCACGTCTGAACTCATCAATGCCTCCGATGGGTGGTCCGCGTAGCTCCGAGGGGCTACCGGCTCCGGCCCCGTCAGCCGTCGCGGCCTTCGGGCGCCAGATCGGTGAGCTGCACGTCGCGCCGTTGACGTCAGCAGCCACCACGCCTCAAAACTTCATGCGGAAACTATTTCTCCGTGAAGTAATAGGCAAGACCGCATGGGTAACTTGTGCGTTAACTGAGGCGTGACCCAGGGCCCTTAGAGCTGCTGGAGCACGTCCCACTGCAGGCCGTCCGCGGCCGCGAGGAAGACGCGCTGCATGAGGTGGCGGTCCCTTATCTGGACGGTTCCCCGGGGGCTCTCGTACTCCAGCCCCTCGGCCATCGCCTGGATGCGCGCCACATCCACCTCACCAGCGTGCCGCAACAGCTCGGTGAGCAGCCGAACGCCCTCATAACAGGACTCGCCGAGGCTGTTGAGTACGGGCGCCCTCGGCCCGAAGCGCCGGAAGTAGCTAGCCGCGAAGTCGAGCCCGGAAGCGGTCGGCAGATCTTCGAAGTAGCCGGCGGAGGTCATCAGTCCCCTGGTGTTCTCCGCGCCCGTCGCAAGCAGCACGTTCTCCTCGATCAGGGAGCTGAATCGGATCAGGTCCCGATCCAACCCGGAGCGGCAGAACGCACGGTTGAAGGCCACCGCGTCGTTGCCGATCAGCAGCATGAGGACACCGTCGCAGCCACTGGCCACCACCCGGTCCAGCACCGCCTCGTACTCTTCCGTGCCGAGCGGCACGTAGATCTCGTCACACACCACGCCGTCCAGCTCCGCGAGGTAGCGACGAGCCGAGCCGGCCGAGGCCCTTGGCCAGATGTAGTCGTCGCCCACGATCGTCCAACGGCGCAGGCCCAGCTCGCTGGCAAACCACCGCAGCGTCGGTCCGAGCTGGCGGTTCGGCGTCTCCCCCGTGAGAAAAACGCCCGGGGCCCGCTCGCCACCCTCGTAGAGCGCGGTATAGACGTACGGCACCCGGCCGTTGATCCTTGGGGCGACGACCTCCCGGACCGCCGAGATGTGCCATCCGGCCACCGCGTCGACGGCGCCCCCGGTGATCAGCGCGTCGACCTCGTCAGCCACCTCGGATGGAGACGCACCGCCGTCGACGAGCGTCAGGCGCATCTCCCTGCCCAGCACGCCGGACTGGGCGTTGACCTCCTCGGCCGCCAGCTGGGCACAGCACTCGCAGGACGGCCCGAAGATCCCGGCCGGTCCCTGCAACGGCACCACGATGGCGACATTCAGGGTGTCCGTCTCCCCCGGCCGCACCAGGGAGTCAGGCGGGTGCGCCTCCACCAGCATGCGCGCGATCGTAGCGAAAACTTGCTACGGGAATATTTCATTGGATGAGGTATCTGCCATGGCCTCCCCCGTGGTCGCTCAAGTACGCTCCGCTCACACCCTCACGACACGTCTCACGGCAGGGCAATGACGACACTCCCGGTGACCCAGGCGCAGGATCTTGACTTCGCTCGATTGCTCACGCTCGTCGAACGGAACGTGTTGCAGAAGCTCGCGGGGGTGCTGAAGTCGGACGGCGCAACGATCGAGGAATGGCGAGTGCTGTCGTTCCTCGGCGACGGCGGACAAACGATGACCGAGATCGCCGAGTTCGCCATGGTGCAGGCCCCGACGCTCACCAAGCTTATTGACCGAATGGTGTCGGCGAATCTCGTCATTCGCCGGGTGGACGATGCGGACCGACGACGTGTGCTGGTGTACGCCTCCGACCGGGGACGCCAGGCGGTGCGGGAATGGACCGTGATGGTGAAGCGCGAGCACGACGACCTGGTGGCCGTTGTCGGCAGCGAGGAGATCAATTTACTCAAAGCCCTGCTGGTCCGGGTGTCCACGCGCCTGGCCTGACGTCATCCCCGGCAAGGCGAGTGGCGCCGGACGGCGACGCCCCAGGTCAGGCGGCCTTGCGGCCCACCACGTTGAAGCACACGACGGTCGGCTCTCGATCGTGTTGAACCCGCCAGGTCCCACCTGTGCACTCATGAATCGGTCATTCCTCCCGCTCACCATCCGCGGACAGTGACACCGAGGCACGTTGTGGACCTCTTGCAACGAGCTGACAGGTCCGGCGGCACTGGCGTTGCTCCGTAGGGTGGTTCCCGCACGTCTGTCCGTCGATGCGGGGGTGACCGGAATCGTGGCCGAGTCGTACGACGTGGTGATCGTGGGCGCCGGGTTCGCCGGCCTGACCGCGGCCCGGGAGCTGAGCCGGCGGGGTTACGCGGTGCTGCAGCTGGAAGCGCGGGACCGGATCGGCGGACGCACTTGGACCGACCAGCGATTCGGCCGGGAACTGGAGATGGGCGGCACCTGGGTGCACTGGCTGCAGCCGCACACCTGGAGCGAAATCACCCGCTACGACCTGGAGATCGTCGCCAGTCCGACCGCGCGCGAGGTGCTCTGGATCGCCGGCGGCCAGGTCCGCGCGGAGTCGCCGGAGGACTTCCGCGCCCGGATCGCGCCCGGGCACGACGGGCTGCTCGGCGACACGCGGAAATGGTTCCCGCGCCCGTACGAGCCGCTGGCCAACCCCGACCTGGCCGAGATCGACGGGATGTCCATCGTGGACCGGTTCGACCAGCTCGGCCTCTCCGCCGAGGACCGCGAGCTGCAGGTCGGCATGTGGGCCGAGCACTTCAACGCACCGCCCGAGCTGTGCGCGCTCACCCAGGCATTGCGTTGGTGCGCGGCGGCGTCTGGCAACCGGCAGCTGATGGACGAGGCCACGTCGACCTACCGGATCGCCACCGGCACCCGGTCATTGGCCGAGGGCATCGCCGACGACTCGTCAGCTGACCTTCGACTCGGCCAGGTGGTCCGGCGGATCGAGCAATCCGGCGGCACAGCGCTGGTGCGGACCGAGGACGGCACCGAGTACGCGGCCCGCGGCGTGATCGTCACCCTGCCGCTGAACGCGCTGGCCGGCATCGAGTTCGCCCCCGAGCTACCGCCGCTGATCGGCGCCGCGGTGACCGAGCGGATGGCCAGCCGAGGCCTGAAGACCTGGATCAAGGTCCGTGGCGCGGTCCAGGCGTTCACCGCGTACGCGCCGCCTGCCAATGGCCTGACCTGGATGCGGCCGGAGTTCCCGGCGACCGAGGGCACCGGCGGTGACACCGTCTTCGTCGCCTTCGGGCCGGACTCCGGCGCACTCGACCCCAATGATCTCGCCGGGGTAACCAAGGCGGTGCACAGCTGGCGGGACGACCTGGAGGTGCTCGAGGTCACCGGCCACGACTGGGTCGCCGACGAGTTCTCCCGGGAGACCTGGCCGATGCTGCAGCCCGGCCAGCTGACCCGCTCGCTGGCCGCCCTGCAAGCCGGCCACGGTCTGGTCAGATTGGCCGGCTCGGACTACGCCAACGGCTGGGCCGGCTTCATCGACGGCGCCATCGAAAGCGGGCTCCGCACCGCCGCGACAGTGCATAAGATCTTCCAGGTTGGCCTGTCTTAATCGGCTGCCAACGATTCCCTCAGTTAGTTGATCTATCGGAAGTGTTAACAATTGAT
Source organism: Pseudonocardia sp. (assembly GCA_035489915.1). Classification (GTDB taxonomy): domain Bacteria; phylum Actinomycetota; class Actinomycetes; order Mycobacteriales; family Pseudonocardiaceae; genus Pseudonocardia. Next base: position 13,893 of record DATHIT010000879.1, on the reverse strand, counting down.
TTCGTCGTGAAATCATATGCTAACAACGGAATCCCTTGAAAGCAGAGCTGAAATCTGCGAAAGTCAGTCCGGCGCAGCGCACATCCGCCCGGGAGGCCGAGGGTGACCACCGAGAGCAGGGCAACCCAACTCCCCCTCGTCCCGCAAAGGAACGTGGTAATGACGGAGACCCAGGACGCTGCGACGACGATGCGGTCGGAGGTTCTCCCCGCCATCGAGCTCGCCGGTTTGACCAAGTCGTTCACCTCGCACGGCGAGGTGGTGCAGGCGGTCAAGAACGTCGACATGAAGATCGTCGAAGGCGAATTCTTCTCCATGCTGGGCCCGTCCGGCTGCGGCAAGACGACCACCTTGCGGATCATCGCCGGATTCGACGAGCCGACCGACGGCCGCGTCTACCTGCACGGCAGTGACGTCACCGGTGTCCCGCCGAACAAGCGCGACGTGAACATGGTGTTCCAGACGTACGCGCTGTTCCCGCACATGAGCGTGGCAGAGAACGTGGCCTTCGGGCTCCGGCGAAAGGGCGTCGCCAAGGACGAGGTGACCCGCCGGGTCGGCGAGATGCTGGAGATCGTCGACCTCGCCGGCCGGGAGAAACGCCGCCCCAAGCAGCTGTCCGGCGGCCAGCAGCAGCGGGTCGCACTGGCCCGCGCGCTGGTGAACAAGCCGCGCGCCCTGCTGCTCGACGAGCCGCTCGCCGCCCTGGACCTGAAGCTGCGCCAGGCCATGCAGGTCGAACTGAAGCGCATCCAGCGCGAGGTCGGCATCACCTTCGTCTTCGTCACCCACGACCAGGGCGAGGCACTCACCATGTCCGACCGGATCGCGGTGATGAGCAACGGACTCGTCGAGCAGCTCGGCACCGCCCGGGAGATCTACGAGCGCCCAGCCACGAAGTTCGTCGCCGGCTTCATCGGAACGTCCAACGTGTTCGCCGGCACGGTTCGGGAGGTCAGCGAGGGCACCGCCGTGATCACGGCGGGTGCGGACGAGCGGATCCTCGTTCCGGTCCAGGGCGGCCAGTGCACGCCGGGCGGCGAACTGGAGCTCACCGTGCGGCCGGAGAAGATGCGCATCACCACCGCCCCGCCCCACGACACCGACTGCGCGGTCCGGGGTGTCGTCCTCGAGGTCGTTTATCTCGGCACGTCCACCAACTACAACGTCAAGACCTCGACCGGGGCCGACGTCACGGTGTTCAGCCAGAACGCCACGTCGGCGGACGACGTCGCCGTCCGGGGGGACAGCGTGTGGCTCTCGTGGGAGCCGCGTCACTCCTACGCGATCGGAGCATGAACATGGACCGGAAGATCGACCCCGCCCTGCTCCGCGGCCTCAGCCAGCGCCGCTACGACCGGCGCGACGTAATGAAGCTGTTCGGCGTCGGTGCTGGTCTGGGGGCCGCCGGCCTCGCGCTGGCCGCCTGCGGGGTCAAGGGCGCGAAGCAGGCCCCGGCCGATCAGGACGCCGTCGCCAAATACTGGTCCGGCAAGAAGCAGAACGGCCACCTGGACTTCGCCACCTGGGCGCTCTACATGCCCACGGACCACGCCCCGCTGAAGGCCTTCACCAAGGAAACCGGCATCACGGTCAACTACCAGGAGGTCATCCAGGACGACCCGGAGTGGTACGGCAAGATCCAGCCGCAACTCGCCGCCGACAAGCCCATCGGCTACGACCTCATGGTCGTCACCAACGGGATCGAGCTGGACAAGCTGATCGACTTCGGCTATCTGGCCCCGCTGGACCACTCGAAGCTGCCCAACTACGCCCAGAACGCCGACCCGATCTACCGGGACGAGGCCTTCGACAAGGGCAACGTCTACTCGATTCCGTACACCTCGGGTTACACCGGAATCGCCTACAACCCGACCTACGTCAAGGAGCCGATCACCAAGATCGCCCAGCTGTGGGACCCGAAGTACGCGGGCAAGCTCGGCATGATGAAGTCTCCGCAGGAGCTGGGCAACTTCGGCATGCTCCTGCTGGGCATCAACCCGGAGACGTCCACCCCGCAGGACTGGGCGAAGGCGGCGGCCAAGCTCCAGGAACAGAAGCCGCTGGTCCGGGCCTACGTCACACAGGACTACACCAAGTCGCTGGCCAACGGCGACCTGTGGATCTGCCAGGCGTGGTCCGGTGACATCTTCCAGGAGAACGCGTCCAACGGGTCGAACCTGCAGTTCGTGGTGCCCGAGGAGGGCGGCACGATCTGGACCGACAACATGATGATCCCGAAGACGGCCGCCAACCCGGTGGACGCACTGATGATGATGGACTACTTCTACCGACCCCAGGTCGCGGCGGATCTCACCGAGTTCATCAACTACGTCACCCCGGTGCCGTCCACCAAGGACCTCATCGCCAAACACGCGGCGGCGTCCACCGGCGACGACAAGAAGACCCTCGAAGCGATCCTGACCAGCCCGCTCGTCTACCCGACCGCGGCGGATCTGGCCAAGCTCAAGCGCTACCCGACTCTGAAGAGCGCCGACGACCAGAAGACGTACCAGAACACCTTCCTGCCGATCTCGTCGGGCTGAACCATGGGGAGCCTTCGCGCGCGGCTCACGCCCTACGCCCTGATGCTGCCCGGCGGACTCTGGCTGGCGATCTTCTTCGTAGTGCCGACATTGATCCTGCTGCAGTTCTCGCTGCTGACCGGCAATGAGGCGGACGGGTACGAATTCACCTTCCACTGGCAGAACTACACCGATGCCCTGTCGACCTACTACCCGCAGTTCATCCGGTCCCTGGAGTACGGCGGCATCGCGACGGTGCTCGGCATCGCATTGTCGTACCCGATCGCCTACTGGATCGCTTTTAAGGGCGGCGCGCGCAAGTCGACGTACCTGTTCCTGATCCTGTTGCCGTTCTTCGTCTCGTTCGTGCTGCGGACGATCTCGTGGCAGTTCCTGCTGTCCGACAACGGCATGGTGCTCGGGCCGCTGAAGGACTGGGGCCTTTTGCCAGCGGACTTCCACGTGCTGCAGACCTCGGTCGCGGTGATCGGCGGGCTCACCTACAACTACCTGCCGTTCATGGTGCTGCCGATCTACGTGGCGCTGGAGCGGGTGGACCCCGGGGTGGTGGAGGCCTCCTATGACCTGTACAGCAGCCGCACGCAGTCGTTTCTCAAGGTGATCCTCCCGCTGTCGCTGCCCGGGGTGTTCGCCGGCGTGCTGATGAACTTCGTGCCGGCGGCCTCCGACTACGTCAACGCGGAGGTCCTCGGTGGGCCGGACAACACGATGATCGGCAACATCATCCAGGACCAGGCGCTCACCGTCCGGGACTACCCCACGGCCACCGCCCTGTCGGCCACCCTGATGCTCGCCCTGCTGGTCGGCATCTTCGCCTACGCACGGGCGCTGGGCACCGAGACGGTCCTGCAGGCGGCGGCGCGATGACCACGATCCTCACTCCGGTCCCGGCCGAGCCGGCCAAGCCCAAGCCGCCCAGGTCGCGGAGCAAGCTGGGCGACCGGCTGCTCCTCTGGTACACCTGGGCCGTCATCCTCTGGCTCTGCCTGCCCATCGGCGTCATGATCCTTTTCGGCTTCAACCAGGTCCAGGGCCGGTACAACAACCGGTGGCACGGCTTCACGCTCGAGTGGTACGTACACGTGTTCGACCTGTCCGGCCTGACCAACGCGCTGAAGGCCTCGCTGATCATCGCCGTGGTGTCGACGCTGATCGCCACCACCCTGGGCACGCTGCTCGGCGTGGCGCTGGGCCGGTACCGGTTCCGCGGTGACGGCACCAGCAACCTGGTGCAGTTCGCGGCGATCTCCACGCCCGAGATCGTCATGGGCATGTCCCTGGTGGCGTTTTTCGTGCAGCTCAACGTCCCGCTGGGCTACCTCACGATCATCATCGCGCACGTGATGTTCTCGCTGTCCTTCGTCGCGGTGACCGTGCGGTCCCGGGTGCTCACCCTGGACCGGTCGGTCGAGGAGGCGGCCAAGGACCTCGGGGCCAGCGCCATGGGTACCTTCTGGCTGGTCACCCTGCCGATGATCCTGCCGGGCGTCACCGCCGGGGCGCTGCTCGCCTTCGCCATCTCCATCGACGACTTCGTGGTCACCAACTTCACCGCCGGCAACGTGGAGACGTTCCCGCTGTGGATCTGGAGTGCGCAGAAGAACGGCCTCCCGCCGCAGGTCAACGTGATGGGCACGCTCATCTTCGCCGGCGGCGTCCTGCTCGCCCTGGGCAACGCCATGGCGGCACGCCGGCGATCGGCATAGCAGACTCCAGGTATGCACGCCGCCGCGCTGTCCTGGTACCTGAACCCGAACGCCCGGTCCTGGCGCGCCGACCCGATCAGCGATGACGTCCACGCATTTCACCAAGGGCTGTCGGGTTACCGGCGGACCAGGCTGATCGAGCTTCCGGCGCTCGCCGAAGAGCTGGGAGTGGGACGGGTGATCGTGAAGGATGAGTCGTCTCGGTGGGGGCTTCCGGCGTTCAAGATCCTCGGCGCGTCTTACGCCATCTCGCGGGTCTTGTCGGAGCGGCTGGGCCACGGTGACGCCGCTCTCGGGTTCGAGGAGTTAACCGCGCGGCTCGCCGGTACGGGCAGGCCGACGCTGGTCGCGGCGACTGACGGCAACCACGGCCGCGCGGTGGCTCACGTGGCCCGCTTACTGGGGCTGCCCGCGCATATCTTCGTGCCCACCGCGGTCTCCAGAGCCGCCATCGATGCGCTAGCCGCCGAAGGCGCGCGGGTGACCGAGCTGGCCATTCCCTACGACGACGTGGTCTCGGCGGCGGCCCAGTGGGCGCGGAACGCCGGCCGGAATGCCGGGCTGGTACAGGACACGGGTTGGTCCGGATACGAACGCATGCCGCAGTGGATCGTGGACGGGTATTCGACGATGCTCGTGGAAGCCGACGCACAGATCGCCGAGCATGGGCTCGCCGGGGTTGATCTGGTCGCGGTACCGGTGGGTGTCGGTTCGCTCGCCCAGGCCACCGTCCGGCACTACCGCGGTGGCGCCGGCCCGGGACCGGTGGTGCTGAGCGTGGAGGCGCAGAACGCACCGGCAATCATTGCCTCGTTGCATGCCCGGAAGCCGGTCACCGTCGACACGACCTACACGATCATGGCCGGCCTGAACTGTGGCACACCGTCCTCGGGCGCCTGGCCGTACCTGGAGGCCGGCCTTGACGCGGCGACCACCGTCTCAGATGAGCAGGCTACCCAGGCCGTCCATGATCTGGCCGGCCTTGGCGTCGACGCGGGCCCGTGCGGCGCCGCCGCCCTGGCCGGCGTCCGCAACATCGTCACGGACCCAGCGCGGCGCGCCGAGACCGGGCTGGATTCCGACGCGGTGGTGCTCGTGCTGAGCACCGAGGGAATCGCCGCGAACCCGCTCCCCGACTCTGAGTCGGTCAATCGGCGGTGATCAGGGAGCCGGCTCGACCCGCTGTGTCGGCGTGAGCCGGGCTGTGTCGACACCAGCCACAGTCAGGCCGAATGCACGGTGCGGTCGGCGTGATTGAGGTCGTGAAGCCGATTGTCGCTCTCGAGCGGCGGATTCGTGATGACCGACGGAGTCTGTCGATGCCCGACAGGCTCCGATATCACTGATGTCAGTACTGATAAGAAGGCGGCCATCGCCGCCGTTGAGAGAGCCGCCGACCAGGGGGCGTCGAGAATCCCAATATTTCCGACGCTGAGCAGCGCCACAAATACTTGAATTGCAGTCTTCACCGCCCGCTCCGCAGCTTGTTTCCAAAACAGTTTACCTAGGTTGGTGAACATCGGGTTGACCTCCGTCACGTCACTGTGATTCACCCCTCCCCGCCATAGGATGAATGTTCGCGTCAAAACTCTCCATGGAGCCAACACCCGAGCCTCCCGGGGCAAACCCCCGCCTTAGCGGGGGGCAAGTTCGCGGAACGATGGCGCTCGCGGCTGACGACGTCGACTCGGCCTTGACCTGAAGTTCGGTTCAGGTCCTAGCCTCGGGCAATGACCAAACTTGACCTGGGACCGATCGGCGTGGCATTGGATGTGTCTGCCGACGACTCCTACCTCGACGCCGCGATCGAGGTAGAGAAACTGGGGTACGCCACGATTTGGCTTGCGGGCGGGCAACTGGCCAGTCTCGACCCGATCGCGAAGATCATCCGCGCCACCACGGCGATCCCGGTCGCACCCGGCATCATCCCGCTGGACGTCTACGGCCCGGAAGCAGTGACCGCGATGTACGCCGACCTCGAGGCCACCCACCCGGGTCGGTTTGTCGTCGGGCTGGGTGGCCCGCAGACGCCACGACCGCTGCGGGCGCTGAACGAGTTCCTCGACCGACTCGACACCGGTGAACCGCCCGTTCCGGCGGACCGGCGGATCCTGGCGGCGCTCGGGCCCCGCAAGCTCGCGCTCGCCCGCGACCGATGCGCCGGCGCCGTACCCCTGCTCGTCACGCCCGCCTACACCGCCGACGCCCGGCGCGTCCTGGGTCAGGACTCCACACTCGTCATCGACCAGTTGGTCGTACTCGACACCGACCCCACGACGGCACGGGAAACGGCCCGAGGGCCGCTGCGGTTCCTCGTCGGTGGCGGCATCGGCGGGTACGCAGAGAACATCCGACGGATGGGCTTCAGCGGCGAGGACATCTCTGAGTTGAGCGACCACCTCGTGGACGAGCTGGTGACCTGGGGCGACGCCGACGCAATCACCGCGCGGGTGGGCGAGCACCTCCAGGCCGGTGCGGACCAGGTCGTCCTCGGCGTCCTCCACAGCGGCGACCAGCCCGGCCCGATCGATGTGGCACGAGAGCTCGCCAACCGACTCATCCGCTGAACTCACCAGGCTGTGCTCCCCCAACCCGCGGTCAGCTCGCCTCTGTTGCCTCCCGCGGGAGCCGAGGTGTACTGGGGTGTTACAACACGCACCCTTTCCCGATCCGCGCGGGTACGCGGGGCGCGGCCGGCCTCACAAAAACCTCCTCGCGGCCACGAACGCTGTCAGGCGTCGAACTCGATGACTGCCTTGATCCGTTCTGGGCTCGTGTCGAACGCCGAGCGCCACGCGGTCAGCGGCAACCGATCGGTCAAAAGCCCCTCGAGCCAGCTCCGGTCGACCTGGCGGAGTGCCTGGTGCGCGGCTTCGAAATGGGACCGGTTCGAGTTGATGGTGCCCATGACCAGCTTGTTCTGGGTGACCAGGTCGAGATTGAGCTCGCCGAGGTTGGCCGTGCCCGCCCCGTGCGGAGCACCGATACCGACCAGGCAGGCGGCACCGCCCGGAGCCGTGCGCGCGATAGCCTCCCCCACCAGAACGCCGGAGCACTCGACGACCGCGTCGAAGCTGCCGCTGAGGTCCGCCATGGAACTGTGGTAGATCGCGCCCAGGTCGCGGGTCTGTCTGGGCTTGGCCCCGTGATCCACCTGGTCCACCACGTGCACCTCCAAGCCGCGCTGCACCCCGAGCAGCGCGGCCAGCAGCCCGATCGGCCCGGCACCCAGCACCAGGGCGCGGCGGCGGGCGCGCCGCACCACGTGGTCCAGCTGCTCCCACGCCTTGGCCACCACGCTGGCCGGCTCGAGGAGCACGCCGGCCAGGCCTAGGGCGGGGTCGACCCGAACCGCGTACTCCTGTTCCAGCCGGAACCGTTCCGAGCCGAAGCCGTCCCGCCCGAGAATGCCGCGCTCGGTGTACTGACCGTTCTCACAGAGGTCGAACTGACCCACAGCGCAGTAACCACAGGGCACCGGGTCGGGCCGACGGACGATGCCGACCACGAGGTCACCGGGTCCGATCTCCGCCCCGCCGGGCGCCTCCAAGACCCGGCCCAGTGACTCGTGACCGAGGATCAACCGGTTCCGCTGTTCGGTTCCCCAGATGGGCCCCCGAGCTACGAGCTCCCGGTCCGTCCCGCACACCCCGAGCGCGAGCGCCTGGACGAGCAGGTCCCCGTCCCCCAGGTCCGGCTCGGGGACGTCATCGAGTACAAGTGTGCTGCCCGTTGTGTCCCGGTAAATGCTCAGCGCGCGCACCTGCCGGCCTCCTTGCCTCGTACCGATGCTGGATAGCGAACGAATACAGCATCTGACCCGCTGCTGGGGATGGATCAGTTCATGCAAGGTCCAGCATCGCACCTCGGTCGGCCTTGGCGGCACCGTCCGCCCGCGTCGGCACGCGAGTGTGAGCTGAGGTTCGCCGACATCGACAGGAGGGCTGTTTGATCAAGAGTTCGCAGCCCTGGTGTCGATGTCGGTGAACTGGCCAACCGGTGTCAGCGGATCTTGGCGCCGTACACGTGGTCGACCGTCATCACCATGAGCACCCTGCGGTCGGACACCATCACCGACCGGTACTCGTCCCAGTCCGGGTGCTCGCCGGAGGCGGCGCGGTAGTAGTCCACCAGCGCCTCGACCTCGGGACCGTGCGGGTCGGTGCCCGGCCCGGTGAGTGTCGCGGTGCCCTCGGCGGTGGCCCACTCCCAGCCCTCGGGGCTGGTGACCTCCAGTGCGGCTCGTGGGTCCCGACGCAGATTCGCTGTCTTGGCCCGTCCCTCGGTCATCGAAACGTAGATGGCACCGGTCTCCGCGTCGTAGAAGGGCATGACGGGGGAAAGCTGGGGGCGGCCGTCCGACTTGATCGTTGCGAGGACACCGAGTCGGCTTTGGGCGAGCAGCGCGCGTGGGTCGAATTGTGTGGCGGTCATGTCCGAGTCCAAGTCGCGACCGATGTTGGCTATTCCTGGCGATGCGGGGCCGGCGGTGCGTGATCGCGCTCTGCCGGGCACGTCAGCGTTGATCCGACCCACGCCGATCACCACCAGCAGGCCTAGCTTGAGCTCGGCGAGCGTCAGGCCCAAGCTGCGTTGCGAGCAAGACCCCGCGCCTGGCTCGCCACTGGTCGGGTCACCGCCCGAACGCCACCAAGCCCGACCGCGGCAGCGACCTCCCCGCCCACCGACAGCTCTATCGGTAGCCAACCGGCGTGCCAGACCCGTCAGCGGCGCCGCCCTGCTCAGGCGACTCTGGCGACCGAGTCGGGCAATGTGGTCTTACGTGGGGTGGCGGTGATCAGCGGCCGGAAGATCGTCGGGTCGGCCATGCTGAGCAGGCGCACCAGAACACGACGCACCAGCAGGTAGCCGATCAGGCTGACCACCGCGCCAAGACCCAGTCCGACCAGCACGTCGAAGGGGTAGGCCTCGGCGACGTAGACCCGAGCGAACGCCATGATCGCCGCGGCCACCGCGGCGCACCAGCCCAGCGGCCGGCTGACCAGGAACAGCGTCGCGGTCACCGCGCCGGCCAGCACCGCGTGATCGCTGGGGAACCCTGACGCCCAGCTGTGCTCGGTCAGGGTCAGGATGTTCGTGTACACCAGGTAGGGCCGCCGCTCGGCGAACGCCGCCGCTATCGGCTGGTTGATCCCCAACGCCAGCAGCATTCCCAGCGGAGTCCAGAGTGCGGCCGCCACCGTGGGCAGATGCTCCCGCTTTCGCGCGATCCACCAACCGATGAACATCAGCTCGGCGAAGATCACCAAGCCTCCGACCGTGGCATAGAGCACCATGAACGGCTGCAGCCACGGCGTAGACCGAGCCAGCGCGTTGATCGTGAACAGCAGCTGGATGTTGATATTCACGCACACCTCCTCAAAGTGGGTCCGCGCCTTGTCACGCGCTCAGGCTAGCGCGGGCACTCTGCGCAACCACCGGCTGTCCACGTACGCCGCTCGCGATCGGTGACCGTACGCGAGCATCGTGCCTGGGAGGTGGCGTTGACCTGGATGTTCTCTGAGACGGGGGCCCGATGGCAACCCTGTCGAGGCGACATTTTGCGCAGCGCCGTATTGACACCCAGGGTGGTCTGAGGAGACGCAGCACACCGCGGGGAATCTGACCGAGCGGCGGTTTTGGGAATGCTCCGGCATGATCGCGAGCTGTGACAGCTGGCGACGACGGAACCGCCGCCACGGGCCGCCGCCGCCCGCGCCCCGGCCTGGCAAACCCGCCCTCCGCCCCGTTCCTGGACACCGGACTGCGCTACTTCCTCGCGGTGTCCCAGGCTGGCTCCATCACCGAGGCCTCCGAACAGCTGCACGTGGCGGGTTCGGCGATCAGCCGCCAGATCGCCAGGCTCGAGCAGGAGATCGGGGTACCGCTGTTCGAGCGACGACCGCGCGGCATGGTGCTGAGCGACGCGGGGGTGCGGCTCGCCGCATTCGTCCGGCGCAACCTGGTGGACGTCGAGCAGGTGGTCGGCGAAATCCGGCGGCTGCGCGGCGCCCACCGCAGCCGGATACGCCTGGCCAGCTCGGAGGGGTTCGCCTGGGACCTGCTGCCCGAGGCAATCGCCTCATTCCACCGCGAGCGGCCCGATGTCGGCTTCAACCTGCACGTCACGTCCTCGGCGGAGGCGACCGAATGCGTCCGGGACGGGAGCGCGGACCTTGCCGTCACCTTCAGCCTGACCCCGGCCCGGGACGTCCGGGTGGAGTACTCGCAGCGGGAGTACGTGCACGCCGTGGTCAACGCCGCTCATCCGATCGCCCAGCAGCCCACCGTGTCCCTCGCCGAGCTCCTGCCCTACCCGCTGGCGATCGTCGACGAGGGGACGACTGTGCGGCAGTTGTTCGACGTCTGCTGCAGCGCCGAGCAGCTCAGCTTCGAGCCCGTCTTCGAGACCGACTACTCCGGCTCCCTCTACACGTTCGCCAAGCTCGCCGACGCGGTGACCCTCACCGGGCACCTGCCGGTACGCCGCAGACTGGCCGCCGACGGGCTGGTCGCGGTCCCGGTGACCGACCGCGGCATGCACCGGCGCTACCTGCAAATCCAGTCGATGGCCGGCCGAACGTTGCCGGACGCCGTCCAGGACTTCGTCGCCCACCTCGTCGACCGGGTCCGCGCACCCTGATTCGCCGGCCTTCGGCTCCGCCTTGCCGGTACGGCAATGCTGCGTTGCCGAAGCGGTGATGGCCCTCCCGGGCGGCATCCTCTTACGCTTTCACGACGCGTCTGACGACGGCGGATCTGTTCGTCGGCCTCTGGAGGAAAATGACCCGCGGTAGAGCCGTCGAGCAGGCAGCAGCCTACGTCGAATCGGGAGCTTTCCGGGCGGACCTGGCGAGGCGGGTGGCACTCCGGACGGAGAGTCAGGACCCCGGCTCCCTACCGGTCCTGCACCGCTACCTCACCGACGAGATCGCGCCCGCCCTGGACCGCCTTGGAGCGCGCTCGGCCATCGTGGAGAACCCCGTGTCCGGCGCCGGTCCGTTCCTGATCGGGCACGGCCACGAGGACGATTCCCTCCCCACGGTGCTGGTGTACGGCCACGGCGACGTCGTACTCGGCCAGCCGGAACGCTGGCGCGCCGGCCTCTCCCCGTGGGAGATCGTGGTTGACGGCGACCGCTGGTACGGGCGTGGGACCGCCGACAACAAGGGTCAGCACACCCTCAACCTCGCCGCGCTCGAGCAGGTGCGGTCGGCCCGAGGCGGCCGGCTGGGGTTCAACCTGAAGGTGCTGGTCGAGACGGGCGAGGAGGCGGGCTCGCCCGGCCTGCGGGAGATGTGCGCGGAGCGGGCGGACGAGCTCGCCGCAGACCTGCTGCTCGCCTCGGACGGCCCTCGGCTCGCGGCCGAGCGGCCCACCGTGTTCCTCGGCTCGCGCGGCCAGGTCGGGTTCGACCTGGACCTCGACCTACGCGAGGGCAGCTACCACTCCGGCAACTGGGGCGGCCTGCTGCGCAACCCGGCAACGGTGCTCGCCAACGCGATCGCCACGCTGGTGGACGGACGCGGGGTGATCCAGGTGCCCGGATTGCGGGCCCCGAGCATCCCGGACGCGGTGCGGTCGGCGCTGGCCGACATCTCGCCGGGCGGCGGCCCGGACGACCCGGACATCGACGGCGGTTGGGGGGAGCCGGGGCTGACGCCGGCCGAGCGGGTGCTGGGCAGCAACACCCTCGAGGTGTTGACGCTGTTCGCGGGCACCCCACAGGCACCGGTCAACGCGATCCCGCCGACGGCGCGGGCCCACTGCCAGCTCCGTTTTGTCGTCGGCACGCCGTGGCGGGAGCTCGAACAGATCGTGCGAAAGCACCTCGACGCGCACGGGTACCCGATGGTCGGCGTGCGGGTGACCAGCACGATGGCGGCCACCCGGCTGAGCCCGGACGACCCATGGGTCCAGTGGGCGCTGGCCTCGATCGAGCGGACCACCGGCAACGCGGCGGCGGTGCTGCCGAACCTGGGCGGTTCACTGCCGAACGACGTATTCGCCGACGTCATCGGCATGCCGACGGTCTGGGTGCCGCATTCCTATCCGGCCTGCGCGCAGCACGGCCCCGACGAACACCTGCTCGCCTCCCTCTCCCGCGAAGCCGCGCGGATCATGGCCGGCCTGTTCTGGGACCTGGGAGAACTGGGCCCGACCCGCCCGGGCCGCCCTGGAACGTGACCGGAACATCGCGACCGGAACGGAGTGCCCCCATGGCAGTCCCACATCGAGCAGCGGAATCCGGCCTGTCAAGGCCTCCGGGAGCGGTCAAGATCATCGCCGCGGCCTGCGTGGGCAACGCGCTCGAGTGGTACGACATCGCGATCTACAGCTTCTTCGCGGTGTACATCGCCCACGCGTTCTTCCCCGCCGGCGACGCGACCAGTTCGCTGCTGCTCGCACTGGGCACGTTCGGCGCGTCGTTCCTGATCCGCCCGATCGGCGCGATCGTCCTCGGCTCGTATGCCGACCGGGCCGGACGCAAGCCCGCGCTGACCCTGTCCATCTGGCTGATGGTGCTCGGCACGCTGCTGATCTGCGTGATGCCGCCGTACGCCACGGTCGGCATGCTCGCCCCGCTCGGGATCCTGGTCGCGCGGCTGATCCAGGGTTTCTCCGCCGGCGGTGAGTTCGGCAGCGCGACCGCCCTGATGGTCGAGCACCTGCCACATCGCCGGGGATACGCGGCAAGCTGGCAGTTCACCAGCCAGGCGGCCGCCACCCTGCTCGCCGCGACGCTCGGCACGGTGCTGACCTCCACGCTGACCGCCGAGCAGCTGCAGTCCTGGGGTTCCGCATCCCGTTCGTCGTCGGGCTGCTGGTGGGTCCGGTCGGCTACTACATCAGGCGTCACGTGCCGGAGGCGCCGGAGTTCGTCACGGCCAGCGCGGGTGCCGACCAGCGGGCGCCGGGTCGTCAGGTGCTGCGGGAGCAGAAGTCCCGGGTGCTGCTCACGATCGGTGTGCTCGCCGTGACCACCTGCCTCAACTACCTGCTCAGTTACATGCCGACGTATGCGATCAAGCAACTGCACCTGCCCGCCTCGACCGGGTTCGCCGCCGCCCTGGTCGGCGGGATCGCGCTGCTGATCGCCACTTCGGCCCGATGGCCGCCCTGCTGGCGAACCTGTTCCCCGCCGAGACCCGGGCCACCGGCATGGCCGTCGGCTACAACATCGGGGTGGCCATCTTCGGCGGCTTCACCCCGCTCATCGCCACCTGGCTGATCGCCGCCACGGGCACTCCCCTGGCCCCGAGCTTCTGGGTGATGTTCACCGGGGTGGTGAGCCTGGCCAGTCTGGGAGTGATCAGCAGAAAGCTTGGCCTGCGCTAGGGAGCGTCTGGTGGATCTATGCCGAGCGAGCGGTGATCCAGGCGGCGGCTCGCAAGGCCGAGGAGGGGCCGATACCGGGGTTGTATCGGCCCCGACGAGAACGCCGCGAGGCGTCGTCTGGGCGCCGCGCAGCCGGCTGAATGATCCATCAGACGCTCCCTTAATACCCTCGGCCGGGATTGAGCAGGCCTTGTGGATCGAGGGCGGCGCGGATGGCCGCCTGCACAGCCAGTGCCGTGGAGTCCAACTGCTGGGCCAGCCAGCCCATCTTGAGCTGGCCGACCCCGTGCTCACCGGTGATG
>DATHIT010000878.1:0-3624 GCA_035489915.1 Pseudonocardia sp. | reverse complement strand
GCCCGGCACGCGTGGCGCGCGCTCACCCACGACCCTCGGATCTGGTCGGTGATGCCCACCGTGGACGCGCTGGTGCTCGGGGTGGGTGGGATGGACACGTTGCCCTCGCCGCTGCCCACCGCGCTGCGCGAGCTGATCCCGTCGCTCCGCCCGGCCGGCCTGCGCCGAGCGGTCCGCGACGGGTACCTGGGCGCCCAGCCGGCGCTGTCCCGGGCGCTGGCGCTGCTGCCCGGCGGCGGACCGGTGGCGCTGCCGCCCCGGCTGACCGTGCACTACCTGGAACTCTGCCGGCGGGCGGTCACCACCATCCGCCCGGGCATCCCGGTGGTCGCCCTGCTGCCCAGCGTGCACCGGGCCGCCGCGTACGGGCATGTGCATCCCGGTCGGGCGGCCGCCGAGCGGGCCACCCGGTCCTGGGCGAGCGAGGTAGGGGTGGCCACCCTGGACCTGTCAGCGCTGATCGGCGGGCACATCCGGGCCGGCGAGGGCAACCCGGACGGCATCCACTTCGGCTGGGCCGGGCACCGGCGGGTCGGCGAGGGGCTGGCCGCACTGCTCGCCCCGGCGCTCTCAGCTAGGGGCGCCCGGCGGGCAGGCCAGTAGTGTCGTCGCCCGGGACAACCGGGGAGGATGGACAGCGTGGTACTGAACCTGCTGCAGCGGCTCGGCGAGCATGTCGGCGGTTGGCTGTACCTGATCGCCGGGTTCTTCGCCTTCGCCGAGGCCGCGATCATGGTCGGGCTGGTGTTCCCCGGGGAGGCCTCGCTGCTGGTTGCCGGGTTCGCCGCGCAGCACGGCTGGGTCAGCCTGGGGCCGATGGTGGCGGTCGCCGTGGTGGCCGCGATCGCCGGCGACAGCGTGGGTTACGAGGTGGGCAAGCACTACGGCCCCGCGCTGCGGGTATCCCGGCTCGGCCGGCGGGTGGGGGAGAAGAACTGGGCGAAGGCGGACGCGTTCCTGCGCCGGCACGGTGGCAAGGCGGTGTTCCTGGGCCGCTGCACCGCGCTGCTGCGGGCACTGATCCCCGGCATGGCCGGCATGGCTCGGCTGCCCTACCTGCGTACCTTCCTGCCGTGGAACGTCGCCGGCGGAGTGCTTTGGGGCGGTGGCTGTGTACTGCTCGGGTACGCCTTCTCCGCATCGCTGGGGACGATCTCCCAGTACCTCACCTGGGGCCCGATCGCGGTGATCGTTGTGCTGTTGGTCGGCTACCTGGCGCACCGGGTGCTGCGGCGCCGTCGGGAACGCGCCGTCGGGCCACTCTGAGCTCGGTGACTACTCGATGACGGTCGCGGTGGTGACCGACTCGACCGCGTACCTGCCCACCGGGATGGCGCATGAGCACGGCATCCACGTGGTCCCGCTGAAGGTGAGCCTGGGCCAACGGGAGGGTCGGGACGGCGTGGATGTGGGCCCGGCCGAAGTCACCGAGGCGCTGTCCGACCCGGACGCGACGATCGGCACCTCCCGCCCGGCGCCCGCCGAGTTCGCCGCGAAGTACCGCGAGCTGCTCGCCGGCGGTGCCACCGGCGTGGTCTCGGTGCACCTGTCCCGTCGGCTCTCCGGAACCTGGGAAGCGGCGCGGGTCGCCGCCGACGAGGTCGACCCGAGCCTGGTGCGCGTCGTCGACTCCCGGTCCACCGGGATGGGGCTGGGTTTCGCGGTGCTCGCGGCGGCGGGCGCGGCCTTGGCCGGGTCGGCTGGGGACGTCGTCGAGGCGGCGGCGGCCGAGGTGGCGGCCCGGACCCGGGTGTTCTTCTGCGTGGACTCGCTGGAGCACCTGCGCCGAGGTGGCCGGATCGGCGCCGCGGCGGCCTGGCTGGGCAGCGCGCTCGCGGTGAAGCCGGTGCTGCACGTGACCGACGGGCTGATCGAGCCGCTGGAGAAGGTCCGCACCCTGGCCAGGGCGACGACCCGGTTGGTGGAGTTGGCCGAGCGCGCCGCCGGCCAGGGCGCCGCCCAGCTGGCCGTGCACCACCTGGGCGCGCCCGAGCGGGCGAAGGAGCTGGTGGCGCGGCTGGCCGACCGGCTGCCGGCCGCCCGGCCCTGCCTGCTGTCCGAGGTCGGCGCGGTGCTCGGGGCGCACGCCGGTCCGGGGTTGCTCGGCGTGGTTGTGGTGCCGCCAGCCGCGCCCTGACGCGCCGTCGTTCGGGCGACCGGGGCATGGGTGACCGGGGCACGGGCGACCGGGATATCGCGCGACCGGTGCAGTGGCGCTTTGCTCTGCGCACCTATACGCACCGCGGCATTGTGCCGGCGGCCCTGACGGTTCGCCGGCCGCCGCCGGATAGCGGACCGAGTTATCCACACCGAGGTCGGTTATCCACAGGCCCAGCGCGGACCGCCGCCGGCGCCACGGGAGCGGCTTAGCGTCGATCTCGTGACGGCGGCACGTGCGGAGTCTTCGGGTGCGGGGGAGCGGTCCGCCCGGGAACGCCTGGTGGGCCTGCGTGCTCCGCATCGCGCCGCCGGCCCCGCACCGCCGCGATCCGGCGTGCCGTTGCCTCGGTCGGCGGTGCCGTCGGATTCGGCCGGGTCGTACCTGCCCGGGCCGGACGATCACGCGTCAGCCGGCCGGGCCGAGCGGCCGAGCGCGGCGGAGACCACCGCTCCACTCCCGGTGCTGGGCGGCGCGGTGACCCGGCTTGCCCGGCTGGGGGAGCGCTGGCTGCCGAAGTCGTGGCGTGGCACCCGGATGGATCCGGGGCGTCCGGGCGCGCTGGCGTTGGCGCTGGTGGCAGCCGTGGCGGCGGTACTGGCCGCCGTCGGGGTATGGCGGGATCGCCCGGTCGCCGAGGCACCGCCGGCGCTCACCGTGACCGGGGCAGCCGGGGCCGGGGCGTTCGGTGAGCAGGCGGCCGGGTCAGTGCCCCCGCCCGGCCGCCCGGCCGCCGCCGGTGCGCCGCTGGTGGTCAGCGTGGCCGGCAAGGTCCGGCGGCCGGGCCTGGTGACGGTGCCGGACGGGGCCAGGGTGGCCGACGCGATCGCCAAGGCAGGTGGCCCGCTGCGCGGCGCCGACCTCACCCCGCTGAACCTGGCTCGACGGGTCGCGGACGGCGAGCAGATCGTGGTCGGGCTGCCACTGCCACCGGGCTCGCCGGATGCCGCGTCGTCGAGCGGTGCGCCACCAGCGGGGCGGAGTGGTGGGCCGGCGGGTGGCGCCGGCACGGGCAAGGTCGACCTGAACCGGGCCACAGTCGAGCAGCTGGACACCCTGCCCGGGGTGGGGCCGGTCACCGCGCAGCGAATCCTGGACTGGCGGGCCCGGCACGGCCGGTTCAGCTCGGTCGAGCAGCTGCGCGAGATCGAGGGCATCGGGGAACGCCGGTTCAGCCAGCTCCGGGATCAGGTGACGCTGTGATCCGGGGCGAGCCGGCCAGCGACGCCCCGGTTGACCTACGCCTGATCCCGGCGGCCCTGCTCAGCTGGTTGGCGGTGATCCTCGGGTTGACGGCGGGGTGGGCCGCCTCCGCCTGGGTCGGACTGGTCGCCGCGCTGGTCACGCTGTTCGCCGGGATCAGGGTGATCCGGGCGGCGTCCTGCCGGGTCGCCTCCGGGGTCCTCGCCGCCGCCGGTTGTGTCACCGCCGCGAGCGTGGTGATCACCGCCGTCGCGTACCAGCTC
>DATHIT010000877.1:0-2482 GCA_035489915.1 Pseudonocardia sp. | reverse complement strand
TCTCGGCACGGTCCGGTGCCGGCTTGGTGGCGCAGGCCGGCCGGCTCGGTGAGTTCGTGGCGGCCCGTCCGGAGCTGGATGTCGCCGAGGTGGCCTGGTCGCTGATCACGACCCGGTCGGTGTTCGAGCATCGGGCCGTGGTCCTGGGACAGGATCGGCGCGAGCTGCTCTCGGGGTTGTCGGCGGTGGCCGCCGGTCAGCCGACCATCAGTGCGGTCAGCGGGGTGGTCCCGGCCGGTAGCGGTCCGGGCCGGGTGGTGTTCGTGTTCCCGGGCCAGGGTTCGCAGTGGGTCGGCATGGGCCGGGAGATGGTCGAAACCAGCCCGGTGTTCGCCGCCCGGCTGGCCGAGTGCGGGCATGCTCTGGCACCGCACGTGAACTGGTCATTGGACGACGTCCTGGCCGGTCGGGACGGCGCTCCCGGTTATGACCGGGTCGACGTCGTGCAGCCGGTGCTCTGGGCCGTCATGGTCTCCCTGGCCGCGGTCTGGCAGGCCGCCGGCGTGCGGCCCGATGCCGTGGTGGGGCATTCGCAGGGTGAGATCGCGGCCGCGGCGGTCGCCGGGATCCTGTCGCTGGACGACGCCGCCAAGATCGTGGCGCTGCGCAGCCGGGCGCTGGTCGCGTTGTCCGGGCGCGGCGGAATGCTGTCGATCGCCGAGCCCGTTGCCGCCGTGCGGAACCGGGTGGCGCGGTGCGTGTCGCAGGACGGGCTCGTGTCGGTGGCGGCCGTGAACGGCCCCTCGGCGACGGTCGTCTCCGGTGACCTGGAACCTCTGGCCGCACTCCTCGCTGACTGCGAGCGGGACGGTGTTCGGGCCCGGATGCTGCCGGTGGACTACGCCTCGCACAGTCCGCAGGTGGATGAGCTCCACCAGGAAGTGCTGGACCTGTTGGACGGCGTTGCCCCTCAGCCGGGTCGGGTCCCGATGGTGTCGGCGATGACCGGTGAGCTCGTGGCAGGCCCCGAGCTCGACGCCGCGTACTGGTACGCGAGCCTGCGGACGACTGTCCAGTTCAGCAACGCTGTCGAGGCGGCGCTGGACCCCAGGGGTCATGGGGTCTTCGTTGAGGTTTCCGCACATCCGGTGCTGACGGCGTCGATCACCGCCACGCTGGAGGACGTCGCGAACCGCGAGGAGCCCGACGGTCTGCCCCGGCAGGCGCCGATCGTGACCGGGACGTTGCGCCGGGAGGACGGCGGCCCAGCTCGGCTGCTGGCCTCGTTGGCCGAGGTGTACGTGCGCGGCGTCGCCGTGGACTGGGCCACCGTCCTGCCAGCGGCACCGTGGGTGGAACTGCCGACCTACGCGTTCCAGCGCCAGCGGTACTGGCCCAAGCCGGTGCCGGCCCCGGTCGCCCTCAGCGGTGGCGCCGGGTCCGCGGCGGAGGCCCGGTTCTGGTCCTCGGTCGAGGCCGGTGACCTGGTCGGCCTCTCCGAGACGCTCTCGGTGGATGCCACGACACTGGGTGACCTGCTGCCGGCCCTGGTCTCGTGGCGGCAGCGGGAGCGGGACGAGTCGCTGACGGCCGACTGGCGGTACCGGATCTCGTGGAATCCGACGCGTGATCCGGGCCCGGTCGCACTGTCCGGTACCTGGCTCGTCGTGGTTCCGGTCGAGCTGGTCGGCGGCGAGCTGGTGTCGGTCTGCGAGCAGGCGCTGAGTGGGCGTGCGGCCCGGGTGTTGTTCGCCGAGGTCGCCCCCGGCGAGGTGACACGGTCGAGCCTGGCCAGGACGATCAGCGAGACCCTCGCCCCGCTGGCCGCCGACGGGGGGCCGGCGCAACCCTCGGTGGCGGGGGTGCTCTCCCTGCTGGGGCTCGACGAGTCGCCGCTCGCCGACCGGCCCGTGGTGCCGTCCGGTGCCGCCGGGACGTTGGGGCTGCTGCAGGCGCTCGGTGATCTCGGGCTGACCGCTCCGTTGTGGGCAGTCACGCAGGGCGCGGTGACCACCGGTGACGGTGATGTCCTGACCAGTCCGGTGCAGGCACAGGTGTGGGGTCTGGGCCGCACGGCCGCGGTGGAGCATCCGGACCGGTGGGGTGGTCTGGTCGATCTGCCGCCGGTTCTGGACGAGCGGGTGGCGGCCCGGCTCGCGGGGGTCTTGGCGAACGGGCACGAGGATCAGGTCGCGGTCCGGGCGGGTGGGGTGCTGGCGCGGCGCCTGGTGCGGGCGGCACCACGTCGCAACGGCGGTGCCGGATGGGCGCCGCACGGGACGGTGCTGCTGACCGGGGCCAGCGGTGCGATCGGGCCGGACCTGGCTGGCTGGCTGGCTGGTGCCGGTGTGGAGCACGTGGTGCTGGCCAGTCGCCGGGGGCCGGGAACGCCGGGTGCCGCGGTGCTCGGGGCGCTGCTGGCCGAGGCCGGTTCGGCGGTGACGATGGTTGCCTGTGACGTGGTCGATCGGGATGCGGTGGCCGGTGTGCTGGCCTGGATTCCGACGGTTGCGCCTCGGCTGTGTGCGGTGATGCACGCGGC
>DATHIT010000876.1:0-9083 GCA_035489915.1 Pseudonocardia sp. | reverse complement strand
GGCCAGCTGGCGCACCGCCGCCGCACAGTCCGCCGTCCCGACCGACCCGGCGAGCTGGTCCCTGGCCGGCGAGCCGAGCAGGTCGCAGGTGGTGCGGGCGTCCCCGGCGGTGATGCCCCTGGCCACCGCGCGCAGCAACAGCTCGGGGGCGATGGCCATCACGCTGCTGGCCTGCCGGGCGGACTCCTGGGCCTGCTCGGCCTGGCGCTGCTGTGCGGTCTGGAAGTGCGCCACCCCGTAGCCGAGGCCGAACAGCAGCACCAGGCCCGCGCCGACGACCAGCACCCGCCGGTCCGGCAGCCGAGCCAGGCCGACGCCGAGAACCGCGAGGCCGCCGGCCAGCCCCCAGGCCCACGGGTCGCTGCGCGCGGCCATCAGCACCACGGTGACCAGCCCGGCCAGGTGCGGCGCCCAGCCGAACAGCAGCCGGTCCAGCCGGAGCAGGTAGAGCAGGATCAGCACGCCCAACCCGCCGACCACCGGCCACCAGGACCAGCCGGCGAACGGCCAGAGCAACCCGATGGCCACGAGCAGGACGAGTCCGGCGAGCATCCGGATCGGCCACCGCCGCCGGACCGGCATGGGTGTCCGCTGCCGCTGTGTCACCCGAGCAGAGTAGGAGACGGGCCTCCCAGCGCGGCGTGGAACCGCCGGGTTCCGGACTATTGCTGGGCGTCCTCGCGCTCTCTCAAGATCGGCTCGGCAACCGGGCGCTTGGCCACGATGCCGTCTCCGGCGGAACGCCCGCGCACGTGCCGCCACACCCAGGGCGCGAAGTACTGGCCGACCCAGGCCGCGTCCCGCTCCAGCGCCTCGCGCCGGCCCAGCACGGGCACCGGAGGCAGCGCCGAGGCCCGCCCAGCACTGCTGCCGATGCCCGGCTCGCCCGGCACCGGAGGCAGGCCGAGCACCTCGGCGACCGTGGCGGCCATCCGGGTGTGCCCGAGGGTGTTCAGGTGCAGCCGGTCCTCACTCCAGAACATCGGATGGGTGCACTCCGGGATGCGCTCGAAATCGATCAGGAGCAGGCCGTGCCGGTCGGCGCAGGCACGGACGCCCTCGTTGTAGGCGAACAGCCGGCGGCGGATCGGCCGGGCTATCCGCGCCACCGCGACCGGATCCGGTTGGGTGATGGTCAGCACGGTGGCTCCGGTGGCGACCATCACGGCGTACATCGTGTCCAGCTGACTGATCACCTCGTCCAGGTCGCAGCGCGGTCGGAGTAGGTCATTGACCCCGGCGATGATGCTGACCAGATCCGGCCGCAGGGCCAGCGCCGGCGCCAGCTGCTCGACCAGGACCTGGCCGGCGTACCGTCCTCGGACGGCCAGGTTGGCGTACTCGAACCGGGGGTCCCGCTCGGCCATGCGCGCGGCCAACCGGTCCGCCCAGCCTCGGTAGCCGCCGCCCGGGGCCGGGTCGTCCATGCCCTCGGTCGTGCTGTCGCCCATGGCTACAAGGCGACGGAACCTCTGCTCGGTGCCCTGCTCGGTGCGCCGGCTGGTTCCTCGCCCCTCGGTAGCGGTGGGTCGTCCGTCCACCAAATCCAGGTTAATTGTGGTGATCGGAGTGGATTCTCAGCTAACGCGCAGTGCGGGTCAGCGGCGGGTGTCGGCGCGGTGGAAGTTGAGGTAGGCCCGCGACGGTGTGGGGCCGCGCTGGCCCTGATACCTGGAACCGGTCGAGGCGCTGCCGTACGGGTTCTCCGCCGGGCTGGACAGCCGGAAAAGGCACAGCTGGCCGATCTTCATGCCGGGCCAGAGGGTGATCGGCAGGTTCGCCACGTTGGACAGCTCGAGGGTGATGTGGCCGCTGAACCCGGGGTCGATGAAGCCCGCGGTGGAGTGGG
Source organism: Pseudonocardia sp. (assembly GCA_035489915.1). Lineage (GTDB taxonomy): Bacteria > Actinomycetota > Actinomycetes > Mycobacteriales > Pseudonocardiaceae > Pseudonocardia. Next base: position 7,234 of record DATHIT010000876.1, on the reverse strand, counting down.
TGAGCAGCCCGAGCCGGCCCAGGCTGGACTTGCCCTCCAGCCGTCCGGCCAGGTCGTCCGGCAGCCCGACCAGCTCGAACGTGGAGCCGAGCACGAACTCACCGGGGTGCAGCACAAAGGGGTCGTCACCGTCCGGCTCCACCGGGGTAGTCAGCTCGTCCTGCCGCTCGCGCGGGTCGATATGGGTGTAGCGGGAGTTCTGGAACACCCGGAAATGCCGGTCCAGCCGCACATCCACGCTGGACGGCTGGAGCATCGCCGGATCCCACGGGTCGAGGGTGAGACGCCCAGACTCGAGCTCCTTGCGCAGGTCACCGTCCGACAGCAGCACGAGGTCACCCTAGCGAGTGCCCTCCACCCGCCCGGCCCTCGGTGCCTTGCGAACCCGCGCTGGGCCGGGCAGTGGGCACCGGGTGCGCCTCCAGGCCGAACATCCAGGCAAGCGCGTGCTCGGCGCGGCCGGCGGCGGCCGGGTCGGCGTTCTGGCACCGCCCGTCCGGGCGCTCGGCCAGCTGCTGGGTTATCGCGGTCAGCACGGCGGCCGGGTCGGCGCTGACCACGTCGGGCACCAGGCCCGGCCGGTCGGCCCGTTCGACCAGCAGCGTCGGCAGCCCGAAGTCCTTCGCCTCCCGGCCGACCCAGTGCCGATCCGTCACCCCGACGGTGCTCACCGCGATGATGGCAACCACGTCGGGCAGCGCCGAGCGGGCCAGCACGGAAACCCGGGGATGGCCGAGCAGGTCAGCGTCGCCGGGCATCCCGATGAACACCGCGTCCACGTCCGGGTGGCTGGCCAGCAGCCCCGGCGCGGCCGCCACGACCGAGTCGGTGGCCGCGTCCAGCAGCACAATCCGGGTCCGCCCGGCCCTGGCCCGCTCGGCGAGGGCAGCCAGCTTCGGGTCGGACAGCGCGGCGGCGGCCATCGTGTCGCCGACCAGGATGGTGTTCGGGCCGCCCGGGACGCTCGGTGACGGGCGGTCGCTGCCCCGGAGGAACATCGAGGTCAGCTGGCTGATCACCCGTCGGTTGCCGCCCTCCGGAAACGGGCAGGGGTGGGCGCCGACGTCCGCGCCGGGCTCCAGGTAGACCACCGGGATCTGCCGCCAGAAGGCCACCTGGGCGCCGACCACGGCGGTGAGCCCGCCGCCGGACAGCAGGACCGCCGACGGGTCCCGGTCGAGCATCAACTCGTCCAGCCGGACGGCCAGCGCGGCGGCCGCGGCCACCTGGCTGTGCGGAGGCTCACCGAGCAGCAGGGTGACCGCCGCCGGCACACCCATGGCCTCCAATGCGCCGTGCACCATCATCGGGTCCGGCCCGGCCGCCACCGGAACCGGCTCGATCCGGCCGGCCATGGCCATGGCCGCCGCGACCGGCGCCAGGCGGACCGCCTCCGGCCGACTGCCGGCGATCAGCAGCACGTCGTGCGCGGGGCCGGCGCCGTTCGAGGCGGCGGGGTTGAACAAGGTCATCGGGGTCCCTTCGTCGACGGGGGGCTCGTCGACCGGTACTTGGCGGTCCACACAATGCCGTGGCTGTCCTCAGCAGTCGATACGGCACTCGGGGTGCCCGCCGGAGGGTAGGAGTCACTCCAATGGCCGTACCGGGCCTGATGCTAAGCTCGGCCACGCAAGACCATGCGGATGTAGTTCAATGGTAGAACGTCAGCTTCCCAAGCTGAGAACGCGGGTTCGATTCCCGTCATCCGCTCAGTCCTTAAGGGCCCAGGTCACCTGGTTGTCCACACCGGACCTGGGCCTTCGTGTTGAGCGGAGCTTCAGCCGCCGCCGGACCCAGAGCCATACGAGTTGACCCCGCCATACGAGTTAACTCCGGGGTACCCCGGGCTCGGGCTGCTCGCCGCGCCGCCCGCCGATCCGGCACCGGTCGCGGAGCCGGCTGTCGAGCCCGGGGTCCCTGTCGAGCCCGGGGTCCCTGTCGAACCCGTGGAGCTGGACGTGCCCGTCGATCCGGTAGCGCCGGTAGTGCCCGTCGCGCCGGTGGTGCCCATCGATCCGGTGGCCCCCGTCGCGCCGGTGGTGCCCGTCGATCCGGTGGCCGCGGTCGAGCCGGTCGTCCCCGTCGCGCCGGTGGTGCCGGTAGTCGCGGTGGTGCCGGTCGTCGCGGTCGTGCCGGTCGTGCTCGTCGAGCCGGTCGAGCCCGTCGAAGTAGCCGAACCCGAACCGGTCGAGCCGGAGCTCGCGGAACTGCCGAAGAGGAAGGCGACCAGTTGCTGGAAGAAGTCACCGAGGTTGACGCCGGCGCTGGCCTCTCCGCTGGCACTACCTGCCGAAGCCGCCGCGGAGCTGCTGGCCGCACCAGCGCTTACGCCCGAACCGGAACCGCCCGCGCTGGCTCCCCCCGCGCTGGAACCGGCTGAGCCTCCGAAGAGGTACTGGTAGATGAGACCGACGCCGTCGCCGCTTCCGTTGTTGTCGTTCCCGCCGTAGCCCTCAGCCCGCGCGTCAGTCCGCGGAGAGCTGATCGGAGCGGCGGAAGCCGTCCCCATCCCGAGAACCAGCGACGCCGTCGGCACGAGAGTCAGGACTGCCAGCCGCTGCCATGTACCGCGATTCATTGAGCTGTCCTCCCCCGGGTTGCACTGTCGGCCACTTCGAGCAGTAGTCATTTCGACTGCGTTCAGCAACCTCGCGGCACGACTAATCGGGGTGCGTTCCCCCACACTTTTCCGGCCTCGATGTGGTTTAAGGCGACGACAGCCCCGCTGAGCTGCGGAGGGTCAGACGTCGAGGTGCCGATGACCTGAGCCAGCCCCGCCGGGTGTCACCTTCCCAGGCTGAGAAACGGCTTCGATTCACGTCATCCGCGCGAACGCTGATCCTCCGAATTGACCCGCCGGGAACCGCGCGCGGAACGCTCGTCCCATATCCCGCTCGTCGACGCGCCTCCCGCTGGCCGGTGATCGGCCATGCGGGGCGAGGCGGACCGGAAATCAACCTGCGCTCCAGCGCCCCGCTGGACTAGCTTCGGCGGTCGGTCCAAAGGGGGATGTCGTCGTGGCGGGACGGTTCGAAGGCAAGGTTGCGCTGATCACCGGGGCGGCCCGGGGGCAGGGGCGCGGCCACGCGGTGCGGCTGGCCCAGGAGGGCGCGGACATCATCGCGGTGGACATCTGCCGGCAGATCGACGCGGTGGCCTATCCGCTGGCGACCAGTGCGGACCTGGCCGAGACGGTGTCCGAGGTGGAGGCGCTGGACCGGCGGATCGTGGCCGTCGAGGCGGACGTGCGCGACACGAAGGCAATGCAGGCCGCGGTCGACGAGGGCATCACCGCGCTGGGCGGGGTGGACATCGTGCTGGCCAACGCCGGGATCGGGATGATCCGCGACGGGGTCGAGCCCGCCACCGCGTTCCGCGAGGTGCTCGAGATCAACCTGGTCGGTGTGTGGAACACGGTGCACGCGGCGGCCCCGGCGATGATCGAGCAGGGCCGCGGCGGGTCGATCGTGCTCACCGGCTCGGTGATGGCGCTGACCGGGCGGGGCGGCATTGGCAACGCCGGCATGGAGGGTTACGGCGCCGCGAAGCACGCCCTGGTGGGGCTGACCCGCAGCTGGGCGAACTGGCTGGCGCCGCACCACATCCGGGTCAACTCGGTGCACCCGACCGGGGTGAACACACCGATGATCATGAATGAGGCCATGCAGGAGGTGCTCGCCACCATGCCGGCGGACGGCCCCGACATGAGCAACCTGATGGACGTGCAGCTCGTCGAGGTCTCCGACATCAGCAACGCGGTCGCGTGGCTGGTCTCCGACGAGGCCCGCTACGTGACCGGTGTGGCGCTCCCGGTGGACGCCGGGTTCCTCGTCAAATAGCCCCGTCCTCAGGCCAGCAGCTGCAGCGCACCCGCCAGGCCGGCCAGGTAGGCGTTGGCCAGCTCGCCGACCACCGCGTCCGGCGGCGCGAACCGGGCGTCGTGCAGCCCGGGCGCGCCAGGCGAGCCGTCGTCCACCCCGACGAACAGCATCACCGACGGCAGCGCGTCACTGAAGTGCGAGAAGTCGTCCGAGCCGCAGGACCGGAACTCCTCGTCCGGACGTAGACCCAGCCCGGCGAGCACCGGGAGGATCGCCGAGGCCAGCCGGGCGTCGTTGTGCAGCACCGGCTCGTTCTCCACCATCTGCACGGTGCCGGTGCAGTGGTAGGCGGCCGCCGTGTGCGTCACCACCTCCCGCACCGCCTCGCGCAGCCGCTGCCGGTTGGCCGGGTCCAGCGCGCGGATCGTGCCGTACGCCCTGGCCGACGCCGGGATCACGTTGCCCGCCGTGCCGGCGTCCAGCTTGCCGATGGTGAGCACCGCCGAGTCCAGCGGATTCACCCGCCGCGACACTATGTGATGCAGCGCCACCACGGTCTGGGACAGCGCCAGCACCGGGTCGTCCGAGCGATGCGGGTAGGCGGCGTGCCCACCCCGGCCGGTGATGGTGATCAGCAGCTCGTCGCTGGACGCGTTCACCGGCCCCGGTCGGGCGCTCACCACCCCGCGCGGCAACACCGGCTGGACGTGCGCGCCGACCACCGCGCGCACGTCGTGGGCGAGGAACGCCGGATCGGCCAGCACGTCCCCGGCCCCGCTCGGCGCCGCTTCCTCCCTGGGCTGCAGCACCAGCAGCAGCCCACGCGGCAGCTCGGCCAGCCCGTCCCGCTCCATCCGCCGGACCGCCCTGGCCACCGCGACCAGCGCCGCGCAGTGCAGGTCGTGCCCGCAGGCGTGCATCACCCCGGAGCCGGACGCGTAGGCCAGCCCGGTCTGTTCGACCAGCGGCAGCCCGTCCAGCTCGACCCGCAGCGCCACGGACGGTCCGGTGGCCGGGCCGAGCCGCACCAACCGCCCGGTGCCGGCCACCCGCTCAGGTTTCGCAGCCAGCGGCTCCGCCCCTTCGGTGATCGCCGCGCACACCGCCTCGGCGGTGTCGTCCTCCTGGCCGGACAGCCTGGGGTCCCGGTGCAGGCGCTGCCGCAGGGCCACCGCGGCCAGCATCTCCGCCGGCAGTTCGGCCGCCAGCAACGGAGCCAGCGCCACGCCGTTCACGTGCGTCATGCGGCCACCGGCAATCGGTAGAGCCGGCGGGCGTTCTCCTCGGAGATCATCCGGGCGATCCGGAGGACGTCCGCCTCGGCCGCCTCGCCGCTGTGCTGCCAGCCGCCGAGTACCTCCGACACCGCCCGCCGGAACGCCCGCGCGGCCACCAGGTACAGCTCGGGCAGCCCGAACGCGTCGGAGGAGTAGAGCACCTTGCCGAACGGGGCCAGTTCGAGCACCTCGGCGAGCACCGCCGACGCGCGGTACCCGACGTACGTGGTGGCCAGCCCGACATCCAGGTAGACGTGCCGGAAGCAGTGCGCCAGCCAGGCCGCCTCCCGGTGATACGGGTAGCAGTGCAGCAGCACGATCGCGGTACCGGTGTCCTCGGTGGCCCGGCAGAACCCGGCGAGCAGCGCGGGGTTGGCCCGGTGCAGGTCTTCCTCCGGGTCGCCGAACCCGGTGTGCAGCTGCACCGGCAGCCCGGCGTCCACCCCGCACCAGAGCGCGTGCCGCAGCAACACCGGGTCGGCGATGCGACGGGCCGCCCGATCCCGGGCGCGCTGCGTCAACCACCGGTCGGTGGCCACTCCCACCTGCGCCGGGGACGGCCGGCTCGGGTCCACGTCGAAGCCGTAGCGGTAGGCCAGGATGGACTTGCAACCCACCGCCGACTCAGCCCGCCGGTGTACCTCGGTGGCCAGCGCGTCGGGGTAGTCCTCGGCGCTCACCCCGGCGTCGGCCAGCTGTTCGGCGACCGCCTCCAGCCGCACCACCTCGTCGACCGGCGCGGCGGCCACCGAGGCCAACTCGTCCAGCCCGAGCAGGTCGTCGCCGCGGTACCCGTGATCCACCAGCAGCCGCGCGGTGCCGGACGCGGCGAACAGCCGGCGGGTCACCTCGGCCACGCCCAGCTCGGCGCGGCGGGCCAGGTAGTCGGCGGCCGGGGCGTGCGCCGGCAGGTCCAGCACCGGGGCGCACTCGCGGCGCACCGCCAGGCCCACCGCCGAGTCGAACGGGTCCGCGCCCGGCGCCGGGGCAGGTGCCTCGGTGAGCAGCGCGCCGAATCCCGCCGGGTCCAGCGCGGCGCCCACCACGCTGTGGCAGTGGTGATCGATCAACCGCAGCGCGCCGACCCACTCGGGCCACGGGCCGGGCACCGCCGCCGGGGCCGCCCCCATCAGTGCCGCCACCGGGTCGCGGCGACGATCTCTTCGGGGCTGGCCTCGGCGAACAGGTCGATCTCCGCGCGACGCACCGCGATCAGCGTCTCGGTCAGCAGTGGACCGAACGCGTCGGTGAGCACCTTGTCGGCGGCGAACGCCTCCACCGCGTCGCCGAGCCGCTCGGGCAGCCGGGTGATGCCCCGCTCGGACCGCTCCGCGTCGGACAACCCCGCCGGGTCACCGTCCACCGGTTCGGGCAGGCTGGCGTGTTCCTCCAGCCCGGCCAACCCGGCCGACAGCACGGCGGCCACCAGCAGATACGGGTTCGCGCTCTGGTCGATGCACTTGATCTCGAAGTTGCCCGCGCGGGCCTGCTCGCCGACCGAACCGGTGATCAGCCGCACGGCGGCCTCCCGGTTCTCCAGGCCCCAGCAGGCGAACGCCCCGGCCCAGTGCGAGGGCAGCAGCCGCAGGTAACTGGCCACGCTGGGCGCGCCGACCGCGAGCAGCGCGGGCAGCCGCTCCAGGACGCCGGCCATGAACGCCTCGGCCTCCTCGGTCAGCCCGAACCGGCGGTCGCCCCCACCGAACAGGGAGCGCCCACCGCGGTGCAGCGACAGGTGCAGGTGTCCGCCATTGCCCACCCCACCGGCCTGGACGGACGGCGAGAAGGACACCGCCAGCCCGCGCCGGGCGGCCACCGCGCGGATGGTGGAGCGGACCAGCACGGCGGTGTCGGCGGCGGCCACCGGCGACTCGGGCGCCACGGACAGCTCCAGCTGCCCCGGCGCGTACTCGGGATGGAACTGCTGCACGGCCACGCCCTGCGCGCCCAACGTGCGCAGCAGCTCAACGGCGTAGTCGGACACCTCGATGACCCGGCCCATGCCGTAGGCCGGAGCGACCGCGGCCGGTTGGGGGTCGTCCTCCGGACCGCGGAAGAGCACCCACTCCACCTCGAACGCGGCCTTGGCGGTCAGCCCGGCCTGGGCGAGCCGGTCGACCAGCCGGGTGGCCAGCA
>DATHIT010000875.1:0-2174 GCA_035489915.1 Pseudonocardia sp. | reverse complement strand
GGCGTGCGGCATGCGCTCCGTCTCATAGGTGTCCAAGACCTCCTCGGCCAGGCAGCCGTGCAGGACACCGGCCAGCTTCCAGGCCAGGTTCATGGCGTCGCGCAGCCCGGCGCCCATGCCTTGGCCGATGAACGGCGGGGTCAGGTGGGCGGCATCGCCAAGCAGAAAGATTCGGCCCTGGCGCCAGCGGTCGGCAAGCTGAGCGCGAAAGGTGTACTCCGCCACCCGCACCACCTCCAACTCGCCCCGCGCGATGCCCTTGGTCCAGGGCGCAATCAGCGGATGGAGTGCGGTGATCTCGGAGTAATCCGCGGCGGTCTCACCGGCCTGCAGGCTGAACTCCCAGCGGTAGCGGGTCTCGCCGATGCGCATGTAGGTGGCAGCACGCACCGGGTCGCACACCTGGTGCACGCCCTCCCACGCGCCGAGCTCCTCCTTGGTGGCCACATCCACAACCAACCAGCGCTGCGCGAACCCGAGATCTTCCATGGAGGCGCCGATCGCTGAGCGCACGAGGCTGTTGGCGCCGTCACAGCCGAGCATGTAGTGGGCCAGGACTGACTCGGGCTGGCCGGTGAGGCGGTCGGTGAAGTCCACCTGGAGCCGGCCTCGGCCGTCCTGCGAGATTTCGGTGACCTCGACGTTCCCGCGCAGCTGTACGGTGGCCAGCTTCTCGAGGTTGGCGCGCAGCAGCGCCTCCAGCTCGGGCTGGTCGAACATGTTGGCCTCGGGAAAGCCGTGCACGCTGCTGGCGTGCGCGCGGCAGAACTCGGCTAGTACGCGCCTGTTCTGGTCCAGCAGGCGCAGCCCTCGGGCGGGGCGGGAGATCGCGGCGAACTCCTCGCCGATGCCCAGGTAGGCCATGATGCGGCAGATCTCGTCATCCAGGTGGACAGCGCGCGGCTGGGGGTAGACCCCGGCCCACCGGTCCAGCACCAGGCATTGGATGCCGTACTGGGCCAGCAGTGTCGCGGCGGCGACCCCGGTGGGGCCGGCACCGACGATGACGACGGGGACGACGGGGGTCGCGCTCATTGGGCGAACCTCACCATTGTGCGTTGGGTGCCCAGCTCAACGGCCCCGTCGTCGGTGGCGATCTTCACCTCGACGAGGTCGCCGTCCTGGAGGTAGTTGGGGTTGTTCGCCTGGCTGTTGAAGAACGCCTTCCACTTCACCCGGGACGGCAACAGGGAGAAGAGGGTTTGGATCGGCTTCGGCGGGGCGCTGATCGCGGTGCCGACCGGCGTGCCGGTCAACACCAGGTCACCGGCGTCCAGCCGCTGGAACCGGGACAAGGCGGCCAGCGCCTCGTCTGGCGGGTAGATCATGTCGTCGGCGACCGTCGCATCCTGGCGCGGCTGGCCGTTGACCCACAGCCGCAGGCGCAGGTCGGCGAAGCGCTTGAGTTCGTCGGCGTCCAGCAGAACCAGCGCCGGGCCGGTTGGGGTGAACGTCGGGTAGGACTTGGACTCGTAGAACTGGGTCTGGGGCAGCTGGAGGTCGCGGGCGGAGATGTCGTTGGTGACCACCAGCCCGGCGATGTAGTCGGTGAGGTTGTCGATCGTGACGGTGGCGCCGACGGGAAGCGAGCGGCCGATGACCAGCCCGATTTCGGCTTCGTAGTCGAGGAAGCGCACGTGCGCCGGCTTGATGACGTCGTCGTAGGGGCCGCTGATCGAGCCGGAGGCCTTGCGGAAGAACGTCAAGGGGATGGTGGCCGGGTTCATCCCGGAGTCGCTGACGTGGGAGGCGAAGTTGGTCATCTGGGCGATCACGCGGCAGGGCGTGGTGACCGGCGAGACCAGCTTGAGGCCCTCGACGGGCACGGTGGCGTTGCTCGCGGCGGCGCCGTCGAGGGCGGGCCGGTCGGCGAGCAGCTCGGCGGTGGTCACCGCTGGGGTGTCGACTTTGGCGGCACCGGTCGGGGTGGCGACCCACCAGGCGTCGGCGGTGCGTAGCACGGACAGGCTCATGAGGTGGCTACTTTCAGCAGGCCGCGCAGGCGGCCGAGGTCGAATTCGTTGTGGTCGCGCAGCGCGTGCACCATCGCGCGCAGCTCGCGCGCTGATTCCCGGCCCGGGGTTAGGCCTAAGAAGTCCCTGCTGGCCGGTGGGCCCCACTGGGCCAGGCCCGAGGCGCTCATCGGAGCCCAACCGGGTTCGAGGGTGTTGTCG
>DATHIT010000874.1:0-3572 GCA_035489915.1 Pseudonocardia sp. | reverse complement strand
CGAGGACCGGCTGTTCCCGCTGGACCTGATACCCCGGATCGTCACCGCCGACGACTGGACCACCCTGCAGTCCGGGCTCACCCAACGGGTCCGCGCGCTGGAGATGTTCCTGGCCGACGTGTACGGCGACCGGGCGGCGATCGCCGACGGGGTGATCCCGGAGACGCTGGCCAGCCCGGCGCACGGCTGGAGCGAGCACGGCTCCCTGGCCAGGGAAGGGATGCCCCGGGCCGCGGTCAGCGGCATCGACCTGGTCCGGGACGGCGGCGACCAGTGGCTGGTGCTGGAGGACAACCTGCGGGTGCCCTCCGGGATCGGTTACGCGATCACCAGCCGGCGGCTGGTGCGCAGCGTGCTACCCGAGCTCGAGCCGCCGGCCGGGGTGGTCCCGGTGGAGGGCGTCCCGGAGCTGCTGTCCAAGACGCTGCTGGCCGCGATGCCGCCCAAGGCCGGCCCGGACGGCAACATCGCGTTGCTGTCCGTGGGGCCGAACGACTCGGCCTGGTTCGAGCACCAGCTGCTGGCCGAGAGCATGGCGGCGACGCTGGTCGTGCCGGGTGAGCTGGCCGTGCTCGACGGCGCGGTCTACCAGTGTCAGCCCGGGGCCGACCCGCGCCGGCTGGACGTGATCTACCGGCGGCTGGACGAGGAAACCCTGATGGGCTCGACCGGCTCCGGCGGCCAGCCGCTGTTCGAACCGCTGCGGGCGGCCATGCTGGACGGCACGGTCAGCGTGGTCAACGCGCTGGGCAACGGGATCGGCGACGACAAGGCGGTGTACGCCTACCTCCCCGCGATGATCGAGTACTACCTGGGCGAGCGGCCGCTGCTGGCCAACGTGCCCACCTACCACTGCGCGGACCCCGACCAGCGCGCCGAGGTGCTGGATCGGCTGGACGAGCTGGTGCTCAAGCCGGTGGACGGCTACGGCGGGGTCGGCATCGTGATCGGCCCGCACGCCAAGCCCGAGGAGCTGCTCGAGGTCGCCGCGCACATCCGGGCCGCGCCGGACCACTGGGTGGCCCAGGAGATGATCCAGCTGTCCACCCATCCCACCTTCGCCGGCAACCGGATCGAGCCCAGGGCGGTGGACCTGCGCGCGTTCGTCTTCCACGGCGAGCGCCCCGAAGTCGCCCCGGCCGCGCTGACCCGGGTGGCCCCGGCCGGCAGCATGATCGTCAACTCCTCCCGGGGCGGCGGCGCCAAAGACACCTGGATCCTCCGCTGACAAACCCGCCTCCCTTCACAGGAAAGACTCAGCTAACAAGATCACTGATCTAGCGCAAACTGTCGGCATCCAAGAACATATGGACATGCGTCCAATTGCCCGCTACCCACTCGCTCTCGGCCTAGCAGGTCTACTACTGGCGGCCGCCGCGTGCGGCGGCAACGGGCAACCGTCTACCCCTGCCGCATCCCCAAGCCCGTCCGCCGGCGCAACGGCTCCAGGGGCCATCCAACTGGCGTCCATGCCAACGGGCAGGGCGGTGTTGACCTGGAGCCCGGACACAAAGCTCATCACCGCCATGATCGATGCCTACGGCTTCACTCCGGGCAGCAGCCACGCGATGCATATCCACCCCGGCACGTGCGCCAACCAAACACAGCCTCCGTCGGTGCCATTCGGGGACATCTCCGCTGACCACGGCGGCGCGATCAGACAGAGCGTGGTCAGCACCACCCCGGCCCCCAACGGGATTACCACCGGGTCCTACCTGAACATCCACCTGGCGCCCTCCGCCCAGCTCGGGTCACCCAACGACGTGAGCTTCACCCCTATCGCCTGCGCGGACATCCCGGCGGGAGCAGGGCCCGGCGGCCCGGTGACCCTGATGTTGCGGGCGCCGTCCAGCTCAGGGCAGACAGCGCAAGGTTCGACAACCCTCAGCTACAACCCGACAGCCCACACACTGAAGGTGGAGGTCAGCGCAAGCGGCCTGCCGCCGAACAGCGCCCACGCGGTGCACATTCACTCCGGGACATGCCGGGCACAGGGTGACGTGTTGTACCCGCTGCCCGACCTGCAAACAAACGGCACCGGTCAGGGTTCGGTGACCACCACGCTCAACAACGTGCCCGACGGACCGCCGGATACCGGCTGGTATGTCAACCTACACATGGGTTCCATGAGCCAGATCCTCAGCGACGGCAAGCCCACCCTGCTATTCGCCCCACTCCTCTGCGCCGACGTCACGTGAGAACCTGTGAGTGGTATTGGTCGCTATAGCGACCAATACCACTCACAGGCCAAAGACCTGGTTACCTTGCCAGCCGGGGTTGCCGGTGGTGGCGAAGCGGACCCAGGCGCCGTGCACCTCGGCGGCCAGGTCGGCGGGCACGTCGGGGCCGAGTAGGCCGTCCGGGGCGCGCAGCGCGGGCAGCTCGGTCTGCTCGAAGACGAACGGCAGCTCGACGGCGTGGCAGGCGCCGTAGGGGCCACCGCGCCAGTCGAAGAGGTAGCGGTGGGTATTGCCGTGCGCCCCGATCAGCCGATCGCTCGAGGTGCGGAACAGCCCGTCGATCGCCGGTTCCAGCTCCGGGTTCTGGTACAGCCGCGCCTCCTCGGAGGTGTTGCCCACCATCAGGTCCACGTCCGAGCGCACCGAGGCGTGCTGGTCCAGCAGCGGCCCGAACGGGAGCAATCCTCCCGAGGTCAACTTGGGCAGCGCAGCGATGAATTCCTCGTCGGGTACCTCGGCGAACGCCTCGGCGGTCCGAGGGACGCCGAGTAACTCGGCCATCTGCTGGCCGGCCCGGTCGGCCTGTTCCCGGGTGAGCCCGTGCAACCCGCCGCTCTGGCTGATCGCCCGCCGGAACAGCCCGTTTGTGTCCGGACGGGTGAGCAGCGCGCCGACGATCATCCCGCCGGCCGACTGGCCGAACACGGTGACCTGCTCCGGGTCGCCGCCGAAGCCGCCGATGTTCTCCCGCACCCAGCGCAGCGCGGCGATCACGTCCAGCACGCCACGGTTCTCCGGCGCACCGGGCAACGACAGCCAGCCCGGCACGCCGAGCCGGTAGTTCAGCGTGACCAGCACGACGCCGTCCCTGGCGAACGCATCCCCCTGGTACACCGGCGCCGCGCCACTGCCCGCCAGGAACGCGCCACCGTGCACAAAGACCATCACCGGCGCGCGCCCCGAGGTGGCCGGGGTCCACACGTTCACCGTCAGGTAGTCCTCGCCGGGCACCCAGCCGCGGATGACCGGGCCCATGTCCAGCCGGCCGAACCACCGCCGGTCCGGCATCGGCGCGCTGGGGCCGGGCTGACCGGCGTCCCGCGCCCCGGTCCACGCCGGCGCGGGGCTCGGCTCGGCGAACCGGGCGGCACCCACCGGGGCGGCCGCATACGGGATGTTCCAGAACACCCCGTCGGCGCCGCGCACGACTCCCGAACTGGTCTGGACGTCCATCGACTCGCTCACTGGAAGGCTGCCCACTTGGAAATCGTGTACCCGGCGCCGTCCGCCCGCACCTCGGCGGCCCCGGCGCCGCCGAGGTGCGCGGGCACCATCAGCGCGTTTTCGCTGGCCACCCGGTCCAGCACCTGCCGGCGGCTGGCCCGCGCCCGC
>DATHIT010000873.1:0-6909 GCA_035489915.1 Pseudonocardia sp. | reverse complement strand
TGGCCGACCGGGTGCCCAAACTGCGCCGGGTCATCCGAGGCGAGTAGTCGCTGCCACCGGGTCGCGGCCGAGCAGGGCCAGCGCGCGCGGCCATTCGCCGGCTCCGTCGGTGAGCGGCAGGACCGGGGCGAACGCGGCACCGGGCTGCTCCCGGGCCGGTCCGGCCGGTACGAGCTGGGCGAGCCCAAGCGTGGCGGCGACCAACTCGTCGTCCGGTTCGTGGGCCATCTCCAGCGCGGTGGCCACGTCCCAGCCGTGCACCACGGTGTCCAGGAGCTGGAAGCCGACCGCCATCCAAGCCGGGAACCGCTGCTCGCCGCTGATCTCCGCGAGCAGCACCGGGCGCGCCAGGTCGCATCCGGCGAACGCGTCGGCCAGTACGTGGGCCGAGGTTGCCCAGTCCCGGGCGGGCCGCTGCCCCGGCCCGCGGGGGGCGAAGGCCGTGAGCGGCACGTCGGTTTCGACGGCGACGGCGGCGGCGAAGCCGTAGTTCTGTCCGATCATGTGGCTGAGCAGGGCGGACAGGTCCCATGGCGGGCAGGGGGTGGGGCGTGCGGCGTCTTCGGGGCCAACCTGTTCGACCAGGCTGGTAGCCAGCTTCAGGGCGCGCAGGTGCAGCGGGCGGAAGTCGATAATCTCCATAGGTAGACCATCTACTATCGTTTATGGTTTGTCCAGTGGTTATGGTCCGACCATGACCGGGCAGCGTCACGACCTCGGCGCGACCTTCGTGCGCTTGAGTCGCGCGGTGGTGGCCGCCGAGCAGCCGGTGCTGGACGAGCTGGGCGTCGAGATGTGGGATTACGTCGTCCTGTCCGCGCTCCAGGACGGCCCGGCGCACTCCCAGGCCCGGCTGGCCGCGGCCACCGGCAGGGACACCACCAGGCTGATTCCGATCCTGGACCGGCTGGAGGCGCGCGGCCTGCTGCGTCGAACCCCGGACCCGGCGGACCGCAGGAACCGGATCGTCGAGCTCACCGACTCCGGCAGCGAGCTGGCCGCGACCTGTCAGGCCGCCATCCGCCAGCTCGAGGCCAGGCTGCTGGCCGGCCTGCCAGGAGACGAGCGCGCCGCCTTCATCACCACCCTGGAACGCCTCGCCGAACTCATCGCCGCCCAGCGCGGAGCGCACTGAACGCCGCCCAGCGCGGAGCGCACCGAACGTCGTGGTCTGGGCAACGCGCGCCGAGCTCGCCGCCGCCGCGCGGAGCGGCCGCCTCGGTACCGCCGGCACAGAGCGGCTGCGGGCGGCACAGACCTTGCAGGGTCTGCGTGAGCTGCACCTGGTCTGTGCCGCCGTGGTCTGACGCTCCTGTGCCTGCGGCGTGTTGCCGAGCTGCACCGCAGGCAGGGTGGCGGCCTCGGGGACCTGCGTGCTGTGCAGTTGAGTAACAGGGAGCCGGTGCGGCGTGGGGCTAGGGGGCGAGGGTGATGCCTAGGGCGGGGACGTTGGGGCCGGCGCCGGAGCTGAACCGCTTCCAGCTCAGCGGGTCGTGCTCGTCGGTGGCGCGCAGCACTACCGTGCCGCTGCTCGCCCCTGCCTCGACCCAGGTGCGGACGAGGTCGGTCAGGTCGACGCTGGTCCAGCCCGGTTGGCAGTGTCCGTCATGGCCCTTGGTGTCGGTGCTGGCCACCCAGGCTCGGTCGCCGGGCGGCTGGTTGGTCCACCGGGTGGCCGGCCCGACCGGGGGAGTGGACCACACCTCCCAGCCTCGCGCCTGGCACGACGCCGACCAGCTCGAGTAGAGCCGCAGGGTGGCCGCGATGATCCGCTGGCCGCGCAGCCGGCTCACATCCCAGGACAGGAAACTCCTGGCCACCACTGTCCCGTCGTAGCTGCCCAGACGGATGTCCGGGTCCCCGGACATGTCGATGGTGCTCAGCGTGTTCTGCACGGTGGTGTCGAACGGCAGGCTGAGCTGGTTGCCCGCGTTGGCCACCACCCGGCTGAGCACCGCCCTGGTGGCCAGCGCCCCGGGCGGCCCGGCCATAAGCTGAGGCGTGGCGGGCAGGGAATCGGCGCCGGCCCCGGGGCGGGTGACCCGCAGGGTGAGCGGCGCGACGGCGGGTGGCCCGGGTGCCGCTGCCGCCGCGGGCTGTGCTGGCTGGGGCTGGGCGGCCAGGGGCTGGACGGCCGGCGCCGGCGGGGCGGCCTCCGCGGGATCGGGCGCGGGCGCCGCGGCCTGTGTGGGATCAGGCATGGGCGCCGCGGCCTGTGCCGGAGGAGCGGCGGCGGGTGGGGAAGCCGGCGTTGGCGCGGGGGTGACGGCCGGTGGGGCGGGGGTGCGGCCGGTGGACTCCAGGGTGGCGACGAAGCCGGTGCGGGTAGCTTCGATGACCAGGTCGGCGCCGGGGCGCGCGCCGGGGTAGGTCGCCCGGTTGCCGGTCAACCGGGGCGCAGGCAGTGGCCCGTCCCAGGCCAGCGCGGTATTGGTGCCGTCGGCGCCACGCACCGCCGCCGCGTCGGCGCTCTGACCACCACCGGACAGCCAGAGGGTGTTCGGCGCTGCCGCCGGACGCACGCTGCCGTCGGGATCGCGGCGCAGGGACAGGTCAACAGGTACCCAGCCGCCGTCCCGCCGCACCCGGATCGGGCCGCCGGACAGCACGATGGTGCGGGCGCCATCGGGATGCCGGAACACCGTGCCAGCCTCGCTCCGCTGGTCAAGCAGCTCCGTCGGCCGGGTTTGCGGCGGGCTCGCGGGCGGCCCCGGCGGGTGCGGCTCCGGCCCGGCCGGCCGGGCGGCCAGCTGAGCCTGCTCGGCCGGAGGCGCGGCGGCCTGCTGGGCCGGAGGCGTGGCGGCCTGCTGCGCCGGAGGTCCGGCCTGCTGGGTCGGTGCCGCGGCCTGCTGGGTCGGAGGGGCGGGTGGAGCCGGCGGGTTGGGCTGGTGCGGGACGATCGCGGCGACCAGGGACAGCAACAGACCGAGTGTGGCGCCGGAACGTTCGAGCACGCCGCCAGGGTGCGGTCCGGCCCGCTCCGCATCAAGATCATCGAATCGGGACACCCACGTCGGAGTGCTTGCTCCGCCCGTTCGAGTGGATCTCCGGCTGCACCGGGTCGGGCACCGATGCGGTAGCCGGGGGCGGTAGCCTGACCGCGCCTGTCTGTGCCTGTCTGACGGGTGATGCTGTGTAAGGCTTAGGGGCCTGCGCCGAGCGGAGGCCGTGGACTTCGGGACTGGGGGAGGCGCGCCATGTCGGCAGGGCAGATCGCAGCGTTGATTGCCGCTGGCGCCTTCGTGTTGCTGGTCGTGCTGCTGGCGATTCCGCTGATCAAGCTTGGTCGCACGCTCGACGAGGCCACGATCGCGATCCGCAAGACGCACGAGGGCAGCGCGCCGCTGTTGCTGCACGCGGACAAGACCATCACGCACGTGAACACCCAGCTGCAGCGCGTCGACGGGATCACCACCAACGCCCGCGCGGTGACCGGCAACGTGTCCGCGCTGACCTCGCTCTTCACCGCCACCATGGGTGGCCCGCTGGTGAAGACCGCCGCGCTCTCCTACGGGCTGTCCAAGGCGATCAAGGCGCGCCGGGCCAGTAAAGAAGCCGGCGGGGGGCGCCGCAAGCGCCGAGGCTCTCGGTGATGAAGCGGCTGTTCTGGCTCGGCCTCGGGGTGGCCACCGGGGTGGTGCTGACCCGCAAGGCGGCCGAGGCCGCGCAGCGGCTCACCCCGGCCGGGGTCGGTGAGCAGGTGGGCGACGGGCTGCGTGAGCTGGCGTCCGCGATCGGCGCGTTCGGCGCCGAGGTGCGGGCCGGCATGTCGGAACGGGAGCACGAGCTCACCGATCTGGTTGAGCAACGTACCGGCCAGCCGCTGCCCGGGATGCCGAGCAGCGCACGGTCCGCTTCGGCGCGAGCGTCGGCGCGAGCGCCCAGGGCGGGGGATCGGGGCTAGCCTCGATCCTGCCGCCTCCGCCGCGCCGCCGGCGCAGCCGTGTCGCCCGAGTAGCGGGGCCGGCGACGCGCCGGCGTCACCAACCGACCGTGTCATCAGCAAACGTGCCATCAGCACGACCGACCTCAAGAGAGTGCCAGCGTGGAGACCCACGAGATCAGCCGCCGCTTCACCGACCACTTCGTCAAGGCCGGGCATACCCGGGTGCCCAGCGCGTCGCTCATCCTGGACGACCCCACCCTGCTGTTCGTGAACGCGGGCATGGTGCAGTTCAAGCCCTACTTCCTGGGCGAAGCGCCGCCGCCGTACCCGCGCGCCACGTCCATCCAGAAGTGTGTGCGCACCGGCGACATCGAGGAGGTGGGCAAGACCACCCGGCACAACACGTTCTTCCAGATGGCCGGGAACTTCTCCTTCGGTGACTACTTCAAGGCCGGCGCGATCGAGCACGCCTGGACCCTGGTCACCGGCTCGCAGGACTCCGGCGGCTACGGCTTCAACCCGGACCGGATCTGGGTCACCGTCTACCAGGACGACGACGAGGCGATCCGGCTGTGGCAGGAGATCGCCGGGCTGCCGCTGGAGCGGATCCAGCGCCGGGACGGCCGGGACAACTACTGGGACATGGGCGTGCCCGGCCCCGGCGGCCCGTGCTCGGAGATCTACTACGACCGGGGGCCCGAGCACGGCAAGGACGGCGGCCCGGTCGTCGACGAGGACCGCTACCTGGAGATCTGGAACCTGGTCTTCATGCAGGACATCCGGGGGGAGCAGAGCCCCAAGTACGGCTACCCGCCGATCGGCGAGCTGCCGAACAAGAACATCGACACCGGGATGGGCATCGAGCGGGTCGCCTACCTGCTGCAGGGCGTGGCCAACGTGTACGAGACCGACCTGGTCCGCCCGGTGATCGCCCGCGCGGAGGAGCTGTCCGGCCTCAAGTACGGCGCGGACCCGGTGAACGACGTGCGGTTCCGGGTGATCGCCGACCACGCCCGGTCCGGCGTGATGATCATCGGTGACGGGGTGACCCCGTCCAACGAGGCGCGCGGCTACGTGCTGCGCCGGCTGCTGCGCCGGATCGTCCGCTCGTCCCGGCTGCTCGGTGTACACGAGCCGGTGCTGGGCGCCTTCGCCGAGGTGGTCCGCGACGAGATGTCGCCCTCCTACCCGGAGCTGGCCACCGACTTTCATCGGATCTCCGCGGTGATGCGCGCCGAGGAGGAGGCGTTCCTGCAGACGCTCACCTCTGGCGAGCGGATCTTCGACCTGGCGGCCAAGTCGGTGAAGCAGTCCGGCGGCGCCCAGCTGCCCGGCGACCAGGCGTTCGCCCTGCACGACACCTACGGCTTCCCCATCGACCTGACCTTGGAGATGGCCGCCGAGCAGGGCCTCACCGTCGACGAGGCCGGCTTCCGTCGGCTGATGGATGAGCAGCGGAACAGGGCCAAGGCGGACGCCGCCTCGCGCAAGACCGGGCACGGCGACCTCTCCGCCTACCGCGCGGTGCTGGACGCGCACGGCAGCACCTCCTTCCTCGGCTACACCGACCTGGCCACCGAGTCCCGGATCGTCGGGCTGCTGGTGGGCGGGGCGTCGGTGCCGGCCGCCGGTACCGGCCAGGACGTTGAGGTGCTGCTGGATCGCAGCCCGTTCTACGCCGAAGGCGGTGGCCAGCAGGCCGACAGCGGGGAGATCCGAGGCTCGGCCAATGGTGGGTTCCGCATCGAGATCCAGGACGTGCAGACTCCGGTTCCTGGGCTGAACGTGCACCGGGGCCGGGTCGTCGAGGGCGAGGCGCTGCTGGACGCCGAGGTGCACGCCGAGGTCGACGTGACCCGCCGGCAGGCCATCTCCCGGGCGCACTCGGCCACCCACCTGGTGCACGCCGGGATGCGCCGGGCACTGGGCGACTCGGCCGCGCAGGCCGGCTCGCTGAACGCCCCGGGCCGGCTGCGTTTCGACTTCACCTCGCCGGCCGGGGCGGTGCCGCCCTCGGTGCTGGCCGATGTGGAGGACGAGGTCAACGCCGTGCTGCTGGACGACCACGAGGTGCGCGCGTTCGTCACCACGCTGGACGAGGCCCGCAAGATGGGCGCCATGGCGCTGTTCGGCGAGCGCTACGGCGACGCGGTGCGGGTGGTGGAGATCGGCGACTACTCCCGCGAGCTGTGCGGGGGTACGCACGTGCACCGGTCCGGGCAGCTGGGCGTGATCAAGCTGCTCTCCGAAGCGTCCATCGGCGCCGGGGTGCGCCGGGTGGAGGCGCTGGTCGGGCTGGACGCGTTCCGGTTCCTGGCCAAGGAGCACGTGCTGGTCAGCCAGCTCTCCGAGCAGTTCAAGGCCCGCCCCGAGGAGCTGCCGGACCGGATCGGCGCGGTGGTGGAGCGGCTGCGCGACGCCGAGCGCGAGCTGGAGAAGGTCCGCGCGGAGGCCGTCCTGTCCTCGGCCGGCGCGCTGGCCGACGGCGCGGAGGACATCGACGGGGTGGCGCTGGTGGCCGCCGCCGCCCCGGACGGCGTGCCGGGCAACGACCTGCGCGCGCTGGCCTCCGACGTGCGTGGTCGGCTGGGTGCCCGCCCCGGGGTGGTCGCGCTGTTCAGCGCCACCGGCGACAAGCTCTCCTTCGTGGTGGCCACTACCGAGGCAGCCAGAGGCAAGGGGCTGGCCGCCGGGAAGCTGGTGCCCTCGTTCGCCGCCGCGATCGGCGGCCGGGGCGGCGGCAAGCCTGACCTCGCCCAGGGCGGCGGCACCAACCCGGCCGGGGTGCCGGACGCGGTGGCCGCGCTGCGCGCCGCGCTGCGGGACGGCTCCGGCGCGTCGGGCACGCGCGCCTCGGGGTGAGCGCCGGCGGCGGAGCTGGCGTGGCGGGTCGGCGATTAGGTGTGGATGTCGGCTCGGTGCGGGTGGGGGTCGCGGTGAGTGACCCCCGTGGGTTCCTGGCCACCCCGCTGGCTACTCTCCGACGTGACGAGCGGGACGGCTCGGACCTCCGCCAGCTGGCC
>DATHIT010000872.1:0-5439 GCA_035489915.1 Pseudonocardia sp. | reverse complement strand
GCGGACACGGAGAACTCGGCGGGGGCCAGCGCGAACCCGAGGTTGGTGTAGGAGAGCTTGGCGCGCAGCCGGTCCCTGCCGTCGTGCACGATCGCGGCGTGGTCGAACGCGGTGGACGGCAACCCGGCGACCGGCTGCCAGCGAGTGTCCTCAGGAACGGTGGGATCCGCGTCACAAGGGACCAGGCCGAGAAATGCGGTGGCGACCAGCCGGACGCCGGGCACCCGGTCGGGCGCGCTGAACACGCCGAGCTGTTCGATGTGCGCGATTTCCCGCAGGTCGACCTTGTCCGCGAGCTGTCGCAGCACCGAGGTCTGGACGTCCTCGGTGGCGCCGAGGCGGCCACCGGGGAGCGCCCAGCGGCCCAGATCGGGCTGTTGCGCACGTTGCCAGAGCAACACCTGAAGCGTCCCGTTCCGGATCTGCAGCACGGCGGCGAGCACTTCGTGTCCCACTTCTGTTTTCCCGGTGGTAACATCGGCCATGTTTTCGATTATAAGTCGAAAACCTGAGAGGGGAGCCACCGGCCCGCCGAACCGGGCCAGCGGAGTTCAACCGGAGGGGGCGCCCGGCCATCCGGCCGGGAAGGAGGAGCGATGTCGATCAGCGCTGTGGTGACCCGGGAGAAGACCGGGACCAGCGAGGAACGCGAGCCGTTGACGGGCAGCGAGTGGGCCGACGAGGTCCGGCGGCTGGCCGAGGAGCGGGACGCGGTGGTGCTGGCGCACAACTACCAGCTACCTGAGATTCAGGACGTGGCGCACCACACCGGCGACTCGCTCGCGCTGTCCCGGATCGCGGCCGCCGCCGAGCAGTCCACCATCGTGTTCTGCGGGGTGCACTTCATGGCGGAGACCGCCAAGATCCTCTCGCCGGACAAGACCGTGCTCATCCCGGACGCGGCCGCCGGCTGTTCGCTGGCCGACTCGATCAACGCCGAACAGCTGCGGGAGTGGAAGTCCGACCACCCCGGCGCCGTGGTGGTGTCCTATGTGAACACCACCGCCGAGGTCAAGGCGGAGACCGATGTGTGCTGCACGTCGTCCAACGCGGTGGAGGTCGTGGAGTCCATCCCGGCTGACCAGGAGGTGCTGTTCCTGCCCGACCAGTTCCTCGGCGCGCACGTGCGGCGGGTGACCGGCCGAAAGAACCTGCACGTCTGGGCCGGGGAGTGCCACGTGCACGCCGGCATCAACGGCGCGGAGCTGACCGCCCGAGCGGCCGAGGACCCGGAGGCCGAGCTGTTCGTCCACCCGGAGTGCGGGTGCGCCACCTCCGCGCTGTACCTGGCCGGCGCCGGCGCGGTGGCGCCGGAGCGGGTGAAGATCCTGTCCACCGGCGGCATGCTGGACGCGGCAAAGGCGACCCGCGCCAAGTCGGTGCTGGTGGCCACCGAGGTGGGCATGCTGCACCAGCTGCGCCGGGCCGCCCCGGAGGTGGACTTCCGTGCGGTGAACGAGCGGGCGTCCTGCAAGTTCATGAAGATGATCACCCCGGACAAGCTGCTGCGCGCGCTGCGGGAGGGCCGCGACGAGGTCGTGGTGGATCGGGTCACCGCCGATCGGGCCCGCGCCTCGGTGGAGCGGATGATCACCATCGGCCGTGCCGGTGGTGGCGAGTGAGCGCCGCGCCGTTGACGCCGAGCTGGGAAGCCACCGCCGACCTGGTGGTGGTGGGCAGCGGAGTGGCCGGGCTGACCGCCGCGCTGGAGGCCCGTGACGCCGGGCTGCGGGTGCTGGTGGTGACCAAGGACAACGCGGACGCCGGCTCCACCCGATGGGCTCAGGGCGGCATCGCGGTGGTGCTCGAGGACGGCCACGAGCCCGGGGACAGCATCGGGCGGCACGTCGCGGACACCCTGGGCGCGGCGGGTGGCCTGGCCGACCCGCACGCGGTGGCCACCATCCTGGCCGACGGTCCCGCCGCGGTGCGGGCACTGCGCGGACACGGCGCGGTCTTCGACTCCGACTCAGACTCGGGGGTCGGCGCGCTGGCGCTGACCAGGGAGGGCGGGCACACCGCGTTCCGGGTCATCCACGCCGGCGGGGACGCGACCGGCGCCGAGGTGGAACGCGCCCTGCTGGCCGCCACGCGAGCTCCGTCCGCCAACCCGCTACCCATGCTCACCGACCACCTCGCCGTCCGGCTGGTGACTGGCGAGGAACCTGTGAGTGGTATTGGTCGTCATAGCGACCATTACCACTCACAGGTTGCGGGGCTGCTTGTGCTGGATGGTGCCGGGCGGCCCGGGCTGCTGCGGGCACCGGCCGTGCTGCTGGCCACCGGCGGCTACGGGCAGCTGTACGCCAGCACCACGAACCCGGACACCGCCACCGGGGACGGCCTGGCGCTGGCCCTGCGCGCCGGGGCACTGGCCGCCGACCTGGAGTTCGTCCAGTTCCACCCGACGGTGCTCTACACCGGCCCGGGTGCCCGGGGTCGACGCCCGCTGGTCACCGAGGCGGTGCGCGGGCACGGCGCGATCCTGGTCGACGGCGCCGGCGGTCGGGTGATGGCCGGCGTGCACCCGCTGGAGGACCTGGCACCCCGGGACGTGGTGTCCGCGGCGATCGCCCGCCGGCTGGCCGCCAGCGGAGCGCCGTGTGTGTACCTGGACGCGACCGCGCTGCCGAAGTTCGCCGAGCGGTTCCCCACGGTGTACGCGGCCTGCCAGGGCATCGGGGTGGACCCGGCCACCGACCCGATCCCGGTGAGCCCGGCGGCGCACTACTCGTGCGGCGGCGTACTCACCGACACCTCGGGCCGCACCGGGGTGCCCGGCCTGTACGCCGCCGGCGAGGTGGCCCGCAGCGGTTTGCACGGAGCCAACCGGCTGGCCTCGAACAGCCTGCTGGAGGGGCTGGTGATGGGCCGGCGGGCGGCCCGCGCGGTGGCCGCCGAGCTGGCCGGCCCGCGTCGGCTGCCGTCCCGACCCGCCGACCTGGCGCTGCCCACCGTGGCGGTGGCCGACCGGGACCTGGTGCAGCGCACGATGAGCTGGGGCGCCTCGATCGGCCGGGACGGCGCCGGGCTGGCCGCCGCGTCGGACGCCATCGAGATCGGCACCGACCCGCGTCCGATCGCCGACCGGATGGGCGTGGAGGATGCCGCGCTCACCCTGATCGCGCAGGCCGTGCTGGCCGCCGCCGGCACCCGGACCGAGACCAGAGGGTGCCACGTGCGCACCGACTTCCCGCACACCGACGACACCTACCAGCGGGACAGCCTGCTGGTCGGGTACCGCGCCGGCGGACTCACCGTGCGCGCGGCCGAGGAACCAATCCAAGGAGTGGCATGAGTACCTCTCTGGCGACCCGGTCGCTGGTCCCGGATGCGGATGACCTGGCCAGGGTGGTGGCCACCGCCCTGGAGGAGGACCTGCGCTACGGCCCGGACGTGACCACCGAGTCCACCGTGCCGGCCTCGGCCGTGGCCACCGGCGAGTTCACCCCGCGCCGGCCCGGCGTGCTGGCCGGCGTGCCCGCGGTGCGCGCGGTGCTGGACACGGTGCTCGGCGCCGACGGCTACCAGGTGCTTTCGCGGCGCGCCGACGGCGAGCGGGTGGCCGCCGGGGAGCCGGTGCTGCGGGTGCGCGGCCCGGTGCGCGGGCTGCTCACCGCCGAGCGGACCGCGCTGAACCTGCTCTGCCACCTGTCCGGGGTGGCCACCGCGACGGCGGCCTGGGTGGACGCGGTGGCCGGCACCGACGCGGTGATCCTGGATACCCGCAAGACGCTGCCTGGGCTGCGGCTGCTGCAGAAGTACGCGGTGCGCTGCGGCGGCGGGCAGAACCACCGGCTCGGGCTGGGCGACGCGATCCTGATCAAGGACAACCACGTGGTCGCGGCCGGCTCGGTGACCGCCGCGCTGGACGCCGCCAGGGCCGCCGCGCCGGGGTTGCGCTGCGAGGTGGAGGTGGACTCGCTGGCCCAGCTGGACGAGGCGCTGGCCGCCGGGGCGGAGCTGGTGCTGCTGGACAACTTCACCCCCGAGCAGTGCGCGCGGGCGGTGCGCCGGCGGGCCGAGTTGAGCGCGGCGGCCCGGTTCGAGATGTCCGGTGGGCTGAGCCTGGAGGTGGCCAGGGAGTACGCGGTGACCGGGGTCGACTACCTCTCGGTCGGCGCGCTCACCCACTCCTCGGTAGCCCTCGACCTCGGTCTGGATCTGCTCCCGGAGTAGCCCCGAGCTGGAGTGGCCCCCGCCACGCTTTGCTCTGCGCACATATATGCAACGGCGTCGATCTCGGCGGCTCCACGTTCCCCGAGATCGACGCCAAGGCTATTCGATCTTGAGGCTTCGACCTTGTTGTCGATCTCGGCGTCGGGACCGCTCGACGCGCGGCCCCGCCGAGCGCGCGTTGCGTAGGTGTGTGCAGAGCAAAGCGACCAGCGGCTAGCTCGGCGGGACCGCGGGTGCTCGGGTGCGCCTTCTAGAATTCGGGGCATGCTGACCCGGATCGACCTGCGTGACGGCCTGCCGCCGACCGCGGCGCTGCGCGCGCTGCTTCCCCGAGCCGATGTGGACGTGGACGCGGTGCTGGACCGGGTGCGCCCGATCGTGGCGGAGGTGGCCGAGCGTGGGGTGCCGGCGGCGCTGGAGTTCGCCGAGCGGTTCGACAAGGTCCGACCGGCCACCGTGCGGGTGCCGGCCGCCGAGCTCGAGCGCGCGCTGGCCGAGCTGGACCCGAAGGTCCGCGCCGCGCTGCAGACCTCGATCGACCGGGCCCGGCTGGTGCACGCCGACCAGCGCCGCGAGGAGGTGGTCACCAAGGTCACCGACGGCGGCACGGTCACCGAGCGGTTCGTGCCGGTCCGCCGGGTCGGGCTGTACGCGCCCGGCGGGCTGGCGGTGTACCCGTCCAGCGTGGTGATGAACGTGGTGCCGGCGCAGGAGGCCGGGGTGGATTCGCTGGTGGTGGCTTCGCCGCCGCAGTCGGAGTTCGGCGGCCTGCCGCACCCGACGATCCTGGCGGCGGCGGCCATGCTCGGCGCGGACGAGGTGTGGGCGGTCGGCGGCGCCCAGGCGATCGCGCTGCTGGCGCACGGCGGCACCGACACCGACGGCGCCGAGCTGGAGCCGGTGGACGTGGTGACCGGGCCGGGCAACGTCTACACCACCGCGGCCAAGCGGCTGCTCCGAGGGCTGATCGGGATCGACGCCGAGGCCGGCCCCACCGAGATCGCCATCCTGGCAGACCACACCGCCGACCCGGTGCACGTGGCGGCCGACCTGATCAGCCAGGCCGAGCACGACCCGTCGGCGGCATCGGTGCTGGTCACCGACTCGACGGAGCTGGCTGATGCGGTGGACCACGAGCTGGAGCGGCAGGTCGGGGCCACCAAACACACCGAGCGGATCCACACCGCGCTGACCGGCCGGCAGTCCGGCACCGTCCTGGTGGCCAGCGTCGACGACGGGGTCACGGTGGTGGACGCCTAC
>DATHIT010000871.1:0-6102 GCA_035489915.1 Pseudonocardia sp. | reverse complement strand
CACCACGCCGGGGAGATCTGCGTGTCCGACCTGGCGGCGGCGACCGGGGTGAAGGACAGCACCGTGTCCCAGGCACTGCGCCTGCTGCGCGCACACGGCGTGGTCACCACCCGCCGGGACGGGCGGACGATCTACTACCAGCTGACCGACGAGGTCCTCCCGGCGCTGCTCGGCCAGCTGCCCAGCGGCCCCGACGAGCCGCTACACGCGAGCGGGCAGCAGCACCGGCCGGCGTGACAGCCGTCAGGCAGTCGAGTCCTGGATGACCGGGGTCCGCCGATCGGCCGAGCCGAGCAGCCGCTCGGCCAGCGGCGCGAAGGCCACCCCGAGCACGCCCCAGAGCAGCGCCTGGGCGCACACCGAGTAGAGCCGGAACTGGTAGAGCAGATCGGCGTCGAAGCCGGGCAACACGATCGCGCCGGACGGATCCCGCAACGGCCGGGGCGTCTCGGTGGGCAGGCTGCCGTACTGCTCGACGTTGAGCCGCAGCTGACCGAGCGGCGGAAGCAGCGCCATCAGCAGGCCAACCAGCACCGCGAAGCACAGCAACCCGGCCAGCGTGGCGTTCCAGGTACCGAGCCCGCCGGAGAACCGGCGGGCGACCCACAGCGCGACCAGCGCGGCCAGCACCGACCCGACCACCATCACCAGGTACAGCCCGCTGCGCTCGCCGATGGTGTCCGGGTTGCCCACCGCCGGCGGGTTGGCCGGGTACTTCAGGAACGGCACCAGGTACAGGGTGACGAAGCCACCGAGGGCCACCAGCAGCGACAGCTGACGTGGCCCCACCCGACCGGCGCGCCCCCAGGCGAGGCAGTACACCACCGCGAACAGCGCGCCCATGCCGACGCCGAACAGGATCATGCCAACGCCGATACCTGCGTTGGCCTGCACGACCCGGCTGAACACCTCCGCCTCGGGCGCCGCAACCGGCTGGCCGGCCGCCCTCGCGATCGCGTCGCGCGCCTCGTCCCGGCTGCCCTCGTAGTCGATGGCGGCCTGGATCAGCGGCTCGGCGAAGATGCGGGCGACGATGAAGGCGACCAGCCCGGCGAGCGCGCCGACGCCGACACCCCGCAGTACGAGTCCCTTGACCACGCTAGGACCGGGACTCAGTGGCAGGGGAAGCCGAGGAAGTGGCGCGCGTCGTGGACGAACTCGTGCACCACCATGGTGTTGCCGAAGACCGACGTGGCGCCCTCATCGATGCCGATGAAGTAGTAGAGCAGCAGGCCGAACAAGACGACGCCGACCAGCCAGGGCAGTACCTCGGACACCGACACGGGAACCGGTCGGGACTGGCCGATCGCGGGTGCTGTCATCGCGTGATCCTCCTGCGGCCGGCCAACTAATCGGACCACTGGCACGTTAGTTGGGCGAACCTCGGAGGGTCAATATCTGACAAGTCATACAGATATGCAGGTGAAGCTCCCACTGTCGATCACGCCGCCTGGCCGCGCACCCAGTCCCACCGCTGGTCCGCCCGCTCATTCCACTGATTCGCCAGCCGGGGAGAATTGCCGCGAAGGGAGCGTGCATGCGAGTCGTCCTGCTCTGCCACGCGGCCACCTCCGCGATTCGTACCGCCGCGTTCGCCGGCGACGAACCGTTGGACGAGCGCGGGCTGCGCCAGGCCGCCGAGTTGGCCGGCAGGATGCCCAGGGCGGACCAGGTGGTCCGAGCGCCCTCGCTGCGCTGCCGGCAGACCGCGACGGCGGTCGGCCTGGACTCCGCCGCTCCGGACGCCAGGCTGGCCGGCTGTGACTTCGGCGCCTGGCGGGGGCGCACCTTGGACGAGCTGGTTGCCACCACGCCGGACGCGGTGACCGCCTGGCTGACCGAGCCGGCGGCCTGCCCGCACGGTGGCGAGAGCCTGAGCGCGCTGCTGGAGCGGGCGGGACGGTGGCTGGACAGCGTCCCCAGCGGTCACACCGAGCGGGGTCAGCCGGTGCGGACGGTGCTCGCCGTGGCGGATCCGACGGTGATCAGGGCGGCGGTGGTGCACGCCATCGATGCCCGCCCCCGATCGATCTGGCGGATCGATGTCACGCCGCTGAGCCAGACCGTGCTCACCGGCTCGGCCGGGCGGTGGTCACTGCGCTCGATCGGATCTCCGGCTGAGCAGCCTTAGTCAGGGCCTGCCGGCGCGCAGCGTGGCAACCCACTCGCTGGCGGCGTCCAGCGTCGCGGCCACCTGCGCCGGATCCGGCGTGGGGGAGCTCGCGGAGTCGACCAGGCGGTCCGGCAGGTCAACCCCCAACCACTCCCGGCATCGCTGCGCCGCCTCGTGCACGTCGGCGATCGTGCCGAGGTAGAGCCGGTCCAACGTGCCGTCGGTGGCCAACTCGGCGCGGGTGCGAGGCGGCAGCCCGTTCAGGCCGGCGATGGTACGGCGACGGGCCGCCACGACCTCGGCGAGTTCGTCCGTGGCCGACGGCCGGGTGCAGTTCGGGCAGCTCAGCGCGATCACGGTCACCGAAGCGCCACCGGGGCTGGGAATCTCCACCCGGTGCTCCCACTCGGTGGGGCAGCCGAGCCCGGCCGAGTCAGCTTCGCCGGGCAGCTGGCCCGGAGCGGACCGCCGTGCACCCTGTGCCATTCCGTTCTCTCTCCCTGTCGCCGATCATCGGGCCCCGCCGTGCACATCGGACCGACGCGCGCGGCCGTGTCCCGATCCGGGTGGTTCCACCTGGACGAGTGACCGGGCCCGATGCTAGGGGCCGACACTTCCGGGCACCATCCTCAACACGCCACGCGTGAAGTTTGACAGGGCCACCACACCATGATCCACGGCGGGCCCGCTAATGGAGCAAGCGGGGCCGTCCGGGTGAGCGGTAACCGGGACGTGCCGGTGGAGGCCGGAGCCTTGTTGAGTTCGTTATCACGGAGGTCGCCGCCCTTTTCCGCGAATCTTGCTCGGCTGACTAGTCCTTTTGCGGAATTTGGTTGCTCCTGGGCTGTTCGAGTGGAGCGGGGAAAGTGGTGAAACGAATCCGTGACGCGCGCTGATGATTCACACAACGGCCATCCCCGAGGCCGTGTTCTGAGAGTGAAAGGAACTACCCAATGTCATGCTTCAAGGCGTTCGGCGACTTCCGCCACGGCGGCGGGTGCGACGACGACCGCAAGCGTCGGCGTCGCCACCACGGCGACGACGACGGCTGCGGCCGCCGCACCAAGCGCGACCGGGACAAGAGGCGCCACAAGCACGATTGCGACTGATCCAGAAAATGATTTGCCCGTAGCCCGCCGGCCCCGCCCAGTTCGAACGGGCGGGGCCGGCGGCCCGGCTTTGTGCAGGTTATGGCGACACATCGAAGGCAAAAGGGCAGGTCGGCGGCGCGCGACTCGGTTGCGCCTCCGGCGACCGACTCACCCACCACACTGCTCCCCATCGTGTCGGGCGGCAGTTTGGTGGACACCGCCCCGACGGTGCGAATCCGCGAGATCATCCGGCGGTTCTGGCCGGACACCCGGGGTTTTCGGGTCCGGCTGGTGTTCGGCCTTGCGCTGGTGGCCGTGCCGCCGGCACTGGCCGCTGCGGGGATCTGGCTGTTCAAGATCCTCGTCGACGACGTGCTGACCACGCGCGACGTGGAACGTTTCCCGATGATCGCGGTGGCCTTCCTGGCGATCACCCTGCTGGAGGGGGTCGTCTCGTTCGTCGACGAGTACCTCACCGCGTGGGTCGGCGAGCGATTCGTGCTGAACCTGCGCTCCCGGGTATTCCGGCACCTGCTGCGACTGTCCTTGACCTTCTTCCAGAAACATCAGCTCGGTGACATTCTTGCCCGACTCACCGGGGACATCAGCGCGATCGAGCAATTGATCCTTTCGGGGCTCAACCAAGCGCTCACCTACGCGTTTCAGATCATTTTCTTCACTGGCGCGCTGTTCATATTGGACTGGCGGCTGGCGCTGGCCGCGCTGGCCGCGGCTCCCGGTTTCCTGCTGCTGGCCCGGATCTTCTCCCGGCGGATCAAGACCGCCTCCCAGGAACTGCGGCGCCGGTCCGGTTCGATCACCTCGGTGGCCGAGGAGAGCCTGCACAACACCGCGCTGGTGCAGGCCTACCACCGGCAGACCCACGAATCGAACCGGTTCCACCGGGAGAACCTGGGCATCTTCACCGCCCAGATGGTGGCGACCAAGCTGGAAGCGCTGTTCGCCCCGTTCACCGACCTGCTGCAGACGATCGGCATCCTGCTGGTGGTCGGGTTCGGCCTGCACGAGTTGGCCTCCGGGCGGATCACCCTGGGCGGGTTGCTGGTGTTCATCGGATACCTGTCACAGCTCTACGGCCCGATCAGCGGATTCGGCAGCCTGACGAACTCGATCTTCGCGGCGAGCGCCGGCGCGGACCGGATCATCGAGTTGTTGGACGCCCGGCCGGAGGTGACTGATCCGGACGACGCGGTGCCGCTCGGGGTGGCCCGGGGCGAGCTGCGGCTGAGCCGGGTGACCTACCGCTACCCCGACGGCGGTCGGCCGGCCCTGGCCGAGGTGAGCTTCTCCGCCCAGCCCGGCGAGACGATTGCCGTGGTCGGGGCCAGCGGGGCCGGCAAATCCACGCTGTTGCGGATCCTGCTGCGGCTGCACGACCCGCACGGCGGTGGGGTCACCCTGGACGGCGTGGATATCCGCCGCTTCCGGCTCGGCGACCTGCGCGCCAATGTGGCCGTGGTGCTCCAGGAGACCCTGGTGTTCGACGGCACGGTGGCGGAGAACATCCGCTGGGGGCGGCCCGACGCCACCGAGGAGGACGTGGTCTCGGCGGCCCGCGCCGCCGACGCGCACCAGTTCATCCTCGGCTTGCCGCAGGGCTACCAGACCCGGGTCGGTCAGCGCGGAATGATGCTGTCCGGCGGGCAACGGCAGCGGATTGCGCTGGCCAGGGCGATGATCCGGAACGCCCCGGTGCTGCTGCTGGACGAGCCGACGACGGGCCTGGACGCGATCTCCACGCACCGGGTGATGGAGCCGCTGCGGCGGGCGATGTCCGGCCGCACCACCATCGTGATCTCGCACAACCTGCTCACCGTGGCCGACGCCGACCGCATCGTCTACCTGGAGCGCGGCCGGGTCGCCGGATATGGCACGCACCGGGAACTGCTGGCCAGCGCACCGGGCTACGCGGAGCTGTACCGCATGCACCACCCGGACTCCGGGCCGCCACGGCAAATCACCCGACCACGGCCATCCAGCGCACCACGGCCGACGACCGGACCACGGCCAACCGCGCGGCCGATCCCGGAATCATCGAGGGTCACCGCAACACAGCCGATCGGCCGGCCGGTGCCCGCGCAGCGCTCCGCCCCTTCCCCTCGGCCCCGGCAGACCGTGGCGTCCCGGCCGACGCCCACCGCTCCTCCCACGCAGGCCGCCGCCCCCTCGCCGCGCCCCCGGCCACGCCCGTCCCCCACCCCGAGGCCGGACCGGGAGTCGGCACCCGCACCCACGCCTGGGCCAATGCCGATACCCGAGTCGGTACCTCAGCCGGTGCCGGTAGCTGGGCCGACGCCGATCGGGCTTTCGGCCCCGACCCCGGTCAACAAACCGGTAGCGACGCCGGTCGGCCATGCGATCCCAAGGCCGCGCGCTATTCCGGTCACCCGGTCCATGCCGGCTCCGCTGCCGATTCCAAAGCCCCGCCCGGTGCCGGTTGCCGGCGAGAATCTCGCACTCCGCTGGTCCGCCGAGGAACCGTTCAGCACTGCCGAACCGACCCAGCGCAGCGAAGACTGAGGCTCATTCCGGAGCGCCGAACTGGTGCAGGCTGAGCCGACCGTCCGGCGGTCCGGTCCGTGCCCATTCACCGGACTCGGCGGTCCAGGTGTTGCCGTCCACGGTGACCCGGTCAATGGCCAGTCGCGCGGAGTGCGCCACCAGCCAGTTGGCCAGCGCGCGGCCGCGGACGGGGGGTTGCGGGCCACTCAGCGTCGCGGTGCCCAGCTCCCGTCTGGCGACGGTCACCACGCCGGCGGCCGGCGGGCCCAGCCGCAGGTCGTGGCAGCTGAGCGAGGCATCGGCGTCGCCGGTCAGCGCGGCGGCGATGACCCGTGCCCTCGGCTCCCATTGCGCGTAGGCCAACGGTGCCGCGGA
>DATHIT010000870.1:0-13078 GCA_035489915.1 Pseudonocardia sp. | reverse complement strand
CCGAAGAAGTTGATCTCGAAGACCTTCCGGATGTCCTCCAGCGGAGCGTCCAGGTAGGTGTCCGGCGCGCTCCCGCCGGCGTTGTTGATCAACACGGTCACGTCCGGGGCGGCGGCGGCGAGTGCATCGATCGAGGCCTGGTCGACGACTTCCAGCGGCAGGTTCACCACCCGATCATCAGTGCTCGGCAGCGGGTTGCGGGCGGTCGCGTAGATCTTCTTGACGCCCCGGGTGAGCAGGTCGTCGACGATCGCCTTGCCGATTCCGCGGTTGCCGCCGGTGACGAGAACGACGGCGCCTTCGAGTGTGGTCATCTGCTGAGCTCCAGGAGAGTGGGAAACCGTTCTGTTTCCACCACCGTAAACCGATCTGTTTCCATCTGCAAGTTCAGCCGGTACGCTCGATCCCATGACGACCCAGGCGCGACCCCGCGAGCGGCTATTGGACGCGGCGGGCGATCTCTTCTATCGCGACGGCGTGAACGTCGGCGTGGACGCGCTCTGCCAGACGGCCGGGGTCTCGAAGAAGTCGATGTACCAGCTCTTCCGGTCCAAGGACGAGCTGATCGCCGAGAGCCTGGCCAGCCAGGGCCCTCGGTTCCTGCGAGCCCTGGAGCCCGGACCGGAGGACGGGACCACGCCGAGGGAGCGGATCCTGACGGTGTTCCAGCGGCAGGACCGACTGGTGACCGGTGACAGGTTTCTCGGTTGCCCGTTCGTCAACACCGCTGTCGAGCTGAAGAACCCGGAGCACCCGGGCAGCGTGGTCGCACGGCACTTCAAGCAGCGACTGACGGACTTCTTCGAGGCCGAGTTGATTGCTGCCGGAGTGGACAACCCTGGGTCGCTGGCGATCCAGTTGACGATCGTGTTCGACGGCGCGAGCGCCCGGGCCGTGGTGCGGGCTCAGGCGCTCGCGGGCGTCGGCGTTGCCATGGCTGCGGCATTGCTCGATAGCGCCGGCGTTGCGGCCGAGGAGGTCGCGAGCCAGGCCAGCTAGGAGGGTCCTGAACAACTCCGGCCGTAGCGAGCGGCGTCCAGGTGGTGTCATCGCAAGGCGGACGGTCGGGCCGATACCGCTGTTGTATCGGCCCGACCGTCCAACGCGGCGAGGGCGCCGCCTGGGCGTCGCGCAGTAGGCCCGAGTTGTTCAGGGCGCTCCTAGGCGAGCTGGCCGCCCACCGGCGCGCGTGAGCGCGCCAACCCCGAAGTCGGCGGTAGGCCGGCCGCCGACTCATTGGTCTAGACCAAAATTCACCTAGTGTTTGTTTTGCGCCTCTCGTTTGGTCTAGACCAAAGTGCGAATGTGGTCGCATGCGAATCGTGGTGATAGGCGGCGGGGTGCTCGGCACGATGCACGCCGTCCAACTGGTCCGTCGAGGGCACCAGGTGACTCAGCTGGAACGCGAGCCGGAGGCCAGGGGTGCCACGGTGCGCAACTTCGGGCTCATCTGGGTGTCCGGTCGTTCGGCCGCCGAGCTGCCGGTCACGCTGCGCGCCCGGGCGCTGTGGGAGCGCCTCGGCGCCGAGGTCCCGGGCATCGGGTTCCGGGCCAACGGATCGTTGACCGTGCTGCGCTCCGAGGCCGAGATCGCGGTGGCCAAGCAGGTCGCCGCCGACCCGGACGCGGCCGAGCGCGGAGTCGCGGTGCTCGACGTGGCCGAAGCGCGGCGGCACAACCCGGCGTTGCGGGGCCAGTTCCTCGCCGCGCTGTGGTGCAGGAAGGACGCCGCTGTGGAGTCCCGGGTGGCGCTGCCGGCGGTGCGCGCGCACCTGGAAGCGACCGGGCGCTACCAGTTCCTGGCCGGGCGGGAGGCGCGGCGGATCCACACCGGGTCGGGCGGCGCGCAGGTGCACGACCAGACCGGCGCCCGGCATGACGGCGACCTGGCGGTGCTGTGTCCAGGAGCAACCCTGTCCGGGCTGGCCGGGGAGCTGGCCGGCGAGCTGCCCGTCCGCCGGGTCCGGCTGCAGATGATGCAGACCGCCCCGCTGGGTGAGCCGCTGCCCACCGCGATCGCCGACGGCGACTCGATGCGCTACTACCCCGCCTTCGCCGGGCCGGCGCTGGAGGCGTTGCGCGTCGCCGAGCCGCAGTCGGCGGTGGCCACCGAGCACCACATGCAGTTGCTGTGCGTGCAGCGCCAGCACGGCGGGTTGACCATCGGCGACACCCATGCCTACACCGAGCCGTTCCCGTTCGACCTGGACGAGGCGCCCTATCAGCACCTCGCCGGGGTGGTCGAGTCGCTGCTCGGGCGGCCGCTGCCACCGATCGTGCGCCGCTGGGCCGGCGTCTACGCCCAGAGCCTGGACCCGACCGAGGTGGTCTACCGCCGGGCGGTTGACCCCGCGCTGTGGCTGGTCACCGGGCCGGGCGGGCGTGGCATGACGCTCGCTCCGGCAATCGCCGAGGACACCGCCGACCAGGCCGGTCTGTAGCCCACCTATTCGTCTATTCGTCGCCGCGGCGGCCAGAGCACCCCGCGGCACTCAACCTCCAAGGAGCGTGCGCATGACCGCGCAACAGGACATTCGGCTCGCCGTGCTGGACATGGCGGGTACCACCGTCGCCGATGACGGACTGGTGGAGACCGCGTTCGGCGCCGCGCTGGCCGCCGCCGGCGTCACCGAGGGCTCCGTCCGCGAGCCCGAGCTGTGGCAACACGTCCGGGACACCATGGGCCAGTCCAAGATCGAGGTGTTCCGCGCGGTGTTCGACGAGGACACCGCCCAGCTGGCCAACCGCGCGTTCGAGCAGTCCTACAACGACCAGATCGACGCCGGCCGGGCGGTACCGCTGCCAGGCGCGGTCGAGGCGATCCAGGCGCTCCGCTCGGCCGGCGTCCTGGTCACCCTGACCACCGGCTTCAGCCGGGACACCCAGCAGCGGCTGGTCACCGCGCTGAGCTGGAACGGGATCGCCGACCTGATCCTCTGCCCGGAGGACGCCGGCGGTCGCGGCCGGCCCTACCCCGACATGGTGCTCACCGCGCTGCTGCGGCTGCGGGTCGACGACGTGGCCCAGATCGCCGTGGCCGGCGACACGGCCAGCGACATCCGCACCGGTCGCAGCGCCGGCGCGTCGATCGTGGCGGGTGTGCTCACCGGTGCACACGACGGCGCGACCTTGCACGCCGCCGGCGCCACCCACGTACTGACCTCGATCGCGGACCTGCCCGCCCTCCTCCTGCCGGCCGTGGCGGTGACTGCCACCGCACGCCCGACCAGCTGAACCACCCACGTACGGACCGCTAGTGCCCTGCGTCCGCCCACCCCTCGCTCCACGCGGAGAAACCATGCGCATCCGACCGTTACTCGCCACGGCCGTGCTGGCCGTGCTCACCGCCCTGCTCGCCGGCTGCGGGGGTACCGCCGCCACCGGCTCCGGCGGCGAGTCCGTGACCGTGTACAGCGCCGACGGGCTCGGCACCTGGTACCAGAAGCGCTTCGCCGAGTTCACCAAGCAGACCGGCATCCCGGTCAACTACGTCGAGGCCGGCTCCGGGGAGGTGGTCTCCCGGGTGGACAAGGAGCGGACCAACCCACAGGCCGACGTGCTGGTCACCCTGCCGCCGTTCATCCAGCAGGCGGCCGAGCGGGGCCTGCTGCAGACCGACGGGGTCGGCACCGGCAACGCCGCCTCGGTGCCCGGCCGCGACGCCCAGGGCCGGTACGTGCCGCTGGTGAACAACTACCCGGTGTTCATCGTCAACCCGACCGCCGCCAGCCCGCTGCCCGCCACCTGGGATGACCTGCTCGCGCCCCGGTTCGCCAGCAAGCTGCAGTACTCCACCCCGGGCCAGGCCGGGGACGGCACCGCTGTGCTGCTGCAGTTGCAGCACGTGTTCGGCAAGCAGGGTGCGCTGGACTACCTGGCCAAGCTGCAGGCCAACAACGTCGGCCCGTCCTCCTCCACCGGCAAGTTGCAGCCCAAGGTCAGCAACGGCGAACTCGCGGTGGCCAACGGCGACGTGCAGATGAACCTGCAGTCCATCGTCAACGACAAGGCCAACTTCCGGTTGTTCTTCCCGGCCGACGCCACCGGAGCCCGGTCCACCTTCTCGCTGCCCTACGAGATCGGGCTGGCCGTCGGGGCGCCGCACGCCGACGCGGGCCGCCGACTGATCGACTTCCTGCTCTCCGCCCCGGTGCAGGGCACCGTGGGCGCCGACGCGATCGGCGTGCCGGCCCGCGCGGACGTCAAGCCGACCGACCCGAACACCGTCAAGATCAACGAGGCGCTGCAAGGCGTGACCATCTGGCAGCCGGACTGGGACACGGTCTCCCGGGAGATCAACGCAGACGTGACGGCCTACCAGCAGGCGGTGAACAAATGAACCAGCCCAGCAGCCAACCGACGAGCGATTCGACCACGGCTGACGCGGTGCTCCTGGACCGCATCGACCTGGACTACCGGCAGGGCCGCACCAGCACCCCGGCGCTGCGGGACGTGACCATCCGCATCAAGGCCGGCCAGACGCTGGCTCTGCTCGGACCCAGCGGCTCGGGCAAGTCCACCGCGCTCAAGGTGCTCGCCGGATTCCTCCAGCCCACCGCCGGGCGGGTCTACCTGGACGGGCGGGACGTGACCGACCTGCCCCCGGCGCGGCGCGGCATCGGCGTGGTGGTGCAGTCCTACGCGCTGTT
Organism: Pseudonocardia sp.; assembly: GCA_035489915.1. Classification (GTDB taxonomy): domain Bacteria; phylum Actinomycetota; class Actinomycetes; order Mycobacteriales; family Pseudonocardiaceae; genus Pseudonocardia. The sequence continues at coordinate 8,429 of DATHIT010000870.1, read as the reverse complement.
CCCGCACCTGCGGGTGGACGACAACGTGGCCTTCGGGCTGCGCGCCCGCCGGCTGCCCAAGGACGTGATCATCGAGCGGGTCGCCGAGGCGCTGGGCCAGGTCGGCATGTCCGAGTACGGCCGGCGGCTGCCCCGGGAGCTCTCCGGCGGGCAGCAGCAGCGCGTCGCCATCGCCCGTGCGCTGGCCATCCGGCCCAAGGTGTTGCTGCTGGACGAGCCGTTGGCAGCCCTGGACATCCACCTGCGCCAGGGCATGCTCGCCGAGCTGCAGCGGCTGCGGGCCAACCTGCCGGACACCGCGATCCTGTTCGTCACCCACGACCAGGCGGAGGCGCTCGCGCTGGCCGACCAGATCGGTGTGATGCGGGCCGGTCGGTTGGTCGATCCGGCCGACACCGACGAGCTGTGGCACCGCCCGCCCAGCCGGTTCACCGCCTCCTTCCTGGGCGGGGCAAACCTGATCCCGGTCACCATCGCCGCCACACCCGACGAGTCCTCGGCGGTGGTCAAGGTGGCCGAGGCCAAGTTCGTGGCCGACCGGGCGGTGGACTGGTCGCCCGGCGCGCCGGCGGTCCTCGCCGTGCGCCCGCACGCCCTGCGGCTGACCAGCTCGCTGGACGGACCCGACGTGCTGCCCGCCAAAGTCACCAGCGCGCAGTGGCGGGGCCCGGCGACCCGGGTCACCATCGCCGTTGACGCGCTGCCCGACCTGCTCGTGGAGATCGACGAACCGGGCGTGATCCAGCACCAGGTGGGCGACCGGGTCGGCGTGCACATCCCGCCGCACTCCGGGGTACTGGTGCCCGCCGACCGGCCCGAGCCGGACTCCACGACCCCTAGCGGGGCCAGCAGCGGCGCTGGCACTCAAGCTGGCGCCCGAGCCGGGGCCGCCGTTTCCGCTGTGCGGACCGCGCCCGCACCGCTGGAGAACACGCCATGACCACACTCACCGCCCCGGCGCCACCCCAACCCCCGGCACCGGGCGCCGAGCGCGGCCCGCTGCGCATCCCGGCCGCCGCCTGGGTGGTACCGCCTCTGCTGCTGATCCTGGGCTTCGTCGGCTGGCCGATGGTGACCGTGCTCGGTGAGTCGGTGCGCGACCAGAACGGTGCGCTGAGCCTGTCCAGCTGGTCGACGGTGCTCACCTCCGGGGAGTTCCGCAACGCGCTGCTGCGCACCGCCCAGATCGCCGTCGGCTCCACCATCGGCGCGCTGATCCTCGGCTCGTTCCTGGCGCTCGTGTTGGCATTCGTGCCGTTCCCCGGAGCCGGCCTGGTCGCCCGCTTGATCGACACGGTGCTGGCGCTGCCGTCCTTCCTGATCACGCTGGCGTTCACCTTCCTCTACGGCAGCGCAGGGGTGCTGCAGGCGGTGATCACCAGCGTGGCCGGGCCGGGCGCCACGTTGCCGCCGATCCTCACCTCGCCGCTCGGGGTGATCCTGGCCGAGATCACCTTCTTCACCCCGTTCGTGGTGCGGCCGCTCTTGGCGGCGCTGTCCGTGCTGCCCCGCGAGCAGTTGGAGGTGGCAGCCAGCCTGGGTGCCGGCCCGCTGCGGGTGTTGCGCACCGTGGTGTTTCCCGAGGTGCTGCCGGCGCTGGCGGCCGGGGGCAGCCTGGTGCTGCTGCTGACGCTCAACGAGTTCGGCATCGTGCTGTTCACCGGCGCCAAGGATGTGACCACGCTGCCGGTGCTGATCTACACCCGGGGCGTGGTGAGCCTGGACCTGCCCAGCGCCGCCGTAGTGGCCACCGCGCAGGTGGTGCTCTCCCTGGCGCTCTACAGCGCCTATCGCTTCGGGTTCGGCCGCCTCAGCTCCCGAGACGCCACACCGGAACCCCAGGAAGGAGCCGGCAATGCTGCTCTGGTCGCGCACCAGTAAGGCCATCGTCCTCGCGGTCTTCGCGGTGCTGGTCGCCGTCGTGGTGGTCGCCCCGCTGGCGACCGTGTTGCTGGCCGCCGTCGCCGGCCGGTGGACCGGGGCACTGCCTTCCGAACTGACCGGCGAGCACCTGGCCGACGCGGTCAACCCGGACGGGATGGCCAGCCTGCTGGTCAGCGTGCAGACCGCGCTGCTCGCCGGGATCGCCTCCGTGGTGATCGGCACCTGGGCCGCGGTCGCCGCCCACGACGCCCCTGGCCCGGTGCGCCGGCTCACCCTCGGGCTGTGCCACCTGCCCATCGCGGTGCCCTCGGTGGTGGTCGGGCTGGGCCTGCTGATCGCGTTCAACCGCCCGCCGCTGCTGCTCGGCGGCACCCAGTGGATCGTGATCCTGGCCCACGCGGTGCTGGTGCTGGCGTTCACCGTCAGCACCGTCACCGCCGGGTTGGACCGGCTGGACCCGGCCTACGAGCAGGCCGCCCGCAGCCTGGGCGCCAGCGAGGCCCGGGTGCTGCTGCGGGTGCGGCTGCCGCTGCTGCTGCCCTCGCTGGCGGCGGCCGCCGGGCTGGCTGTGGCGCTGTCCATGGGCGAACTGGGCGCGACGATCATGGTCTACCCGCCGAGCTGGCGGACCCTGCCGGTGACCATCTTCACCCTCAGCGACCGGGGCGACGCGTTCCTGGCCAGCGCCAGCACCGTGGTCCTGCTCGTCGTCACCGCCCTGCTCCTGTTCGCCCTCTCCCGGATCCGCTCCCGCGCCGCCCTCCGGTAGGAGTCGTGAGTGGCGATGGTCGCTATAGCGACCATCGCCACTCACGACTTCGCTGGCAGGATCGTGGGGTGACCCAGCACACTGAGGCCTTGGACCAGCGCCCCGCGACCCACCCGCCCGCCGAAGTGCCGGACCAGCTGTTCGACGACCCGGCGCGCGAGCACCGGTGGCGGGCCAGGTTCACCGCCCCGAGGATCGGGCTGCCCGACTGGGCCCGGGACGCTCCGGACCGCTGCGTGTACCCGTCCAACTCCAGCGGCACCTGGGAGATCTACGCCTGGGACCGTGCCACCGACCAGCACCGCCAAGTCACCGACCGGCCGGCCGGCACCCACTCCGCCACGGTCACCCCGGACGGCGCCCGGCTGTGGTGGTTCGCCGACACCGACGGCGACGAATTCGGGCACTGGGTCGCCGAGCCGTTCGCCGGGCTGCCGACCCGGGACGAGCCGGAACCGGCGGTGCCGCTGCCTTCCGACCGGGCCGAGGACGCGCTGGACGGCTACCCGGCCGGCCTGGAGATCGGCCGCCGGGTGGTCGCACTCGGCACCGCCACCGACGACGGCAGCCGCATCTGGCTCAGCCGCGACGGCGGGCCCGCCGAACTGGTGTACGAGCACGCCGAGGACGCCGGGGTCGGCGCGCTCTCGCACGACGAGACGCTGCTGGCCATCTCGCACTCCGAGCACGGCGACTCCCGGCACCCGGCGCTGCGGGTGCTGCGCACCGAGGACGGCGCCGCGGTGGCCGAGCTGTCCGACGGCCCCGGCCGAGGACTGAGCGCGCTGGACTTCCCCGATCTGGACGGTGACACCCGGCTGCTGGTCGGCCACGAGCGGCGGGGCCGCGACGAGCTGCTCATCTGGGACGTGGCCACGGGCGTCCAGACCGAGCTGCTCATCGACCTGCCCGGCGAGCTGACCGGCGGTTTCTACCCGGACGGGACCGCCCTGCTGGTGGTGCACACGCATGCGGCGCGCAGCACGCTGCACCGCTACGAGCTGGGCAGCGGCCGGCTGGAGGCGCTGGGCACCGCACCGGGCTGCGTCGGCTCGGCCAGCGTGCGCCCGGACGGCACCGTTGAGTACGGCTGCTCGTCGGCGGCCAACCCGCCGTCCATCCGCGCGCTGTCCCCGGACGGTACCGACCGGGAGCTGATCACCCCGGCCGGCGAGCGGGCGCCCGGCTCGGTGCCGGTGACCGATGCCTGGGTGCCCAGCCCGGGCGGCACCGGCCCGGTGCACGCGTTGATCTCGGTCCCGTCCGGGGCCGGCAGGCCGCTGCCGACCGTGTTCGTGCTGCACGGTGGCCCGCACGCGGCCGACGAGGACCGGTTCTCCGCCGCGCGGGCCGCCTGGGTGGACGCCGGCTTCGCCGTGGTGGAGGTCAACTACCGGGGTTCCACCGGGTACGGCAGCGACTGGCGGGACGCCATCGAGGGCAAACCGGGGCACACCGAGCTGGCCGACGTGGCAGCTGTGCATGACTGGTGCGTCGAGCAGGGGCTGGCCGACCCGGCGCGCTGCGTGGTGAACGGCTGGTCCTGGGGTGGCTACCTCACCCTGCTGGCCCTGGGCACCCAACCGGAGCGGTGGGCGGCCGGGATCGCCGGAGTGCCGGTGGCGGACTACATCAGCGCCTACGCCGACGAGATGGAGCAGTTGCGCGCGTTCGACCGGGCGCTGTTCGGTGGTTCGCCGGAGCAGCTGCCCGAGCTGTACCGATTGGCGTCCCCGCTGACCTACCTGGACCAGGTGCGCGCGCCGGTGCTGGTGCTGGCCGGAGAGAACGATCCGCGCTGCCCGATCCGCCAGGTGGACAACTACCTCGAGGCGCTGGCCGCCCGGTCCCGTGCCGGCGACGGGGTGGACTACCAGGTGCTGCGGTTCGACGCCGGGCACGGTTCGCTAGTGGTGGCCGAGACGCTGCGCCACACCGCCGCCGAAATAGCGTTCGCCCGCCGCGCCGTGCTCGGTTAGAGCGGCGCGACGGGCGAATGGGGCTCGGTAGGTCAGACCTTGGCGATCAGGGTGACGTCGACGTTGCCCCGGGTGGCCTTGGAATAGGGGCAGACCTGGTGCGCCTTGGCCACCAGGTCCTCAGCCTGCGCCTGGTCCAGCCCGGGCAGCGTGGCGGTGAGGGTCGCGGTGATCGCGAAGCTGGTGTCGTCAGGGCCGATGCCGATCGCGGCCTCCACCGTGGCGTCGTCGCTGATCTTGACCTTCTCGTTGCGCGCCACCAGACGCAGCGCGCCGTGGAAACAGGTTGAGTACGCGGCGGCGAACAGTTGCTCAGGGTTGGTAGCGCCGCCCGGCCCGCCAAGTGCCTGCGGCATCTTGAGCTGAAGGTCGATGATGCCGTCGTCGGAGCGGACGACGCCGTCGCGCCCCCCACCTGAGGAAACGGCGTGCGCGGTGTACTTGACGTCCATGTTTGTGGGCCCCTTCGTCACGCGTGTGTGCGCACCGCGCCCGTCGCGCGTTTTGTTGTCATTCACGGATTTGGCGCCGGTGCGCTCTTGAGAACCTTCCACACCGGTTTACCATCAGCATCCCGTAGCGCGCCGTTATCACACCGGAAACAGTGAGTGGGGATCATGGCGATCCAAGGAGGCACTACGTGGGTTTGTGGCGGGTACATGTCGAGGTCGAAGACCGTCCTGGACGGTTGGGCGCACTGGCCGCGGCGGTAGGTGGCGCAGGCTGCAATATCGTGTCGATGACGGTGCTCAGCGAGCGCGGGCCGGACGGCTCGGTCACCGACGAGCTGCTGGTGGAGGCGGCCGATGAGCGGGCCGCCGCCGCGCTGGCCGATCGCATCAGGGCCGCCGGAATGGGCTGCACCCTGGCGGTGCCAGCCGGAGCGGGCGAGCTGCGCGACCCGGTGACCACCTCGCTGGCGTTGGCCCGTCGGGTGGCCAGCGATCCGGCCGCCGCGCCTCGAGCGCTGGCCAGCCTGCTGCATGCGCGGGTGCTTCCCGAGGCAAGCGTGCCAACCGTGCCTGGCGAGGCCACCAACCCCCGCGAGGCCGGCGGGGCGATCGGGCATACCTACCAGCTGCGGGTGCTCGGTCAGGACATCCGGCTGACCCGCGCCTGGCCGTTCACCGCCACCGAGCTGGCCCGGGCCGCCGTGCTGGTCGAGTTGGCCGAGCTCGCCGAGCAGGGCAGCGAACAGACCCCCACCCGGGCCGCCGGGGCACGGGCCTTGAGCCAACCGGTCAGTCTGGGGCTGGTGCTGCTTGGCAACGGTTCCGAGGTGGAGCTGCGGATGGCCACGCGTGCGGACGGGCCGTTGGTCGCCGCCCTGCACGCCCGGTGCACCCCGAGCAGCCGGCGCGGGCGGTTCCTCAACCCGAGTCCCACGCTGCCCCCCGAGGAGCTGGCCGAGCTGCTCGCCGGGCGCTCCGGTCGCGGTTCCGGGCTGCTCGCGCTGACCACCGACGGCGGGCACGCCGTGGGACTGGCCACCCTGGATCCCGACGGGGCCGGCGGTGCCGCGCTGGGCGTGCTGGTCGAGGACGCCTGGCAGGCTCGCGGGGTCGGCACCGCGCTGGTCCGCCGTGCGGTCGAGCTGGCCACCGAGTCCGGCCACCTGGAGCTGTCCGCCGTGGCGCACCCGGGGAACCTGCTGATCACCCGGCTGCTCCGCCGGGCAGGTTTGCGGCCGACCGCGCAGCTGGTGGACGGGCTGCTGCGGGTGCAGGTGGCACTGCGCCAGCCGGTCAGCACCGCTCCCTGACGAGCGACGAACCCAGCCGCGCCGACCGGCGGTGGGCGCCGCGGGATGCTGGGCGGATGACCCCACTGCTGGTCTTCGACGGCGAGTGTGGCTTCTGCACCCGCACGCTCGGCTGGCTGCGGCTCGCCGATCGCCGCCGGCGGATCGAGACCGCTCCGTACCAGCGCTCCGGCGTTCCCGAGCGCCTCGGCATCAGCCGGGAGGAATGCGCGGCATCGGTGCAGTGGCGCGGGGCGGACGGCGCGCGGGCGGAGGGCGCAGAAGCGATCAACGCCGCGCTCGCGGTGGCCCTGGGCACCACCTGGCCGGAACGGCTCTACCGGCGCACCTCAGGGATCCAGCGGCGGGGCTACCGGTGGGTGGCCGAGCACCGACACCGGCTGCCGGGCGTCACCCCGTGGTGCACCCGCTACCCGCACGACTGTGTGTGAGCGCCTCGGACGGCGCCGGCGCTCACGGACGCAGCGCGACCTCGGACCAGGCGATCGATCGCGGTGTCGCCTGTTTTCGTGTGCTGAGAGCGCCGACTCAGTGTGCTGAGAGCGCCGACTCGCGGAAGGACTGAACGGGCGCCGGCCCCGCTCCCTGGCGGGAGGGGGGCCGGCGGGTATCGCGTGGTGGTGGTGGTGCGTCAGTTAGTTAGTGCGTTGGCGCGGCGCTGCGCACCGCCTGCTCGATCCGGTCGCCGATTTCCTTGTCGATGTTCTTCCAGTACTCGAACGCACGCAGCAGGATCGGCTCGCTGACCCCGCCCAGCAGGTGGCCGGAGACGTTGGACACCAACCGTGCGCGCTGCTCGTCGTTGAGTACTTCCCGGACCATGGTGTTGGCCTGGCGGAAGTCGTCATCATCCTTGCGCAGCGTGTAGGCCTGCCGGACCATCTCGCCGTCGGAGTACCAGAGGGACTCGGCGGTGCGGCTCGGGTCGGCCTTCGGGCCGCCGTAGGAGTTCGGCGCGTACACCGGGTCGGAGGCGTTGCGAATGCGCATCCCACCGTCCTTGGAGTAGCTGTTCACCTCAACCTTGGGCGAGTTGACCGGGATCTGCTTGTAGTTGACCCCGAGCCGGGCGCGGTGCGCGTCGGCGTAGGAAAAGCCGCGGGCCAGCAGCATCTTGTCCGGAGACAGCCCGGTGCCGGACACCGTGTTGTTCGGCTCGAACGCGGCCTGCTCCATCTCGGTGTGGTAGTCGGCGACGTTGCGGTTCAGCGTCAAGGTGCCCACGTCGATCAGCGGGTAGTCCCGGTGCGGCCACACCTTGGTCAGATCGAACGGGTTGAACCGGTAGGTCTTGGCCTCTTCGAACGGCATGATCTGCATCTTCAGTGACCAGCTCGGGTGGTCCCCGCGCTCGATCGCGTTGTACAGGTCACGCTGGTGGTAGTCGCCATCCTTGCCGGCCAGCTCGTCGGCTTCGGCCTGGGGCAGGAAGTCGATCCCCTGGTCGGTCTTCCAGTGGTACTTCACCCAGAAGATCTCGCCGGCGGCGTTGACCCAGCTGTAGGTGTGGCTGGAGTACCCGTTCATGTTCCGCCAGGTCCTCGGGATGCCCCGGTCACCCATCAGCCAGGACAGCATGTGCGCGGACTCCGGCACCAACGTCCAGAAGTCCCACTGCATGTCGTTGTCACGCAGGTTGTTCGCCAACCGCCGCTTCTGCGACCGGATGAAGTGCTGGAACTTCAGCGGGTCCCGGATGAAGAAGATCGGCACGTTGTTGCCGACGATGTCCAGGTTGCCCTCGGAGGTGTAGAGCTTCACGGCAAAGCCGCGCGGGTCCCGCCAGGTGTCGGGGCTGCCCCGCTCGCCGGCCACGCTGGAGAACCGCACCAGCGTGTCGGACTTGGCGCCCGGCTGGAACACCGCCGCCTTGGTGTAAGCGCTGACATCGTCTGTCACCTCGAAGGTGCCGAACGCGCCACCGCCCTTGGCGTGCGGCTGGCGCTCCGGGATCCGCTCCCGGTTGAAGTTCGCCATCTGCTCGATCAGATAGTGATCCTGCAGCAAAATCGGACCATCGGGCCCGACGGTCAGC
>DATHIT010000869.1:0-8859 GCA_035489915.1 Pseudonocardia sp. | reverse complement strand
AGCGGGGGCACGCCGAGCTCGGTGAGGGTGCGCTCGACGAACTCACGGTGCCCGGCCGGGATCAGGGTGCCCAGGTCCACCGGGGTGCCTTCGGTGGGCACCGTCGCCGGCATCACGATGTCCACGCCGTAGGGCCGGCCGTCGGTGTGCTCGTCCATCCAGTGCAGCGCCCGGTCCAGCTCGGCCGGGTCGTTGTACCGCACGCAGCCGAGCACCCCGAGTCCGCCGGCGCGGCTGATCGCCGCCGCCACATGCTCGGACGGGGTGAACCCGAAGATTGCGTGCTCGATGCCGAACCGGTCACAGACCTCGGTGTGCACACTGCCTCCGTTTCAGCTGGTCGGGCGTGCCGCGACCGGCTCGTGCGCGGCGGCGTACTCCTGGGCCCACCGGTAGTCCGGCTTGCCGCTGGGTGAGCGCCCGACCTGCTCGACCAGCCAAAGGCTGCGCGGCACCTTGTACCCGGCGAGCAGCGAGCGCACGTGTGCGTCCAACGTGGGCAGATCCGGGGTGCTACCTGGCCGGGGTTGCACCACCGCGCCGACCCGCTGGCCCAGTCGCTCGTCCGGCACCCCGATCACCAGTGCGTCGAAGACGTCGGGGTGCGACTTGAGCGCGCCCTCCACCTCTTCGGGGAAAACCTTCTCCCCACCGGTATTGACCGACACGTTGCCGCGCCCGAGCAGCGTCATGGTGCCGTCCGATTCCATCCGCGCGTAGTCGCCAGGCACCACGTAGCGGGTGCCGTCCACCTCGACGAACAGCTCAGCGGTCTTCACCGGATCCTTGTAGTAGCCGTACGGGATGTGCCCGGCGCGCCCGACCCGCCCCACCCGGCCGGAACCCACCGGGACCGGCCGGCCGCCGTCGTCGATCACGATCATGTCCGGGCCGGGGTTGACCCGGGGCCCCCCGGTGCGCTCGGCATCCTTGGCCACCAGCTGGATGCCGTTGAAGCCCGACTCGGACGAGCCGATCGCATCGGTGAGCACCACGTTCGGCAGCGCGGCCAGGAACCGCTCCTGGACGGACTGGGAGAACAGCGCGCCGTGGCTGGACATCGCCACCAGCGAGGACACGTCGTAGCTGCCTGAGTCGAACGCCTCGATCAGCGGCCGGGCCATCGCGTCGCCGACCATGGTCAACACATTGACCCGGTTCCGCTCGATGGCGCGCCAGACGTCCACCGGGTCGAACCGAGGCGCCAGCACCACCGTCCCGCAGCCGAACAGCGCGGGCAGCACCGACCACTGCGCCGCACCGTGGATCAGCGGCGGCAGGCACAGCCGAACCAGCCCGAAGTCCTTGCCAGCCAGGGACTGCTGCCACTCGTCGGCGAGCGGCTCCCCGGAGATGAAGTCGATCCCGCCGCCGAGCGCGCGCCAGACATCCTTGTGGCGCCACAGCACGCCCTTGGGCATGCCGGTGGTGCCGCCGGTGTAGAGCACGTAGGTGTCGTCCCCGCTGCGCTCGCCGAAGTCCCTGGCCGGGGACGAGTTGGCCAGCGCGGCCTGGTAGTCCACGCCGTGTCCGCCCGGGATGGCCACTTCGCTGTTGTCGTCGACCACCACGACATGGCGCAGCGTCGGCACCTCGGGCAGCACCGGGGCGACCCGGTCGGTGTAGCGGCGGTCATGCACCAGCGCAACCAGGTCAGCGTTGTCGAACAGATACCGCAACTCGTTCTCGACGTACCGGTAGTTCACGTTGATGGCCACCGCGCGAAGCTTGTAGGCGGCCAGGATGGCCTGCACGGCCTCGATCGAGTTCTGGCACTGGATGCCCACGTGCGACCCAGGCGTCACGCCGTGTTCGCGCAGGTGGTGGGCCAGCCGGTTGGTGTTCTCCTCCAGCTGGGCGTAGGTCAGCCGATCGTCTCCGCAGATCAGGGCAACCCGGTCCGGGACGAGGTCGACGGCGTGCTCGAAGAGGTCCGCGATGTTCAGCGCCATTCGAAACAAACTAGAACATGTTACTGTTTTCGACAATACTCCGCTCCCGCATCTGGAGTTGCCGATGAGCTCCCCACCCGCCGTCGCCCAGCCCGAGGGCGCCGAGCAGCCGCACTGCCTGGTCGAGCGCCGGGGCTCGGTCCTGATCGTCACGATGAACCGGCCGAGGGCCCGAAACGCGCTGTCCGCCGAGATGATGTCGATCATGCGCGAGGCCTGGGACCAGGTGGACGAGGACCCGGAGATCCGAGCCTGCGTGCTGACCGGCGCCGGCGGGGCGTTCTGCGCGGGCGCCGACCTGAAGGCGATGACCCGCACCCACCCCGGGGACAGCTTCTCCGGCGGCGGCTGGGACCTCTCGGTGATCGAGCCGCTGCTCAAGGGGCGGCGGCTGACCAAGCCACTGATCGCCGCCGTGGAGGGCCCGGCGATCGCCGGCGGCACCGAGATCCTGCAGGCAACCGACATCCGAGTCGCCGGACAGAGCGCGAGATTCGGCGTTTCCGAGGCCCGGTGGGGGCTGTTCCCGCTGGGTGGCTCGGCGGTGCGGCTGCCTCGGCAGATCCCCTACACCCTGGCCGCCGAGATCCTGCTCACCGGCCGGCACCTGTCCGCCGAGGAGGCGCTGGCGGTCGGGCTGATCGGGCACGTGGTTCCGGACGGCGAGGCACTGACCAAGGCACTGGAGCTGGCCGAGCTGGTGGCCGCCAACGGCCCGCTCGCGGTCCAGGCCATCCTGCGCACCATCCGGGAGACCGAGGGCATGCCGGAGCAGGAGGCGTTCAAGCTCGAGGCCAAGCTAGGTATGGCCGTCTTCGCCAGCGCCGACGCCAAAGAGGGCCCCCGCGCCTTTGCCGAAAAACGCACCCCCCACTTCCGCGGCGAATAGCCACTCCCCGCCGCCGCTGCCCGCCGCCCGCTGGCACAGCCCGGCGACTGCTCGCACAGGGCAGCCCATCGGTGCCGCGCCCCGTTCTTCATGGTCAACACAACGTGGTTCGTGTTTTTTCTTGATCGAAAACGAATGACGTTGTGTTGACCATTTGAGAGTGAACTGGTGGTCGCGCGCACAGGCCGGGCTCGCGTCGACACAGCGGCCTGGGCTGATGTGTCGAGCCGCTGGAGGTGTGTGAGGGGGCGAGCTCCGCCCAACGTGCGCTGCCACAGCCCGGGTACCGCACAGATCAGGTCACCGCGGCACAGATCATGCAGGGCATGTGCGACCTGCACTGGGTCTGTGCGGCCGGAACCCGCGGCCCGGCCCGGCGAGGTGCGGGCCCGGCACGGTGCGGGCTCGGCACGGTGCGGCCGGCCCGCGCGGTGGACGGTCAGTCTGTGCGGTCGGGGGCGGGGCGCCGGACGGGGATTGGCAGCCGCTCGCCGATCTCGCCGTAGCGCAGCAGGAACGTCAGCCCGGCGCCGATCACGCACACTCCGACGACCAACCACAGGCCGGAGAGCTTGTTGCCGGTGGCGTCCTCCATCGCCCCCATCACGTACGGCCCGAGGAACCCGCCGAACAGGCCGATGGTGTTCACGAAGGCCAGGCCACCGGCCAGCGTCGCGCCGCTCAATCGGGACGCCGGGAGCAGGGCGCCCCGAGCACTGTGGCCAGGGAGACCCCGAGCAGGAACAACCCGTTGGCCTTGGCCCGATCCTCCCGGCGGAACCACCGGGTCAGGTAGTACATCACCCCGGGGTACAGCCCGGCCTCGGCGATGCCGAGCAGCATCCGCATGATGTAGAACGACCACTCGTCCCAGACGAACGCCATGCCGGCCGAGATCAGCCCCCAGGTGATCATGATCCGGGTGATCCAGAAGCGGGCTCCCACCCGGTGCAGGATCAGGTTCGACGGAATCTCGGACAGTGCATAGGTGATGAAAAACAGGCCGGCGCCGATGCCGTAGGCGGTGGCCGACAGGCCCAGGTCGATCTGCAACCGGTCCTTGGCGATGCCGATGTTGGTGCGGTCCAGGAAGCACATCGCGTAGGCGGCGATCAGCAACGGCATCAGCTTGCGCAGAATGACCCGGTTCAGTTCGCTGGGCGAGCGCGGGGTCGCCTCGGTGCTGTTCGACATCAGGGGTTGCGTTCCGATTCTCCGAGCTGTGCGGGGTATTCACTTGCCGGTAGGCAACCATGCGGCGGAACCGTCGAGCAAGCGCTTTCCCTGGCAAGGTCGTCGAGGTATTCGGCGACATCGCACCAGGTCAAGACTCGTGAGTGGCGATGGTCGCTATAGCGACCATCGCCACTCACGACCTCTGACCTGCGCGTTCGGACCCGGCGTCGTAACCAGGGCGGCGGGTAGTCAGCTTCGGGAGGCCTCGGTCCAGTACGGATCGCGCAGCCGGCGCTTGTAGAGCTTGCCGTTCGGGTCGCGGGGCAGCTCGGTGACGTAGTCCACGCTGCGCGGCAGCTTGAAGCGGGCCAGCCGGGTACGCGTGTAGGCCAGCAGCTCCTCGGTGAGCTCGTCGCCGGGCGAGACCCCGTCGGCGGGCTGCACCACGGCCTTGATCTCCTCGCCCCACTCCGGGTGTGGGATGCCGAACACCGCCACGTCGGCCACCTTCGGATGGCCGGCCAGCTCGCCCTCGATCTCCGCCGGGTACACGTTCACCCCGCCGGTGATGATCATGTCGGCCTTCCGGTCGTGCAGGAACAGGTAGCCGTCGGCGTCCAGGTGGCCCACGTCGCCCAGGGTGAACAGGTCCCCCACCCGCGCCTTGCGGGTCTTCTCCTTGTCGCCGTGGTACTCGAACGACGAGGTGCCCATCCGCAGGTACACCAGGCCGGGCTCGCCGGTCGACACGTCATGGCCGTCCTCGTCGAGTACCCGCACCACCGAGCCCGGCCACGGCCGACCCACCGAACCAGGCTTGCGCAGCCACTCCTCGGCCATGATCGTCGTGCCGCCGCCCTCGGTGGCCGCGTAGTACTCGACCACCACCGGCCCCCACCAGTCCAGCATCCGCCGCTTGACCGACTGCGGGCACGGCGCCGCCCCGTGGATCATCGCGCGCATCGAGGACAGGTCGAAGCCGGTGCGCTCCGACTCGGGTAGCGCCAGGAGCCGGGCGAACTGGGTGGGCACCATGTGGCTGTGGCTGACCCGGTGTTTCTCCACCAGCCGGAGCATCTCGGCCGGATCCCAACGATCCATCAGCACCGCCGGGTGGCCGAGCTGGATGGAGATGGTCACGAAGTTGAGCACCGCGGTGTGGTAGAGCGGCGAGCCACACAGGTGCACGTGGTTGTCGTGCGGGGCGATGCCGAAGATGCCGAAGAACCAGATGGCGGTGCCCGGCACGTCGTCCGGGTCCGCGCCGGTGAGGGGCCGGCGCACCCCCTTGGGTCGACCGGTGGTGCCTGAGGTGTAGAGCATCGCGCCGCCCATGGTGCGTTCGTCCGGCCGACCGGGTTGCTCGCCGGCGCCCAGTTCGTCGAGCGGGCGGAACCCGGGCACCTCGCCCACCGCAAAGCGGGCGCCGGCGGGCAGTCCGGCCTCGTCGGCGGCCTCCCGAGCCACCGAGGCGAACCGCTCATGCGTGACGAACGCCTTGGCGCCGCTGTCGGAGAGGATGTAGGCCACCTCCGGGCCGACCAGGTGCCAGTTCACCGCGACGATGTAGAGCCCGGTCTGCAGCGCGGCGAAGTGCACCGCGAGCAGCTCCGCGCCGTTGGGCATCATCAGCACGATGGCGTCCCCGGCGCGCAGCCCCATGGCCCGCAGGCCGCGGCCGTAGCGGTTGGCCTCGGCGGCCAGCTCCCGGTAGCTGAGCGTGCGGCCATCCGGGTCGATCACCGCCGGCCGACTGGGCTCATGCTCGGCGATGTTCCACAGTCCGAGAGCGGTCACAGCGCTGCCCCTGTCCGCGCGGTGAGGCCGCGCTCGCCGTCAAACTAGAACGAGTTTCATTCAGTGGCAAGGGGTCGGACGAGAGGCTCGGCCACTGTCTCGGCGACGCTGTCGAGCTGATCCACATCCCGGCAGCCGACGATCAGCATGTCCACCCCGGCGGCCTGCCAGCGGGCCACCCCGGCGCGCACCTGCTCGGCCGTCCCGATGATCGCGGTGTCCTCCACCAGCTCGTCCGGCACAGCGGCCGCCGCCTCCGCCCGCCGGCCCTCCCGGAACAGCGCACCGATCTCGGCGACCACCTCGGCGTAGCCCATCCGGGAGAACACGTCGGCGTGGAAGTTCTGCCCCGGCGCACCCATCCCGCCCAGGTACAGCGCCATGGTGTGCTTGAGCCGGGCCACCTCGCCGGCCGCGTCGTCGGTGACCACCACCGAGCAGCTGGCCGCCACGGTGAACTCCTCCCGGGTGCGCCGCGCTCCCGGCCGGGACAGGCCCTCGGCCAGCCACCCGGCATAGGTCGGCCCGAGTCGGGGCGAGTAGTAGATGGCCAACCAGCCGTCGGCGATCTCGCCGGCCAGCGCCACGTTCTTCGGGCCCTCGGCGCCCAGCCAGATCGGCAGGTCAGCGCGCAGCGGGTGGGTGATCGGGCGCAGCGGCTTGCCGAGGCCGACCGCGCCGGGCCCGGCGTAGGGCAGCGGGTAGTGCGGCCCGTCGTTGGTGACCGGCGACTCCCGGGCGAGCACCTGGCGGACGATCGAGACGTACTCGCGGGTGCGGGCCAGCGGTTTGCCGAACGGGGCGCCGTACCAGCCCTCCACCACCTGCGGCCCGGACACGCCCAGCCCGAGCACGGCGCGGCCGCCGGAGAGGTGGTCCAGGGTCAGCGCGTGCATCGCGCACGAGGTCGGCGTGCGCGCGGACAGCTGGGCCACCGAGGTGCCCAGCAGTACCCGTTCGGTGCGCGATCCCCACCAGGCCAGCGGGGTGAACGCGTCCGAACCCCATGACTCGGCGGCGAACACCGCGTCGAACCCGGCCCGCTCGGCGGCCACCACCATCTCGGCGGCACCGTCCGGAGGTCCGGCGCCCCAGTAGCCCAGTTGCAGTCCCAGCCGCATGCCGCGCTCCCTTCCGGCGATCACCGTTCCTGGCCCATCTTGCCAGGCGAATCGAGAACCTGTTCTACTTGGCCGGTGGCTGGTACCGAAGCGCCGTTGAGCGCCCCGCTGGAGCTGGGGTTCGACTACACCCGCTCGCTGGGCCCGGTGCTCTCCCGATTCGTCACCGCGCTGCGGGACCGGCGGGTGGAGGGGGTGCGCGGGTCGGACGGCCGGGTGCACGTGCCCCCGGCGGAGTACGACCCGGTGACCGGGCAGCCGCTGAGCGAGCGGGTCCCGGTGGCCGACGAGGGCACCGTGGTGACCTGGTCGTGGCAGCCCACCCCGCTCGAGGGCCAGCCGCTGGAGCACCCGTTCGCCTGGGCATTGGTCCGGCTGGACGGCGCGGACACCGCGCTGCTGCACGCTGTCGACGCGGGCGCGCCGGCTCACATGCGCACCGGGATGCGGGTGCGGATCCGGTGGGCGGAGCAAACCGTCGGGCACATCACCGACATCGCCTGCTTCGAGCCTGTGGACAACCTCGTGAGTGGCGATGGTCGCTATAGCGACCATCGCCACTCACGACCCCTGACCAGCCAGGACCCGGTGACCATGATCACTACGCCGGTGCACCTGCACTACCGGCACAGCGCGTCCCTGGAGGAGAGCCGCTACCTGCGCGGACTGGCCGAGGGGCGGCTGCTGGGCCAGCGCTGCCCGGAGTGCCGGAAGGTGTACATCCCGCCGCGCGGCGCCTGCCCCACCGACGGGGTGCCCACCGAGGAAGAGGTGGAGCTGCCGGACACCGGCACCGTCACCACCTTCTGCATCGTCAACGTGCCGTTCCTGGGCCAGCGCATCACCCCTCCGTACGTGTCCGCCTACGTGCTGTTGGACGGGGCGGACATCCCGCTGATGCACCTGGTGCTGGGCTGCGCGGCCGACGAGGTGCGGATGGGCATGCGGGTGAAGGCGCAGTGGCGGCCGCGTGAGGAGTGGGGCACCACGCTGGGCAACATCGACCACTTCCGCCCCACCGGTGAGCCGGACGCGGAGTTCGAGTCGTACGCGGGGTACCTGTAATGAGTAGCTTTCCCGAGGTCGCCGTGGTCGGCTTCGCCCAGTCCCCGCAGGTGCGGGAGACCACCGGCACCACCAACGGCGTGGAGATGCTGGTCCCGGTGTTCCAGCGAGTGCTGGCCGAGACCGGGCTGTCCCGCCGAGAGGTCGGGTTCTGGTGCTCGGGGTCCTCGGATTACCTGGCCGGGCGGGCGTTCTCCTTCGTCTCCGCGGTGGACGCCATCGGGGCGCTGCCGCCGATCGCCGAGTCGCACGTGGAGTCGGACGCGGCCTGGGCGCTCTACGAGGCCTGGGTGAAGATCCGCACCGGCGAGGTGGACACCGCGCTGGTGTACGGGTTCGGCAAGTCCAGCGCCGGTGACCTGCGCCGGGTACTTGCCCTGCAGCTGGACCCGTACCTGGTGGCGCCGCTCTGGCCGGACTCGGTGAGCATCGCCGCGCTGCAGGCCCGCCTCGGCATCGACGCCGGGCTGTGGAGCGAGAAGGAGATGGCCGAGGTGGCCGCCCGCAGCCGCGCGGCCGCCGCCACCAACCCGAACGCCCAGCTCCGTGACCCGGTGGACCCGGACACCTTGCTGGACACCCCGTACCTGGCGGACCCGCTGCGCGCGCACGACTGCGCACCGATCACCGACGGCGCCGCCGCGATCGTGCTCGCCGCCGGGCACCGGGCCGCCGAGCTGTGCGACCGTCCCGCCTGGATCACCGGGCTGGAGCACCGGGTGGACTCCCCCGCACTCGGCGCCCGCGATCTGTCCCGGGCACCCTCGGCCGGGGCCGCCGGCGCGGCGGCCGGCATCAGTGGCGTCCAGGTGGCCGAGCTGTCCGCCCCGTTCACCTCCCAGGAGCTGCTGCTGCGCCG
>DATHIT010000868.1:0-36900 GCA_035489915.1 Pseudonocardia sp. | reverse complement strand
CAAGGGTTCGTCAGCTACAACGCCGTGCGGCGCTACACCCGGCTGAGAAGGTCATTCCCGTCCGCCGGCAGTTGACGAGGACGTCGGGCCACGCTCGTGTCCGTGCGCACCTGTTGAAGCTGATCGCTCACGATCCTGCCGTCACGCAGCCGGACAACCCGCTTGGCAAACCTGGCGATGTCTTCTTCGTGAGTGATCAGCACCACCGTGCGGCCCGCCTCGTTCAGCGCAACCAACAGCTTCATGATCTCCATGCTGGACGCCGAGTCCAGGTTGCCCGTTGGCTCGTCGGCCAGCAACATCGCCGGGTCGCTCACCAACGCTCGCGCAATCGCCACTCGCTGCTGCTGGCCACCGGAAAGCTCGTTGGGCATGTGCTTGCGCCGATCAGCCAACCCAACCTGTTCCAGCGCCCGCACAGCCCGCGCCGCCCGGTCGCGGACACCGGCGTAGATGAGCGGGAGCTCGACGTTGCGCAGCGCGTTGGTGCGCGGGATCAGGTTGAACGACTGGAACACGAACCCGATCTTGCGGTTACGGATCGCGGCTAGCTCGTTGTCGGTGCGCGCAGCCACATCGATCCCGTCGAGGTGGTAGCGCCCTTCGGTCGGAACGTCCAGGCAGCCCAAGATATTCATCATGGTGGTCTTGCCCGAGCCGGACGGGCCCATGATCGCCACCAGTTCACCCTCGTCAATGCTCAGATCGACGCCATCCAGAGCACGGACCTCGTTCACGCCCATTTGGTAGATCTTCGTGACCCGCTCGAACCGGAGCATTGTCCGGGCCAGGGCCCGCGTGTCCCCAGGCGTTCCGGACGCGGCCGATGTGGCGTCACCGACTGTCGTGGACCTTGAGCGATCGGATCGTGCCCGAGTGGTCGGGGCCGACGTCATGCCGGTGCTCCGGTCTCCGAACAGCCGTGCTGCCCGGCCTGGGGCGTTCCTCGAGAACGACGAGGGCTTGGCCGCCCACGCGCGGAGAACTCCCGAGAGCCCCAACCCTACGCTCCCCGAACAACGAGCCTGGTCGCTTCTGGAGGACCGCCCGGCCGGTAGCGCAAGCACGGGTCGGCGAGAAAATTAAGGACGTCTTCAAGAGCTGACGTCCGACCAGTGGTGGGGTGGCCGTGCCGCGGACCTCGCCGGGCCGCCTGTCGGTAGGGGCAGGTCGTCACCATCCCCACCAATCTGCTCCGGCTGCCGTTGCAAGGCGGCGGAGACGGGTGCTCGCGTCCCGGACTAGCGTCCGGAGTTCGATCGGGTGCTTGAATCTCCGGGCGTCATGACCAGCCTGGCGGTTGTGATGCGAGCCGCCTAATGTCACCCATATGAGTGATGCCGAATACCGGGGATGGGTATGAGTGCGGCCCTTCCGTTGATCGGCGTTGAGGAGGAGTTCCACGTCGTCGACCTGGAGAGCAGGCACGCGGCCCCGGAGGTTGACGCGCTGCTCGCCCAACTCGGCGGCGCCGAGTTCGCCGCGGAGCTGCAGCGTTCGTTGGTCGAGACCAACTCTCCGCCGTGCACGACTCTTGACGATCTGTATCGGCACCTCACGCGGCTGCGTAGGTCCCTCGACGACGCCGCGCGACCGCTCGGCCTGGGTGTGGTCGCGGCGGGCACGGTGCCGTTGGTGGACCTGTCCGGTGACGACATTTCCGCGGGCGCCCGCTACGAGCGGATGCAGCACGAGTATCAGGTGTTGGCCCGCGAGCAGCACATCTGCGGGGCCCAGGTACACGTTGATGTGCCGGATCGAGACGTTGCGGTCGAGGTCGTGCGCCGCTGCGCGCCCTACCTGCCGACACTGTTGGCGATCTCGGCGAGCTCGCCGTATTGGCGTGGCCGCGACTCCGGCTACGGCTCGTACCGCAGCATAGTGTGGCAGCGCTGGCCCACCGCCGGCCCGGCCACCTCGGTGAGCAGCGCCGCGGACTACGACGAGATGCTCGCCCAGCTCATCGCATCGGGGACAATCAGCGACCCGGGCATGGTCTACTTCGACATTCGGCCGAGCGCGCACCTGCCCACTGTCGAGCTGCGGGTGTGCGATGCGTGCCCGCAAGTCGAGGACGTCGTGCTCATCGCCGGCCTGTTCCGTGCGCTGGTCACTCGTGCCCGCCAGGACACGGAGGCCGGTCATCCGGAGCCGGTGGCTCGCCACGAGCTGCTGCGGGCGGCGAGCTGGCGGGCGGCGCGCTCAGGACTGGAGGGCGATCTCGTCGACCTTATGGGTGGCCCAGTGTTGGTCGCCCCGTCGCTGCTGGTCGCGGGACTGGTCGAGCAGCTGCGTCCGCAGCTGGAGGCGTTGGGCGACTGGGAGCAGGTGCTGGCGCTGTCAGATGCCACAATGGCTCGGGGTAGCGCGGCCGCCCTGCAGCGCCGCGCGTTCGGCCGTCGCGGCGAGCTCACCGACGTCGTCGATGCGCTGCTGGCACACACGATGGGCCGATCGGTCCCGCTCAACCCGCCCGCTACCGCCCCGGTGGCCGCGGAGTTGCTTTCGGGATACCGGCCCGCCGGGTTCGACGAGGCCCTCGGCGACGATGGCGCCGTGACGCCGCACTACGGCTGGATGTTTCGGACCCTGGAGCGGCTGGGGCCGCGCGGGATGCTCGCCGCCGAGGCGGCGCTGCGTTCCGAGCAGCGGGCCCGCGGGGTCACATTCCGGGTCGCCGACGGTGATCAGGACCGGCTCTTCCCGCTGGATTTGGTGCCGCGCATTGTCACCGCGGACGAGTGGGCGAGGCTCGGTGCGGGCCTCACCCAGCGCGTGCGGGCGCTGGAGGCATTCCTGGCCGATGTCTACGGCGAGCGCCGCATCGTCGCCGAGGGTGTCGTCCCGGCCTCGGTGATCGAGGATTCGCCGGGCTACACACCGCGGGGCAGGCTTGTCCCGGCGGACGCGGTGCGGGTGGCGGTCGGTGGGATCGACCTGGTTCGCGACCGCGCCGCTAATTGGCTGGTGCTCGAGGACAACCTGCGGGTTCCCTCGGGCATCGGCTACTCGATCATGAGCCGGCGGCTGGTGCGAAGCGTCATGCCCGACCTGGAACCACCCGCTGGCGTCGTCGCGCTTGAGGGGGTGCCGGGCCGGTTGCGCTCGGCGCTGCTCTCCGGCGTCGAAGTCGACGCGGTTGGCGCCGATCAGGCCGCGCTGTTGTCGGCCGGCCAGTTCGACTCGGCGTTCTTCGAGCACCGCCTGCTCGCCGAGCGGATGGGTATCCCTCTACTCACCCCGGGCGACCTGCAGGTTACCGACGACGGGGTCTACCAGGTTGGCGGCGGGACCCGGCGGATCCGCGCGCTATACCGCAGGCTGGACGAGCAGACCCTGATGCAGGCCCCCGGCGCGGATGGGCGCCCGATCGGACCGGCGCTGGTTGATGCGGTCGCCCGGGGCCAGGTGGCGTTGCTCAACGCGCTGGGCAACGGCGTCGCCGACGACAAGCGCATCTACACCTACGTCCCGAAGATGATCTCCTTCTACCTGGACGAGTCCGCGTTGCTGGCCAACGTGCCGACCTACCCGTGTGTCGAGACCGACCGGCTCACCGAGGTCCTCGACCGGCTCGACGAACTAGTGCTAAAGCCCGTTGACGGTCACGGCGGGCAAGGCGTCGTGATCGGCCCACACGCGGACCCCGCGGAGCTCGCGGCGCTGGCCGAGGCGATCCGCGCGCACCCGCACCGGTGGGTCGCCCAAGACATTATCACGCTCTCCACGCACCCGACGTTCGCCGAAGGCAGACTGCAACCGCGCGCGGTCGACCTGCGGGCGTTCGTGCTGCAATCCCGCCACGGCGAGCGCAGACAGCTCGACGTTCTCCCCGCCGCGCTGAGCCGGGTCGCACCGGCTGGCAGCATGATCGTCAACTCCTCGCGAGGCGGCGGCGCGAAAGACACCTGGATCCTGCAATGAAGGTTTCGCGGGCAGATCGAGCCCAGGCAGACCCGAGCTGCTCGGCACGGGCTGGTCAGTAATAGCTACCGCCGGTTAGCACCTCGGGCCCGGGGAGCTGGAGCGGGCAGGATGCGGGCCGGGTCGAGCTGTCTGGTGGCGAGCAGGCCGGCGACGACGGCGAGGCGCAGGTTGTGGCCGCGGACGTAGTCCCGGTGTAGCAGGTTCAGCACTCCGATTGCTTGCCCGCGCAGCCGCAGCGGAACCGCATGCACCGAAGCGAACGGCTCGGGCCGCGCTAGCGCGGCGACGAAGCGTGGCCAACGGTCAGCTGCCTGGTTCAGATCTGCCAGCGCCCCGGCGTTGCAGATGGTGATCACTTCGCTAGCCAGGGTGCACCTCGCATACCTCACACACTGTGCGAAGTGCAGGTCAGCCATGCGAAGTGCCTCCACCAGGTATGCGAAGTGGCCCGGGCGGCGCCGCCAGCGACGGTGGTGGCTACCTCAGCGGGCGCGTTCGGCTGCCGGGTGACCCAGCTCCCGCCGGCCAGCAGGCAGTCGTGGCACCCGTCGTCGCCACGGGTGGTGTCGGCGCCACCACTAGTGGTGCTCTCGGTCGGCGCCGGGTCCCTGTTCTTCTCACACGTCAATGACGCGGGATTCTGGCTAGTCAAGGAGTACTTCGGCATGACCGTCTGGGAAACCATAAAAACGTGGTCGGTAATGGCGACGCTGATTTCCATCACGGGCCTCTTGCTGACATTACTTATCTCGACGTTCGTCTAGGCACCGAGGCTGTGGGGCGAGAGACGTTCCTGAGGGACAGTTTCGGGGTAATCAACAGGGACGGCCCGCCCGGACCGCCTCGCCGGGCAAAATCCGGTGGTTCTCACCTCGAGAAGGAGCGATCAAGATGGGCTTAGGCGACAAGATCGACAATAAGGCTGAAGAGCTCAAGGGCAAGGTCAAAGAAGGTGCCGGTAAGGCGACCGACAACCCGAAGCTGGAAGCCGAAGGCCACGGTGATCAGGTAAAAGGTAACGTGAAGCAGGTCGGCGAGAAGATCAAGGACGTGTTCAAGAGTTAGCCGTAGAAGGCTAACTGGGCCGGGTAGCTCGCCGATCGGTGCGCTACGCGGCCCAGTCATATGGGCCGGACACCAACTTCACGGAATCGGGTTAGTTGTCATTGCGGCATGATCGGGAGCATGTTTGCCGGGTTTGACGAGGGGATGGTCGAGGTCGCGCGGGGTGTGCGGTTGCGGGTCCGCCAGGGTGGTGCAGGCCCGCCGGTCGTACTGCTGCACGGGCATCCGCGTACCCACACCACCTGGTACCGGGTAGCGCTGCTGCTGGCCGCCGGCGGGCACCGGGTCGTGTGTCCGGACCTGCGCGGATACGGGCAGTCCGACAAGCCGCCCACCACCGCCGATCATTCTCCGTACTCCAAGCGGGCCATGGCCGCTGACGTGCGGGAATTGATGCATCACCTGGGCCATGAGCGGTTTGCGGTCGTAGGCCACGATCGAGGTAGCTATGTGGCGTTCCGGCTAGCAATGGATGCTCCCGGGCTGGTGACGCATTTGGCCGTGCTGGACAGCGTGCCGATCGCCGACGCTTTGGATCGGACGGATGCCCGATTCGCCACCGCCTGGTGGCACTGGTTCTTCTTCGCTCAACCCGAGAAGCCCGAACGTGCCATTCTCGCCGACCCGGATGCTTGGTACGGGGGGGATCCCGCTCGTATGGGAGCGGAGAATTACGCCGACTTCCATCAGGCGATCCACAACCCGGCGACGGTGCGTGCGATGTTGGAGGACTACCGCGCCGGGCTGGGTGTCGACCGCGCCGCGGACGAGGCGGATCGCGCCGCTGGCCGCCGCGTCAGCTGCCCCACACTCGTGCTGTGGTCCAGTGGTGACGACCTGCAGGAGTTGCACGGCGATGTTCTCAGCGTCTGGAGTCCCTGGACCACCGATCTCAGCGGCGGGCCCATCGACAGCGGCCACCACATGGCGGAGGATGCTCCCGAGGAACTAGCTGCTCAACTTCGCCGCTTCCTCGCCGGCCGCCCCCACTAGACGCACTCCGTCGTTTGGACCTCTCCGGTAGTCCGTTCACATGGCGTCTCTCGTCGCTCCCGTGCTGCACTGTCCCAGCGGCCGATCGCGGCGGGCACATTCTTCGAGGTGAGCGGCCCCCCAGCCTGGAAGAGCCTCCGCGCGTGGGCTGCGGTCGGCATGGCCGACAAAGCGGCCGGCAGCGACATCGCGCTGTCCATGGCCAAGCGTGCACGAGCCAACATCACCGAGATCGACGGCTCACACGTGATCATGATCTCGCAGCCCGAAGCGGTCACCGACGCGCGAGACAGCGAACTTCGCGCCGTCCGTATGTCGCCAGCGTGATCAACCAAACTTCTGGCCCGGTCCTCGCCGTACAGCGACGTGCCAGCGTCTACTGAGACTCGTTGTACGGAACGGAATTGAGGCGGGCGGTTGATCAGCTGTCCGTCTCGTCTCAAGACCCCCAAACGACTTCCAGCACATCGACGCGCTGCTGGTTCTCGAGGATCAGGTAGATGACCATGCCCGCATCTCCGAATGGAAGAACCCGGACGTTGCCCTCGGGGTCCGGGTAGGCGAGGGTTCGCGGGTCAGCCCGGGGGGAGCCCAGTAACTTCGAACCGCACCGTCTGCGGGAACGGACCGTTGGCGGTGCCGTCGTCGGACCGGTGCTGTAGCGCCCAGACACCGCCGTTCTGAGACATCAGGATGCCGCCTTCCGACGCGGCCAGGCGCTCGGTGATCGCCTGGTACTCGTCCTGGCTGTCGCACAGCACCACTAGGTAGCCAGGTGCGCCGACCTCGGCGGGCGGGGTGTGCTCGACCACGCCAATGCGGGGCGCTGGACCCTCGACCGATGGACTAGACAAGATCATCAGCTCGCGTGGCGAGCCCGCCGGCATCGGCGTCTCGCGCACGGCGAACGCGACCACCGCAGGGAAGGTAGCGGGCGGCGCCGGGTTTGGGTCGGTCAGACGGAGCTGGTGGGGCTTGCCCTTCTCGTACAGCACTGCGCAAGGGGAAAGCCTGGCGACGATGGCCTTGAACTCAGGGAGCGAAGCCACCGCGACCCGAAAGTGGCCCTGGCCGTCCGGGCCAACTTCCAATTTCTCACCGTTCACGCCCATATCGCCCATGACTACTCATTGTCGCCGACTCGCAGTCGAGATGAACGCGCAGGTCAGCTCCGGCAAGGCCCGGCGCAGGCCGTGACGGGCTGGCTTCGGGACCGACCAACCTCGCTCAGTCCTGGGAGGCGACCGCCGCGACGGGACGGTAGCTGGTGAACCGCAGCGCGGGGTCCTCGACCGGGCCCCGGCGCAGGCGCTCGACGTCCTGCTCGTAGGCGTGCTCCGCGGTCCACGGGCCGCGGGTGCCGGCCTTGGGGAAGGCCGCGATCCGGCGCTGCACGTAGCCGGAGCTGAGGTCCAGCAGCGGGCCACGCGCCTGGTCGGCGTCGTCCAGCACCGGGACCACGGTGTCCTGCCCGGTCGCCGCCATGTGCTCGAGCAGCCGGCAGAAGTGCTCGCAGACGAGGTCGACCTTGAGCGTCCAGGAGATGTTCGTGTAGCCGACGGCGAACGCGAAGTTCGGCACCCCGCTGAGCAGCATCGACTTGAAGACCACGGTCTCGGACAGCTCGACCGGCGCCTCGTCGACGCTGAGGCCGATGCCGCCGAGCGGCATGATGTTCAGCCCGGTGGCGGTGACCACGATGTCGGCCTCGAGCTCGACGCCGGACTCCAGCAGGATGCCGGTCGGGGTGAACCGGTCGATCCGGTCGGTCACCACGGACGCGCCGCCGCTGGAGATCGCGGTGAACAGGTCGCCGTTCGGCACCATGCACAGTCGCTGGTCCCACGGGTTGTAGCGCGGGCCGAAGTGCGTGTCGACGTCGTAGCCCTCGGGCAGCCGGCGGCGGACGTCGGCCATCAGCAGCCGGCGGGCCAGCTTCGGGAAGCGCTGGCAGAACTTGTAGATCGCGCGCTGCTGGCGGATGTTCTTGCGGCGGATGATCGGGTACGCGCGGTCGGCGCCGAGCACCCGGTTGAGCAGGTTGGCGATCGGGTCGGCGGCCGGCAGCGACAGCACGTAGCTCGGCGAGCGCTGCAGCATGGTGACGTGCTCGGCGCGGCCGGCCATCGAGGGCACCACGGTGACGGCGGTGGCCCCGCTGCCGATCACCACGACCTTCTTGCCGGTGTAGTCGAGGTCCTCGGGCCAGGCTTGCGGGTGCACCACCGTGCCGGCGAAGTCTTCGATGCCGGCGAAGTCCGGGGTGTGCCCGGCGGCGTAGTCGTAGTAGCCGGTACCGGAGAACAGGAACTTCGCGCTGAACTCGACCACCTCGTCACCGCGGCGGGCGGTGACCGTCCAGCGGCCGGTCGCGGAGGAGAAGTCCGCGCTGAGCACCCGGTGGCCGAAGTGGATGTGCCGCTCGAGGTCGTTCTCCCGGACCGTGTCGTGCAGGTAGTCCAGGATGAACCGGGCCTCGGAGATGGAGTTGCGGTGCGTCCACGGCTTGTGCGCGAAGCCGAAGGTGGGCATGTCCGAGTCGGACCGGATGCCGGGGTAGCGGAACAGGTCCCAGGTGCCGCCGATCGCGTCCCGGCCCTCCAGCACGGCGAATGTCGTGCCCGGCGTGCGGGACTTCAGGTGGTAGGCCGCGCCGATCCCGGAGATGCCGGCGCCCACGATGAGGACATCGACCTCGGTGGTGGTGGTTGGGCTGCTCATCGTCGTGCCTCCCGCTCGGATCGACCTGGCTCTGATGGGGCTAACGCTACGAGCCGGCGGCGCCCACCACCATGTTCGAACACCCATACTTGGACTGCGCATATGTGCGGGTGCACACTGGTCCGATGGCCGAGCGCGCCGTCGACGAGCTGATAGCGGACGTGGCCGACCTGCTGCTGGCCGACCTGGACGACCTCGGCGCCGAGATGGACGCCGCCGAGCTCCTGCTGACCCCGGAGCTGGGCGCGGACGCCGCCATCGCGCAGGAGGTGTCAGCCAGCAACCGGGCCAACGCCGAGCGCATCCTCACCGCCCTGGCCCGCCGCGACGGCCGGCGCCCTCGGATCGAGGTCCCGCCGGAGGCGCTGGACGTCGTGCGCACGGTGGTGCGGCGCGGGGTGGACCTGGACGGGGTGTTCCAGGCCTACCGGCGCGGGCAGAACATCGCCTGGAAGCGCTGGATGGCGGCGGCCGCCCAGGTCGTGCCGTCCGGCCCGCGGCTGATGGAGGTGCTGGAGATCTCCTCGGGCTTCCTCTTCGACTACGTGGACGAGGTGATCGCGCGGGTCCTCGACGAGGCCCAGCGCGAGCGCGAGGAGGTGCTCGGCGGCGCGCTGGCCCGGCGGATCGAGACGGTCCGGCTGATCCTGGACGGCGCCCCGATCGACCGCCGCCGCGCCGGCGAGCGCCTCGGGTACGACCTCGACCGCCGACACACCGCGCTCGTGCTCTGGACCGAATCCGGCGAGCGCTCCGACGAGGGCACGCACGGCGCGCTGGAGTCGGCCGCGGGACTGCTGGCGCACGCCGCCGGGGCGCACCGGCCGCTGATCTTCCCCGCCGCCTCGTCGACACTCTGGGCGTGGCTGGGCACCCGCACCGATCCCGAGCCGGCCGCCCTGCACGCCGCGATGGCCAGCGCGCACCCCCGGATCCGGGTCGCGGTGGGCCCGACGCGAGCGGGGATCACCGGGTTCCGCCGCTCGCACGAGGCCGCGCTGACGGTGCAGGGCCTGCTCGCCGGCCAGTCAGGTGGCGAGCGGCTGGCGTTCCACCAGGACCTCGAGGTCACCGCGCTGGCCGCGCACGACCGGGCCAGGGCTGCCGAGTTCGTGGCGGCCACGCTGGGCCCGCTCGCCGAGGACACGGCCTCCGCCGCCCGGCTCCGGGAGACGCTGCGGGTGTTCCTGGACGAGGCCGACAACGCGCCGCGCACCGCCGAGCGCCTGCACACCCACCGCAACACCGTGCTGCAGCGGGTCGCCCGCGCCACCGAACTGCTCGGCCGCCCACCCGGCGAACGCCGCCTCGCGCTGGAGCTGGCCCTGGAGCTGGCCCACCGGATCGGCCCCCGAGCGGTAGCGGCTCAGAGCCGGCCGAGCAGTTCGGCCTTCTTCGTGGCGAACTCCTCGTCGGAGAGGATGCCGCGCTGATGCAGCCCGGCTAGCGACTCGATGTCCGCGACGATGGTCGCGGAATCCCCGGACGCGCCGGACGCGGGCTCGGGTGCCTGCGCCTGAGGTGCGGACCGCGGCGCCGGGTCGGGCTGGTTCCGCGGGGCGGGCGCGGCGGTAGGAGTTTCGGCCACCTGCTGCGCACCGAGCTCGGGCAGGCTCGATACGTCGAAGGTGCCGAGCTGGCTGGTGAAGCTCGCCGAGCCGTATCCGGTGCCTTGCTGCTGTTGCACGCCACCGATGTGGTGCTTGCCTGTGTCAAAAACCTTTGTGACGCCGTTGATCTGGATCGCCAGCCGCTGGGTGCTCGGGAAGATCGCGTAGCGCGCGTCGTTCTGCCCGCCGGATGCGCTGGGAACGCCAAGGTCGGCAGGCCACCAGTTGGCCGAGGTGAACCCGACTTGGTAGTCCGTGGTCGAGGCGGGAAACACCGGGGTGGTCGCAAGCAGTTGGGCCAACTCGCCGCACAGCGCATCGACGCGCGCCTTGAGCGCGTTGTCGAACATGTTCCCGACCATCGTCATCCCGCCCCGCATCCATTGCCCGGACCCGCCGAGCTCGGGGATGGAGAACTGGGCCATGGTGCCGCCGCCGGCGTTCACGGCAAAAAACATGGCCAGCACCGACTCGCGGGAGAGCCCGTAGCGTTGCGCGATGTCGGCGATGGCGTTTTCGGCTTCGGGGGTGATCGTTGCCTTCATAGTCACGAATCCTCGGTTGCAGAGGAGCTGGGAACCGCCCCATGGCGTGCTGGACTCGGGGTGCGCGGATGCCCCGCTAGATTCGCCCGCAACGGTAACCGCATCGCGGTGGCCCTGCGTTCCGAATAGGTCCGTGCCGGTATTTGCCGAGGTCACAGCGATCCGCGCCTGACCCGGAAGTCCTCGGCGTCACCACCGTCGCCGCACCCGAAGCAATGGAACGTGGCTCTGGTTCCGGCCTGCCTATCTCGGTAACGGGCTGTGATCATGACGCGGTGACGCGGTGTCGGTGTCGTGTGGCCATACGGCGCTCAGCACGCGATCTGGCCAGTCGTCGGGGATGCCGGCGATGGTGACGTAGCGGCCGTAGAAGGAGCCGATGAGCATGCTGGTGAGCGCGTCGAGGTCGGTGGAGTCCGGGAGGTCGCCTGCCGCCAGTGCTTGCCGGAGCAGCGCCCGTCGCGGCTCGACGATGCGGGTCTTGAAGAGGTGGAGCAGTTCGGGGTGGCGTTCCTCTTCGGCGAGCAGTGAGCCGAGGACGGCCAGCGCGGGGATGGCCCGCAGGTTGCTGTGGAAGTTCTCCAGGATCGCCAGGGCGTGGGCGCGCGGGGACGGGGCGCCGGCGGGCGGGTCCTCGACCCGTAGCGAGCCGATCACCGCGGCGACCAGCTCCGCCTTGTTCCGGTACCGCCGCCGGAGGCTGGGCACGGTGGTGCCCGCGGCGGCCGCCACCGATTCCAGCGACATGCGGGCGTAGCCGAGCTCGCCGAGCTGGCGGGCCGCGGCGGACAAGATCGCCAGGTCCAGGGCCGGGTTCCTCGGCCGTCCGGGCTTCGTCCGCGGATCGTTCATTATGTTCTGAGTGTATATCGTAATGTAATTGGCTCAGGGAAAGGATCACCATGACCGAACCGGCTTCCCCGCAGGTGCTGCTCGTCGTGGAGCTGACCACAAGGCCCGGTGCCCAGCGGGAGATGCGCGAGGCTCTCGACCGGCTGGTCGACGCGACGCGCCAGGAGAACGGGGTGGTGCGCTTTGAGGTGGGGTTTGATCCTGACGACGACACGCGCGTGCTGGGGTACGAGATCTGGGCGTCCCAGGATGCTCTCGAGGAACACAAGGCCAAGGCGCATACACGGGAGTTCAGGGCTCGAGTCAGCGAGCTCGTCGTCGATCCCGCCACGCCCATGCGGGCCGGCCGCTGGCGACCGATGCGCGAGGAGCTGCCGGCTGCGTACGTGCCCGGCACGCCCGGTTTCGCGCCGCCGGCGGCGGCTCCGCCGCCGGGTTTCACCAGTGAACGGCGGCTGGTGAATGACGTGCGAATGCATTACGTGATCGGCGGTTCCGGGACGCCGATCGTTCTGCTGCACGGGTTCCCGAACACCTGGTACGCGTGGCGAGATGTCATGCCGAGGCTGGCCGAGCGCCACACCGTCATCGCCTTGGACCTGCGCGGACTCGGGGACTCTGATCCGGGGACCCAGCCCAACGATGTCACCACTGGTGCAGACGATCTGCACGGGCTTGTCGCCGAGCTTGGTCTTGGTCCGGTGATGCTCGCCGGACAGGACTGGGGCGGGTCGACGGCGTTTGCGTTCGCGGCGGCCCATCCGGAGGAAGTACGCCGTCTCGCCGTGCTGGAGGCGATGCCCGCCGGCCCGTGGACCGAAACGGGGTCAGGCGGCGGCGGTGCCTGGTTCGTCGGCTTTCATCAAATACCGGAGCTTCCGGAGCGCATGGTCGCCGGAAGGGAGCGCGCCTACCTCGACTGGTTCTTCCGCGCATTCTCCGCGAATCCCGGGGTGCCGACGCCGGCGGCGGTTGACGAGTACGTACGGTGCTACACCCGCCCCGGCGCCATGGCCTCGGCTTTCGCCCGCTATCGCGGCCGCGAGATCGAACACAACACAAGGCACCTGTCCCGGCCACTCGACCTGCCGGTCATGGCGGTCGGCGGCGAGCAGGTTTTCGGGGCCGCGGTTGCGGAGAACCTGCGCCACGGTGCGTCTGACGTGCGCCAGGAGGTCCTCGCGGATTGCGGACACTATGTCTCAGAAGAGCGGCCAGCAGAGCTCGCCAGCTTGCTGCTCAGCTTCTTCGACGGGATGTGAACGGCGCCGGGAGCCCTGATGTCCGTCCACCTTGTCATGCCGCCTGATGTCACCCCCGTCGGCGGGGGGATGCCGCGCTCGGCCTGCTGGCTCGGGCGTCGGTGAAGTACAAGGAGGTCAGGCCTGGCCGTCCGGTACCGACTCGGCCTGGGGAGCGTCCAGCTCACCGAACCGGGCCAGTGCGAGCGCCGCGCCGACGGCGGCCAGGAACCCGAGCACCGCGACGGGACCGTAGCCCGGGCGGGTGCGGTCGCCGAGCAGCGCGACCCCGATGGCGGCGGGCAGCACGGTCTCGCCGACCACCATCAACGCCGTGACCATGGTGACCGAGCCGCGCTGCATCGCGGTCGTCAGGCACAGGAAGGCCAGGGCTCCGGCCGCCACGATCACGTAGGCCGCCGGGTCGCGCAGCAATTCCCCCGGCCGGAACCCGACCAGGACCCGGCTGGCCAGTGCCACCGCGCCGAAGCTGAAGCCGGACACCAGCCCCAGCACTGGCGCGGTCCACCGGTCGGGCAGCCGCGTGACCAGCGCACCGGCCGCGCCGAGCAGGACCACCGCCGCGACCAGCCCAACCCGGAACCGCTCACCCGCGTGCCCCGGTCCCTCCGCGCCCGAGGAGACCCCCAGCAAGCCGAGGCCCACGCACACCACCCCAACCGCCCCCCACTCGCTCCCGCTGAGCGTGGCGCCGATGAAGCGGGTCGCGGCGATCGCGGTGACGACCAGGCTCGCGGCCACGGCGGCCTGCACGACGAACACCGGCAACGCCCGCAGCGCGAGGACCATCAGAATGTAGCCCATCCCGTCGATGCCCAGCCCGAGGAGGAAACGCCACTGCCCGGCCAGGCGCAGCAGTATTCGGGGATCCAGGCTCTCCACCCGCTGCCGGTCGGCCATGGCGGCCATCGCCTGCAGCACCGAGGCGATCCCGAAGCACACCGCCGAGCCGAGCGCAGAAGCACCCACCAGCAGGCTCATCACGTGGAACTTCCGATCAGTGTCGGGTACCAGCTGAAACTTGCAGGATTGCCGACCCGGACAGCCATCTCCCAATGCTGCTCTACGCCCAACCAGCTTCTCGCATCCTCCGGTTGAGCATCGACGACATCGACACGGACGACGACGGACAGCTCCGCATGCGGCTCGGAGAGCCACCCACCCCAGTGCCCGAACCCTTCGCCAGCCTGTTGCTACGAACAGTCAACGAGCGGGAGAACATGAACACCACCACCACCAACCCCGCCGCTCGCGCGGTCGGGTGCTGCCGCCACTCCCGACGTATCAGGTCGCCCCGCCGCCGGGTAGTGGCGAGGGCGCGGCGCACGAGACGCGTTGGATGCCGAACGCATGTTCCCAAGGCCGAGCCGGTCGTAAGCGGCGCATGGCGTCTCCCACAGTGGCGCCATCCGCGAGGACATGATCGGTAACGGGCATCACCTCGGGTGATTTAGGTCGATCGCTCCGAATCGCGTCCTGGTTCGCACCTCGGTGCCAGATCACAACGACCAGGCCGGCCATCAGTGGGCTACCGATCCGACCCGCGTGTCACACGAGCAGCACGCTGAACGGACGACCGCGTTCGGAGCGGACACCAATGAGCCGGAAACTGAGACGAACCAACTGGTTCATTTGATCAGTAAAGCACTAGTTTTCGCAGCTCAAGCGTGGTGGCCAGGGGCGGGGTCGAACCGCCGACCTACCTCTTTTCAGTTACCAGCCCGACCGTTCACATGGTGTCCGGTGTCGCTCCAGTGCTGGTCAACGCACCGGGAGCGACTGCGGAGACATTCTGAACGGATTGGAACTGAGACCTTGACTGAGACCCCCAAACACGACCACAGCTCCGGCCTCCTAACGCCCGGGCTCGTCAGGCCACGACCTCAGCGGTGTTGTCGAGCCGCCGGAAATCTCGGCACCGGCGTTGATCAACTGTAGGTGCGGCGGTGGTGTTGGCATTCTCTCCAGCCGCAGGGATCTTCGACATGCCAGCGGCGTGTGCGCGAGCGGGTGGTGTCGTAGAAGAGCAGATCGCACGCTGTGCGGGCGCAGCGCCGCAACCGGTGAGACGGAAACTGAGACGCTCTGCTCATCAACTATCGCGGCTCAGCCAACCCAGAGCACCTCGAGAACGTCCACTCGTCGCTGGTCTTCGAGAATCAAGTAGGTGATCAGAGCCGCCGTGCCGAACGGGAGGACACGAACGTTTCCATCCGGGTTGCCCTCATTGATCGGCCGGCCGGCCCACGGCGTCAGTTCCAACATCGACATCACCTCCGCGAGCGCAACGAGCGCAACCGAGGGCAACGCCCGGATCTGAGCCTGTGCGACCGGATCAATATCCAGCCTGTAGCTCAACGGCGACTACACCCGCAGCTGCGCGCGCAGCTCGTCCCAGGAGACCGCGCCAGGGGCTCGCTCGCCGGTGCGAGTGCGGCGCTCGGCATCGGCGAGCAGTCGCCGGTAGCCGTCATGCCCACGCGCGGAGGTCAGCCAAGCGACCCGACGCCACGCCTCCAACGTCCGGTGTACCTCGGTGAGATCCAGCGACTCGGTCGCGGCGGCCATCACCTCGCGCCACTGCCGGTCAAACTCCGCGACGTCCTCGGGAATCAACGCCGCTCTGACCCGCGCGGGCGACGCCTCAGCAAATGGCGGACGCCCCGAGCCCGACTCCGGCAAGTGCGCGGCAGCGGCAGTCATGGACCGAGCATATCGACCGGCACCGACAGAGAGCAGCCACCGAACACTCGACTCAGCGACCGCCCAAGACTGAAACTGAACAGCCCCGGTCCGATGACGGCCGGGGCTGTTTGCACTGCTCAACACGGTGGCCAGGGGCGGGGTCGAACCGCCGACCTACCGCTTTTCAGGTCTCCGGTAGTCCGTTCACATGGTGACTCGCTTCGCTCCTGTGCTGGTCAGCGACAGACGTGCGACTGTTGAGGCTGCCTGTACGGAACGGAACTGAGACGGGAACTGAGACGGCCAGAGATCATCGAACTCAAAATCCGCGCTTCCTATGACCCACTCGTACCTCGACGGCTTGGCCGGGCGGTTGCGTCCAGGGACATGGTGACGTCGTACACCACGTCCGCGGACGCAACCTTCGCGAGCCTTGGCTCAGGCGCATCAAAGGGCATCGAGCACATCAACTCTCTGCTGATCGTCAAGCACTAGGTAGTGATGAGACCGTTGGCGCCGAACGGGGGACACGGAGATCACCTCTTCGTGGGTGGCGTCGTCTTCACTTGACGCCCCAGGCGACGATCAACTCGCAGGGTCCCTCGAATCCACCCCGGCCCTCGAAGCGCGCCAACTCCTCGCTGATCTCCTGCCAGGCGTGTTCCCGCTGGTCCGGGGTGAGCCCGGCGAGCATCTGATGCAGTGCGCCGAAGGACTCCCGTTCGAACCGCACGCAGTCCGAGGCGTGCGCCATCCGCAAGGGCGCTGGGACGGATTGGGAGCCGACGTCGCGGAACCCGGCCTGTCGGAAGGCGGTCTCGAGCACTCCTGGACCGCCCAGGCTGAACGGGCCGGGTTGGCCGGGCGCCGGCGGGGGCAACTGCGCGTGCCGTCGGATGATCGACACCGGGATCGAGAAGAAGCCGTTGCGCTCCGGGGTGGAGTAGACGATCGCCGCGATCCGGCCGCCGGCGCGCAGCGCGCGATACTGGCCAGCTAGCGCGCGCGCCTGGTCCGGGAAGTAGATCAGCCCGAGACGGGAGATCACCGCGTCGAAGGTGGCTGCGTCGACGTCGAGCTGCTCGCCGTCGAGCTCGCGGGTCGTGACAGTGGTGAGGCCCGCGGCAGTGGCCGCGGCGGCGGCATGGTCGAGAATCGCCGGGGAGATATCGGTCGCCAGCAGACTTCCCGTCGGCCCTACGCGGTGGGCGGCCGCGAGGGTCTGGCCTCCCGCTCCGGCGGCGACGTCGAGCACATCGCTGCCGGTGCGGATGCCGGCCACGTCGAGCATCAGTGAGGTCGCCTCCCCCAACCAGTCCTCCAACGTGGGTCCCCAGGCGTGCCAGGCGGCGGCCGCGTCCTCCCACTGGGCCCGGGTGGTGTCCTTGTAGCGAATCGGGTCGAAGGTGATGGTCATGAGCTGGTGCACCTCATCGATCGATGGATGGATGTTCCTGACCGTTGGGCGCCAGGAAGAGGTGCAGTTCCGCCAGATCTCGTCGAGCAATTCCGCGTGATCACATCTGGCGGGCCGGTCGGGGTGCAGAATCTCCGCTTATGGGATTCGTGGGTCGGGCCCGCGCGTTGTCCCGTCTGCTGGCCGCCGTCGAGGAGTCCTCCTCTCGCGGTCGGGCGCGGCTGGTGCTGGTCAGCGGCGAGGCCGGGATCGGCAAGACGATGCTGGTCACCGAAACAGCTACCCTCAGTGGGCTCTCCGTCGGCTGGGGAACGTGTGTCGACGCCGATCGTGCCCCGGCATTCTGGCCCTGGACCGCCGCGCTACGCCGGCTGCTCTCCGAGCTCACCCGGCCCGACGTCGACGCCGTGACCCACACCGACACCACAGAGCTCGCCCGGCTGCTGCCGGAGCTGCTTGTCCCTTCCTCCGGTGGCCTCGGTGCCGGGCAGGACGATGGCCCACCGGACACTGACGCAGCGCGGTTGCGGCTGTTCGATGCAGTCGCGCGGTTGTTGGA
Organism: Pseudonocardia sp.; assembly: GCA_035489915.1. Classification (GTDB taxonomy): domain Bacteria; phylum Actinomycetota; class Actinomycetes; order Mycobacteriales; family Pseudonocardiaceae; genus Pseudonocardia. Next base: position 19,264 of record DATHIT010000868.1, on the reverse strand, counting down.
ACGGCTGGCTCGGCGGAGTCCGACGCTGATCGTGCTCGACGACCTACAGTGGGCCGACGAGTCGACCCTCGCCCTGTTGCGGTTCGTGGTACAGCCTTACCGCCCTGTCCCGATGGTAATCGTCGGCTGTTACCGGCATGACGAGCTCGGCCCCGCCGCGATGTCGGGCATCGGCGAGTTGGCGGTTCACGGCGAACAGATCCAGCTGCACGGGTTGTCGGTGGACGAGATCGCGGAGCTCGTCGCAGACACGGTGGGCGGCTGCGCTTCCCGAGAGTGCGCCGAGGAGGTCCACCGCCGCACCAACGGACATCCGTTCTTCGCCCGTCAGCTCGCCGAGGCTCAGACCGACTCCTCGCACCCGTCGGCCGCAGTCCCGCTCGGGGCTCGTGACCTCGTGATGCGTCGCGTACAACGGCTCTCCCCCGATGCCGTGGCGTTCGTCGAAGCAGCCGCTGTCGCTGGCAATGACCTGCTCCCCGACGTGCTCGGCGAGGTCTGCGGGATCGGCCCCAGCGAGGTGGCGACATGTCTGGACGAAGGCGTCCACAGCGGGGTGCTCATCGGTGACGGAACCAGCGCCGGCTCGGGTGCCCGGCTGGTTCACGACCTGTTCCGCGAGACGATCTGCGCAGAACTCACGATCCCGCGTCGGCTGACGCTGCACCAGCGAATCGCCGATGCCCTGGAGCACCGACGCGCCCGTGGCGGCACAGTGGTTGCCGCGGACCTCGCCCGCCACTGCGCGGAGGCGGTCCCGCTGGACGGAGCCGACCGCGCCATCCGGTGGGCACGAGAGGCGGCCAGCGCCGACCGCACCCGGCTGGCATTCGCCGAGGCAGGGGCGCACCTGGCCCGCGCCCGTGACGCACTGGAGGCCTCCGGCGACCCGTCCAGCGGCTCCTTGCTGGTGGCTCTGCTTGTCGAGGAGGCTGACGCACGCGCGCGCGCCGGCGCCCCCGGTGCCGCGCGCACACTGCTCGAGGACGCGAGGCAGCGAGCCGTCGCTCTCGACGACGCCGGGTTGCTGGGCAAGGTGGCGCTGGGCACCCAGCGCCTCGGGGCCCGGTTCGCGATGCCACGCGAGGCGGTGGTCGAGCTGCTGGAAGCCGCTCGGGGCGCGCTGCACGGCACCGGCACCCAGATGGAGGCACAGCTCACTGCGAGCCTGGCCCGCGAGCTGCACCATTCGGTACCGACCCACCGTGCCCGGGCGCGACCGTTGTCCGAATACGCCATCGAACTGGCCCGGGGGCTCGGCGACCCCGACACCCTGGCAGCGTGCCTGCTCGCTCGCCACGATGTGCTGTGGACCCCTGGCCGTGCGATCGAACGGGTCGGCATCGCACGCGAGATCGCCGAGCTCGCCGAGCTCTCCGGCAACGCCGAACGGCGCGCCGAGGGACTGCTACTCACCGCGAACGCCCTGCTCGAAGCGGGTGCGACGCAATTCCGCGCTCCGCTCGCGGAGTACCTCCACACGGTCGAACGGTTCGGCCAGCCTCGCTACGACTACCTGGCCATCACCCGCCGCGGCGCGCTAGCCCTGCTCGACGGCAGGCTCGAGGACGCCGAGCAGCTCATCGCCGAGGCCGCCCGGCTCGGCGAGCGCATCGGCGAACCCGACACCGGCAACGTCCGGATGTCACAGCTGGTAGGCCTCGTCCGAGCCCGCTGCGAACCCGCCGAGCTGCGTGCGACCGCAGCCGAGGCCGTCCGATGGTGGGTCGGGGTTCCCTCTCACGCACATGCGGTGGCAGCCGGGTTCCTGGCGCTGGCCGGAGAACCTAACGACCTCTCCGCCGCCAGAACGGCGCTCGATACCGTGATGGCGATCGACTCCTGGCGTGCGGACCGCTCGTATCTGTGGTCGGTGTTCGTCGGCGCGATGGCGACGGCGGCGGTCCGACTGCACGACCGGGCGGTATGCGTGGACCTGCTCACCGAGTTGGAGCCCGTGACCGATCACTGCGGGGTCAACGGCGCGCTGGTCTGCTTCATGGGCAGCAACGCGCACTGGGCTGGGATCCTCGCCGCGGCGCTGGGCCGCACCGACGACGCGCGGCGCTGGCTGCAGCATGCGTTGGCCGTACACCAGCGGCTCGGTGCATCAGCGTGGGAGACCGAGACCCATCTGGAGCTCGCAGCGCTCGGCGTCCCAGGTCATGCGCATCTCGCAGACCGCCTCGCCAGTGAGCTCGGGCTAAGCGGGATCACCGGACGGCTCCAGCACCTCACCTCATCTCTGGGCCCCGGTGATACCGCCGCTGAGCTGCGCCGCGACGGACAGCTGTGGTGCGTTCGCCACCACAACATCGAGGTCCATCTGCCCGACCTGAAAGGACTGGCCGACCTCGCCGCACTGCTTGCCCGCCCCGGCGCGGACGTGCACGTGTTGGAACTGGTCGGGGCTGGCAACCACGGCGGCGACAGCGGAACCCTGATCGATCCCACCGCTCGAGCCGCATACCGCCGTCGGCTCGCCGAACTCGACGAGGATCTCTCCGAAGCTCACGCCGACAACGACATCGGGCGAACCGAGTTCCTCGACACCCAACGCGCGGCGCTGCTCGCCGAGCTGCGCCGCGCGGTTGCACTCGGTGGTCGATCACGGCCCCTCGGGTCCAGCACCACCGAGCGCGCCCGGAAGGCGGTCACCGCGCGGGCCCGGGATGCGATCCGCCGTATAGCCGAGGTACTACCGGAACTCGGCGAGCACCTCGACCGCTCGATCACCACCGGGACGACCTGTCGATACGAGCCCACAGAACCCCTGACCTGGACCGTCGCTAGCCGGCGAACCGCCACTGGACCGTAGTTCTGGCCGGCGGAGTGTCGGTTCGCTCCTGTGCTGGTCAGCGAGGTCCACGACACTCATGAAGCTTCCTGGACGGAACGGAACTGAGACCGTCGACCGCTCACCGGTCTAGCGGCTTTCGATCTCTTCACGAGCAACCCGACGGGCGATGTCCTCGATTTCGCTGAGCGTCGGACTTTCGCGCCGCTGCCCCTGGATGGCCTCCCGCAGCAGACGCCGGACGAGGGCTGAGGTCGGAATCTGCGCCTCGGCGGCCCGCTGACGTAACTGGGCGTCCAGTCCCCTGTCGATTCGCAGATGCAGCGGGACATCGAGTGTCCCAGCGTTTTCGGCGATCTCGGCCTCGATCGCCTCGGTCTCTTCTTCCGCGACCTCCGCACGGATCGCCTCGTGGCGCTGGCGGCGAGCGGCTCGGCCAGCCTCATTGGTCGTCTTAGTCATCCGCGACCCTCCTTGCCGTCGAGATACGCACGCAGATCAGCGCCGCGCGTCTTCCACGCCGTGACACCCGACCAGTCCTCTGGATCGACGATCACCGTCAGCACAAACCCAGCGGCGGGTGACATACCGATGATCCGGACGTAGCCGGCCCGGCTCCTCGGATCCGGGTCTCGAACAACTCGATGCGGATCATCAGCAACCTCCACCGTCCACCCCGGTTCGATGTCATCCGCACCGGGTTAACGGATCGAGCGGGTACGAATGTGGTCAGCGTCGTCGTCCCACCAGAGCTCGCCGACCACGACTCAGTGTAGCGCGTTGCGCTACACATCAGCCTGGTCAGTACCCGATCGACCGCTTCGAAATCGGTCGCTCAACCGTTCACGGAGTCTCTGGCGTCGCGCGCAGGTCACCCCTGCTGGTGCGACACGCACACGTCGTCGCGATCTCCATGAGGGGATCTACCCAGCTCACAGCCGATCCATCACGGTCCGCCGCGAGCGAACGCGACCGAACATGCGCGAGCGCATGAGCCCATGAAGGGTCTCAGTTGAACTGAGACCCTCAGCGAGCCAGTTAAATCATGTTTCGAGTGATCGCAGCAGGTGAGACGTGGTGGCCAGGGGCGGGGTCGAACCGCCGACCTACCGCTTTTCAGATGTCGACTCAACCGTTCAGGGTGTGTCTGTAGTCGCTCCCGTGCTGGTCAGCGACGTGAGTGCGACGAGCGCGACTTGTTGAACCGAATGGAACTGAGCCCCTCGGCTCCCGCCTGTGCTCACCGGGGCCGACGATCTACGCGGCGCTGGCCGCCGAGTCGTTACGGGATGCATCCCGAACTGCTGCGTACGCACCTGCAGGGCCTGAACCGCCGGGGCGCGCTGGCGCTGGCCGGAAAGGCAATGGCGGCGGGCGCGGTCGGGAGCATGATCGGCGGTTGTTCCACGGAGGCTCCGCCGGGTGCCGGTCAACCGGCTGGGCAAGCCCCGCCTCCCCCGCCGCCGGGCGACCCAACTCAGTTCATCGATGTGCCCTTCAACTACGACGACATACCCGCCTGGGTGCCCGGGCCGTACGGCCCGGGTGACCAGCGAGGAGCGTTAAACAACATCAACCCGGAGAAGGTGGCCAAGGCGCTCGAGCTGGCCCGGGGAGCCGCGGTGAAGACGTACAACCTCGGCGAGCAGATGTTCAACGGCTTCCCGGCGTTCATCACCACGCCACCCCGGACCTACGAGCAGCGGCTGACCGTGACCGGCTACGAGCCGGGTGACCGGTTCCGTGCCGAGGGCGGGATCCTGCAGAGCACCACCGGGTTGGGTGACAACAAGGCCAGTGTGCACGAGGAGCGCTTCGCCGCGAGCCAGGTCGGGCAGTTCCCGCCGTTGGCGACCACCTACCAGATCGGCTGCCAACTCGACGGTTTGGGTCATCTGGGCGCCGGCGAGCTGTTCTACAACGGGTTCCGGGGCCCGGAGATCGCCCGCGGCTGGGGCCTCGGGGGCCTGGGCGGGGAGACGGTGGGCCCGATCATCACCCGGGGCGTGCTGCTCGACGTGCTGGGGGTGAAGCTGGCCCGCAACGATCGCAGCGCGCTCGGCCCACCCGCCAAGAACGGCAGGCCAGTGATGGCCAACAACTACCGAATCACCATCGCGGACATCGAAGACGCCATGGAGTTCGGCAAGATCGCCGCCGTCGAGCCGGGTGACGCCGTCCTGTTCCGCACCGGCTGGAACCAATTGCTGGCCAGCCGAGACCCGGACGAAATGAAGCGGTGGAACGCCGTGGCGCCACAGGGCAACGGACTGCCCGGTATCTACCTCGCCGAGGCCCGGTACCTGGCGGCGCGGCGACCGGCGATCATCGCCTCCGACACCTGGGCATTGGAAGTGCTCGGCAACGAGGTCAACTCTCCGGCCGCGAACGGTGGTCGGACCATCCTCTTCCCTGTCCACCAGGATCTGCTCATGCGGTTCGGGATCCGGATCGGTGAGTCATATGTCGTGGACGGTCCGGCCGAGGACAAGAAGTACCTGTTCACGTTCATCGTCACCCCGCAGTACGCCCAGGGGGCGACCTGCGGCAACACTCCGCCCGCCGCGCTGGTGGCGATCTAGGTCTCGGACTCGATCAGGCGCGCGTTCCGCGCCTTGTCCGGCGCATTTCGCGCCAGCGTGGCAACCACCCACCTACCGAGAGCAAGTCCAGACGTCCTCGAGGACGCCCGTCACCTCGGCGTAGTCGACGAGCGCTTCGTCGGGTAGCGCGGCGATCTGTTCCTGTGCTTCGGGGTAAACGACAAGCCGGTACACCTACCGACCCAGCCGCCTACGAATCAGCTCATCGATCTCCTCGCCCGAGACGCTGCCGGCGGGTGGCTGCCTGGTCGCCAAGGTGTGCGCCGCGGTGGCCAGCACCCGGAAGTAGCTGCCCGGCGCGGTGAGGCCACCTAGACACCCTACGGGGCCGACCGACTTCTCCGAGCAGGTCCACCCTCGCCAGCGCGACTGACTCCGACGCTAGGAGCCACGTGACGGCCAAGGGCGAGTTCGTGGGCGCTGGAGACAGGGACGCTTCGTCACGGACTGCCCGCTTCCGAAAGCGGTCACGGATTCCAGGCAGCAAGACCCGACTCGTGAGCAACGTTGAACGCATGACCGATGGAGCCAGGGGAGGGTCTCAGTTTCCGCGACCCAAACTGAGACCCTCGGCCACAGAGTGGATCATGCGCTGAGGGATCACAGCAGGTCAGAAGTGGTGGCCAGGGGCGGGGTCGAACCGCCGACCTACCGCTTTTCAGGCGGTCGCTCGTACCAACTGAGCTACCTGGCCGGGCACGCTCGGCCAGTTGGCCGAGCGCTACTGCTGAGCGACCCAGACGGGACTCGAACCCGCGACCTTCGCCGTGACAGGGCGACGCGCTAACCAACTGCGCCACTGGGCCTTGCGACGTACGTGCCCCCAACGGGATTCGAACCCGCGCTGCCGCCTTGAAAGGGCGGAGTCCTAGGCCGCTAGACGATGGGGACCCAAGCCCGGTTGGGCCGTGACCTCCAACGGCTTACCGCTGGGAGCGAAACAGAGCATATGTCAGAGACCCTGCCCCGCTCAAACCGGCCCCCCGGAAGCGCCCCAACCTCGGCTTGTTCAGCCCTCGGATCAGCGGCGGACCGGAGGCAACTGATCTGGTGAGGACGCGATCAGGCCGAGCATGTCCAGCAGCCGCCGGCAGTCCTCGGAGTCATCGGCATTGCGGGCGACGACGATCCGCGCCCGATGGACCTGGTCTTCACTCACTCGATACGCGTCCGCCGCGTTGCGCTGCGAGGGAATCGCCGTAGTCGGCGCCTCCCGGGCGTACCGATCGCCGGTCGCTTGTGCGGGCAGCCTGCCCGGTCCACTCATTAGCGCCTCCCCGTCGGCATCGGGCGCGAGCGCCAACCGACGCACTAATCGGCCACCCCCGTCACCGTGACCTGCACGTTACCGACCGTACGCGCCCCCCGCACCCCCCTTCCCGGGTGAGCTGATGCACTCTCAGTGACTAAAGATCTAGGGAGGCAGTACGAAAGGTCTAGCCGGCCCGGTGCGCGGCTCTTAATTACCCCCGAGAGGTATGCTCGATGGTGTCGACACGAGCGGGAGGACGCCGATGCCGGGCTACGCCGATCAGAAGGATGCCCACCTACGGCGGCTGCGCCGGGTGGAGGGTCAGGTTCGCGGCCTACAGCGGATGGTCTCCGAGGATGTCTACTGCATCGACGTGCTGACGCAGGTCTCGGCAGCCACTCGAGCGCTTCAGTCGTTCGCATTGGAGCTGCTCACCGAGCACATGGCCGGCTGCGTGGTGGACGCGGCCAGGGCCGGTGACGAGGAGGCCGACGCCAAGGTCCGCGAGGCCGCCGAGGCGATCGCCCGACTCGTGCGCTCCTGATCGCCCGCCGCCCCGAACGACACTGCCCAGAAGATCAATGAGACTCGATGGAGGTTCCCGATGACCGTGCAGGCCGAGCACCGCACTACCGTGACCGTCACCGGAATGAGTTGCCAGCACTGCGCGCGTTCGGTCACCGAGGAGCTCGGCGCGATGAGCGGCGTGCGGGAGGTTGATGTCACCGTCAGTAGCGGATCTGTCACCATTTTCAGTGATCGTGAGCTGAGCGGTACGGAAATCGCGGGGGCTGTCGAGGCCGCCGGCTACTCCCTGGCCGACTGACGCACCGAGCGGTCACCTCGTCGCAGGATCTCTACCGGGGCCGGCGATGCGGCGCGGATCGGGTGGCCCACACCCCTAAAGTGCCTCCCCATGGTGTTTCGCGAACGTCGCCCGTCCCGACACCGCGCCGTGCCCGATCGCCCGGCCGACTCCATGCCCGACGTGGAGCTGGAGTCTTACCTGGCCGCGATTTCACCTGACGTGGACCATCCGCGGTCCGAGCTGACCGGGCGTTTCGGCTCGGCCCAGGTGTTCCAGGTACGGCTCCCCGCACTGCGCATCGAGCAGCTGCGCCGGCTCGCCGCAACCCAGGGCGTGCCACCCACCTCGCTGGTCGTCGACTGGGTGATCGAACGCCTGGATCAGGAGGACCCCGGGTTCGGGTCCCCAGTGCCGAGGGCGCCCCTTGCGCCGAAGGTGAGCCGCTTCAACCCCGGCCACCCGATCGATCGGACCGGCCGCACCCCGGTCGATCCCGGCCCGATGGCCACCGTCCAGCTGGACCGGCCGTCTGCCCCGCCGGCGTCACCGGCCACCGGCCCCGGCAGCCCCGGCAGCATGGGCCACCCGACCATGGGATTCGGGAGCGCGGGCAACGCGGGCGGCCCACCGCCTCCGGGCACCCCGCATGCCGACCCGTTGTCCCTTTCCGACCTGCCGCCCCTCGCCGACCGGTTGTTCTTCGCGGACCCGCTGGGTTCGCCGCCGGACGCTGTTCCCGACCGGGGGCCGACTCACTCATCGACCCCGTCGGCCGGCCGGCGGGACGCGCCAGCCACCTCGGTCGGCCCGCTCAACTCGCCGCCGCCCGAGCCGGGTCAATCCCCCCCGTCCCGGACCGGCCTGGGCCGGCCGATCAGCCGGCCCCCCGAGGCGGACAGCTCCGCGGCGGAGGAGCCGAAGCCGGAGTCCAGCTCGGTGACGCCGATCTTCCGTGCCGGCACCGAGCTACCGGATCCGGACAAGCGGCGGGGACCCCGCCACCGTGCCCCGGAACCGGTGACCAGCCTGCTCACCCGCCGAAAGTTCTAGGGCGTTCAGCCGCCGGCCAGGAAGGGGCGCAGCACGGCGAGCAGTTCGTCCGGCCGCTCCTCGGCCAGAAAGTGTCCGCACTCCGCGATCGGCTCACCCCGCACGTCGTCGGCGTAGTCCCGCCACACGTCCAGCACCGGGGCCACGCCGAACAGCGCCGAACCTCCCCACACCGCCAGAACCGGCGCGCTCACCCGCCGACCGGCCGCGTAGTCCGCGTCGTCGGCATCCGCATCGTCCGGAAACGAGGCTCGGTAGTCGTCGAAGCCGGCGCGCAGAGCCCCCGGCGCGGAGAACGCGCGGACGTACTCGGCCACCGCCTCGGGCTCCAGCCCGTGCCGGTTGTACGTCCAGCGCTCGAAGAAGTAGCCCAGGTAGCCGGCCACGTCCGCGCCGACCAGCCGCTCCGGCAGGTCGGGCTGCAGGTGAAACGTCCAGTGCCAGTACCGCTTGGCTACCTCGACATCCCACCGCCGCCACACCTCCCGGGTGGGCAGGATGTCCAGCACGGCCAGCCGGGCGACCTGCTCGGGGCGGTCCAGCGCCCAGCGGTGCCCGACCCGGGCGCCCCGGTCATGCCCCACCACCGCCACCCGGTCAAATCCCAGCGACTCCACCAGCGCGGCTACATCCGACGCCATGGTGCGCTTGTCGTAGCCGTGCCCGGGTTTGTCGGTCCGGCCGTATCCGCGCAGGTCAGGCGCGATGACGGTGTGCTCGGCGGCCAGCGCGGGGAGCACCTTGCGCCAACAGTGGCTGGTTTGCGGCCAGCCGTGCAGCAGCACCACTGGCGAGCCGCTGCCGGCCCGCAGGTAGTGCATGCGCAGCCCGTTGACTGCCGCCACCCCGGCTGAAATTTCGGTCATAACCGGACCGTAGGTGATCAGCCCGACAGTTCGGCACCGCATTCCGGGCACCCGCCGTGGCCCCCAGAGCGGGGCTCGTCCTCGGCGGAGGCGAGCCGCCCGCACTCCGGGCACACCAGGTGCAGCCAGCACACCGGGTCGCCACCTACATCGGTGGCGCGGCTAACCTCGGACGCCGGCGCGGCGGCTGGGGTCTGCTCGGCGTTCGTCATGGCAACTCCATCCACCCACTAATAGGGTCAGCATCGCATGCAGAGACGCGGCACTTGGGAGACACGATGAGCGGGTATCGGGACACCTTCCGCGCCAGTATCGAGGACCCGGAGAGGTTCTGGGCGGACGCGGCAACCGCGATCGATTGGTACCGCACGCCCACCCAGGTACTCGACTCGTCCAATCCCCCCTTCTACCGCTGGTATCCCGACGGCGAGCTGAACACCTGCCACAACGCGCTGGACCGGCACGTCGAGGCCGGTCACGGCGAGCGCACCGCGTTGATCTACGACAGCCCGGTGACCGGCACCCAGCGCAGCTTCAGCTACGCGGAACTGCGCGGGGAGGTGGCCCAGTTCGCCGGGGTGCTGGTCAGCCTCGGGGTGGTCAAGGGCGACCGGGTGGTGATCTACCTGCCGATGGTGCCCGAGGCGGCGGTGGCCATGCTGGCCTGCGCCCGGATCGGCGCGGTGCACTCGGTGGTGTTCGGCGGCTTCGCGGCCAAGGAACTGGCCGTGCGGATCGACGACGCGGCGCCGAAGGTGATCGTCTCCGCGTCCTGCGGCATCGAGGGCAAGCGGGTGATCGAGTACAAGCCGCTGCTGGACCGGGCCATCGAGCTGGCCACGCACAAGCCGGATCGCTGCGTCATCCTGCAACGCCCGCAGGTCGAGGCCGCGCTGGGCGAGCGTGACGTGGACTGGGCGGCGGCGGCCGAGGTGGCCACCCCGGCGGACTGCGTGCCGGTGGCCGCCACCGACCCGCTGTACATCCTCTACACCTCAGGCACCACCGGTAAGCCCAAGGGCGTGGTGCGGGACAACGGCGGGCACGCGGTGGCGCTGCGCTGGTCGATGCACAACATCTACGACGTGGGCCCCGGCGAGGTCATGTTCACCGCGTCCGACGTGGGCTGGGTGGTCGGCCACTCCTACATCGTCTACGCCCCGCTGCTCACCGGCGCGACCACGGTGCTCTACGAGGGCAAGCCGGTGGGCACGCCGGACGCCGGCCAGTTCTGGCGGGTGATCGCCGAGCACGGGGTGAAGGCGATGTTCACCGCGCCCACCGCGTTCCGGGCGATCAAGAAGGAGGACCCGAAGGGGTCCTTCCTGAACGACTACGACCTGTCCAGGTTCGTCTACCTGTTCCTGGCCGGTGAGCGGCTGGACCCGGAGACCCTGCGCTGGGCGCAGGACCTGCTCAAGGTGCCGGTGATCGACCACTGGTGGCAGACCGAGACCGGCTGGCCGATCGCGGCCAACCTGATGGGCCTGGAGCCGATGTCGGTGAAGCCCGGCTCACCGACCGTGCCGGTTCCCGGCTGGGACGTGCGGGTGTTGACCCCGTCCGGCGAGCCCACCGAGCCGGACGTCGACGGCGCGATCGTGATCAAGCTGCCGCTGCCGCCGGGGTCACTGCCGACGCTGTGGAACGACGACGAGCGGTTCGTGGCCTCCTATCTGTCCGCGTTCGACGGCTACTACCTGACCGGCGACGGCGGGCACATCGACGCCGACGGCTACACGTTCGTGATGGGCCGCACCGACGACGTGATCAACGTGGCCGGGCACCGGCTGTCCACCGGCAGCATGGAGGAGGTGCTGGCCGGCCACCCGGACGTGGCGGAGTGCGCGGTGATCGGGGTGGCCGACCAGATGAAGGGCCAGGTGCCGCGCGGGTTCGTGGTGCTCAAGGCCGGCGCCGAGCCCGACGAGGGCGAGCTGCGCGCGGAGCTGATCGCGATGGTCCGCGACCAGGTCGGCGCGGTGGCCTCGTTCAAGGACGTGGCGGTGGTTCCGGCGCTGCCCAAGACCCGCTCCGGAAAGATCCTGCGCAAGACCATGCGCGGCATCGCCGACGGCGCCGAGGAACCGGTCCCGTCCACCATCGATGACCCCGGGGTGCTGGACACGCTGCGGCCGATCCTGCGTCGTTAGCGCCCGGTCTAGTTAGGCTTGGCTGGCTGTTGCGGAGGAGCGATCAGGGGCACGATATTGCCCCATGAAGATCGTGGTGGACTTCGACCGCTGTGAGAGCAACGCCGTGTGCATGGGCATCGCGCCGGACATCTTCGAGGTTCGGGACGACAACTTCCTCTACATCCTCGACGAGAATCCGCCGGACTCACGGCGGGCCGACGTCGAGGAGGCCGTCGACATGTGCCCCAAGGCCGCCCTCTCCATCGCCGACAACGACTGATACCTCACACCTCCCCCCATCTGGCTTGCGGGGCGAGGTAGTCGGTCTCAGGCTGAGACGGTGGTCAATGGCGACTCGGAAAGCCCCGGTACCGCCTCCTCGGTGGGGTCGGCGCCGCTGAGTTCCCGAGCTGCGGTCAAGGCGGCGATCGGGGCGGTGGCCACCACCACCGCCTCGGTGATCCCGGTCTTCCTGGTCGGCGGGCTGGTCGTGCAGATCAGCGCCGAGTTGGGGTTCTCCCCGGCTGGGCTGGGCCTCGCGGTGGCGCTGTACTTCGCCGCCGGGGCGACCTGTTCGCTGCCCGCCGGTTGGCTGGTGGAGCGCTACGGCGACCGGTTGACCAGCCGGGCCGGGGTGCTGCTCTCCGCGCTGTCCATGTTCGCGGTGGCGCTGCTGGCGCACTCGTACCTCACCCTGGTGATCATCATGATGGTCGGGGCGGCGGCCAACTCGCTCGGCCAGCTGTCCTCCAACCTGTCACTGGCCCGCCAGGTCCCCCGGCACCGTCAGGGTCTGTCGTTCGGGGTGAAGCAGTCCGCCATCCCGCTCGCCACGCTGCTCACCGGCGTGGCAGTGCCCACCATCGCGCTGACCGTGGGCTGGCGCTGGGTGTTCGTCGTGGTCGCCGGGCTCGCCCTGCTGGTGCTGCCGCTGGCACCGCGCGGACCTCGGCCGCCGATCCGGGCGGCCGGCACCGGTGACCCGCGCGCGGAGCGGGCCACCGTGGGGCTGATCGTGGTGGCCCTCGGCGCCATGCTCTCGGCCGGGTCGGCGAGCGCACTGGGGATCTTCCTGATCGACTCGGCGGTGGCCCAGCGGATCGATCCCGCGACCGCCGCGGCGGTGCTCACCATCGGCAGCGTGGTCGGCGTCTGCGCCCGGATCGGCGGCGGTTGGCTCGCCGACCGGCGCGGACGCAACCACCTGGTGGTGGTGGCCGCCACGCTGGCCGTCGGCGCGCTCGGGTTGGCACTGCTCGCCCTTCCCGGGATGGGACCGTTGATCATCGGCACCGTGCTCGGTTTCGGGGTCGGCTGGTCATGGCCGGGCGTACTGAACTTCGCGGTGGTGCGGCTGAACCCGAAGGCCCCGGCGGCGGCTACCTCGATCACCCAGGCCGGCGTGTACCTGGGCGGCTGCGTCGGGCCGCTGGTCTTCGGCGTGCTGGCCACGCATTCCTACCCGCTGGCCTGGCTGGTGGCCGCCGGCGCCATGGTCGGCGCGGCGGTCATGATCATGCTCGGGCGGTGGCGGCTGCGGGCCCACCCATCGGTCCGCGCCGCGCTCTCGCTGCCCCAGTAACCCTGTTCAGCGGCTGACTCCGAGCTTCTCGGCCAGGGAGATCGCGTCGGCGGGGGCGCGGACCTTCACGTCGTTGTCGAAGTACACGTACACGTCGCGGCCCGCCCGCCAGCGCCGGATCTTCGCCGCCCACGCCTCGAGCGCCTCGTCGGTGTACCCACTGGTGTAGAGCTCGGCGTCCCCGTGCAGCCGCAGGTACACCAGCTCACTCGCGGTCACCTGCTCGAAGTACGGCCAGGCACCCGCCGAGTCGGCGACCACGCAGGCCACGTCGTGCTCGCTCAGCAGGCGGGGAAACTGCTCGCCGGCGAAGCTGGAGTGCCGCACCTCGAGCGCATAACGCAGCGGCCGGTTCGCGTCGGTGCTGGTCCACGCCCGGCCGTCCAACCGCTCGTCGTGTTTGCCGGCCAACAGAGCGGCGGACTCGGTATCCCTGGGCAGGGCGTCGAAGAACGCGGCGAGCACGGCCGGCTCGTAACGCATGGTCGGCGGGAGCTGCCACAGGATGGGGCCGAGCTTGGCGCCCAGGGCGAGCACCCCGGAGGCGAAGAAGTTGGCCAGCAGCGTCTCGGGTTCACGCAGCTTCTTCATGTGCGTGATGAACCGGGGCCCCTTGACCGAGAAAATGAAGTCGTCCGGGGTCTGCGCGTACCAGGACTGATAGCTGGTCGGGCGCTGCAGCGAGTAGAACGACCCGTTCAGCTCGACGCTGCGCAGCCGGCTGGACAGATACTCCAGCTCGCGGCGCTGGGCCAGACCCGGCGGGTAGAAGACACCGCGCCACGGCGGGTACAGCCACCCCGACGTGCCGATCCGCACATCCCCGTCAGCCTGCGCTCCGATCGGCCAATCCTACGGCCGACCCCGGTGGCTCGCGCAGACCGGCGGCAGGCCGCGCAGGCCCTGCGCACTCTGTGTGGCCCGCGGTGGGTCTGCGCCGGCCGCGAACGGTCCTCGGTGAACGTGGGGGCGGCGGAGTGGCCCATGGGCTTGTAGGTTGCTGAGGTGGAGAGCCTGCGGATGGTGACCGAGTGGCCGGCTGAGCACGTCGCGGTGGCAGTGATCGACGCCGACGGCACCGTGCTCGGTACGCACGGCCCGCAGGACCTGCCGTTCAAGCTGGCCTCGGTGACCAAGCCGCTCAGCGCCTACGCCGTCCTCATCGCGGTGGAAGAGGGCGCCGTCGAGTGGGACCAGCCAGCTGGGCCGCCCGGCAGCACCGTCCGGCACCTCATCTCACACACCTCCGGCCTGGCGTTCGACAGCGACTCGGTGCAGGCCCGCCCCGGTACCCGGCGGATCTACTCCAACGCCGGCTTCGCCGTGCTGGCCGACACCGTCGCCAAGGCCAGCGGGATCGAGTTCGCCGACTACCTGGCCGAAGCGGTGTTCCAGCCACTGGGCATGACCGCGTCCCGGCTGGCCGGCTCGGCGGGCGCCGGCGGCATCGCCAGCTGCGCCGACCTGACCAGGTTCGCCACCGAGCTGCAGGCCCCTCGGTTGCTCGCCGAGGAGACGCTCACCGAAGCCACCCGGCAGGTGGCATTTCCCGGTCTGGACGGCGTGGTGCCCGGCTACGGCCGGCAACGTCCGAACGACTGGGGCCTTGGCTTCGAGATACGCGACCACAAGGACCCGCACTGGACCGGGCGGCGGAACTCGGCGGAGACGTTCGGGCACTTCGGGCAGTCCGGCACCTTCCTCTGGGTGGACCCGGCAGCCCGGCTGGCCTGTGTCGCCCTCACCGACCGGGACTTCGGGTCATGGGCGATCCAGGCCTGGCCGGAGTTCACCGACGCGGTACTCGCCGAAACCGGCCGCGCCTAGCAGGGTCCTACGCCGCCACCCGGGTCAACACGGCGAGCTCTTCACGCAGCTCGTCGATGAGGGTGGCCACATCCGGTACCTGATCGCGGTCGGCCACCACGCCGAAGTCCAGCGAATCCAGGTAGCTCATCACCGTGATGTTCAACCCCATCCCGTCGGTGATCACCGAGACCGGGTAGGTCGCGGTGACCTTCGCCCCGGCCAGGTACAGCGGGAACCGTGGCCCGGGCACGTTGGACACCACCAGGTTCCACAGCGGGCTACCGCCCCAACGGGTGGACAGCGCGAAGCTCAGTCGGGCTGCCCTGGACAGCAACGCCGGCGGGATGAAGTGGTTGGCGTCGGCCAGCAGCGCGGCCGGCATGGCCTGCTGGCTCTCCTTCATCTCACGCAGCGCCTGGTGGGTGGCTCGCAGCCGGGCGACCGGGTCGGGCTCCGTGGTGAACAGCGGCACGGTCATCAACATGATCCGGTTGCCGTAGCTGCCGGCCTGCGCTGGGGTGCGCACGGAGATCGGGATCTGCGCGACCAGCGGCTTGTCCGGCAGCGCCTCCTTCGCCAGCAGCCAGCGGCGCAGTGCACCCGCGCACAGCGCGACGACCACGTCGTTCACCGTCACACCGTGCGCGTTCTTCACCGCCTTCACCTCGGCCAGCGACAGGCTGCCGAAGGCGAACCGGCGGTGCGCGGACAGTGGCCGGCTGAACGGCGTCTGGGGCGCCTCCAGCCCGCCGAACCCCCGGGCGTTCGACCCGCCGAGGCCCCGTTGCACCAGCGCGGAGATCCTGCCCAGCATCGGCACCCCGGGCACCGCCCGCAACGAGCGCACCTCCTCCAGGTGCGGCAGCGTGCCGGGCACCGCCCGCGCCACGCGCAGCGGGTACCCGGCCAGCCCGAGCAGCCCCCGACCGAGCAGCTCGAGCCGGCCGGGCACCCTGTCCCCGTTGTTCCCGACCCCGTCCGGCGCCGATACCTGGCGGATCTCCGGACTCAGGTCGAGCAGGGCGCCCAGGATCTCCGCGCCGGACATCCCATCGATCAGCGCGTGGTGGATCTTGGTGAGCACCGCCATTTGATTACCGCGTACGCCGTGCAGCAGGTAGATCTCCCACAGCGGACGGGCTCGGTCCAGCGGCCGGGCGATGATCCGGGCCACCTGTTCGGCCAGCATCTCGTCGGTGCCCGGCGCGGGCAGCGCCAACTCCCGGACGTGGAAGTCCAGGTCGAAGTCCGGGTCGTCCAACCAGTAGCCGTGATCCAGCCCGAGCGGCACCTCGACCAACCGCCAGCGCAGCGGCGGCACCACCGGCAACCGCTGCTCGATCACCGCCTGGAACGCGTCGAGGGTGAGCTGTCCGCCGGGGGCGGTCGAGGGGTCCAGCATGATCAGGCTACCGACGTGACCGGTTTGCCGAGGATTCTCCAGAGCGAGGAACTGGGCATCGACGCTTGTGAGCTGGCGCACAGCAGGAACCTAGCTGAGCGACGGCCTGGGAGGGCGCACATTTGTGCCGGCCGGGGCGAACCGGCCTCAGGAATGGCCCGGGTCGCCGCCGGCTCGATCTACAACCTGCTGGCCCGGGAAGCCCTAAGGGACCACCGCGTATTCGGTGAACCGGCCGCACTTGGTGAACCCGAGCCGGCGGTACACAGGTTCGCCCTCCGGGGAGGCCTGCAGCACGGCCACCTCGGCGCCCGCGTTCCGCCCGGCGTGCAGCGCGGCCAGGGTGATCGCCCCGCCGAAGCCCTGCCGGCGGCTCGCCGCCCGGGTTGAGACGTTGTACAGCCCGGCCACGCCGCCATGGAAGACCACCTGGGCCGCGCAGACCGGCTCGCGCCGGTGATAGCCCACCAGGTAACGGCCGGGCGAGTCGGGCTTCAGCGCGAGCGGCGCGGCCAGCTCGAAGTACCGGAGCACCCCGGGAGCGGGCGGGGTCCAGTTCGCGGCCTGGATCGCGGCGAAGTCGGCCAATTGCTCCGGTGTGGTCACCGGCCGGATGTCCAACCCGTACAGCGGTTCGGGGTCCGGGAGGCCGGCCAACGAGCCCCACATGGCGGTTTCGTACTCGGAGGCCGGCAGGCCGGCCGCCGCCAGCCGGGCGCCCAGATTGCGCGGGGTGGCCGCCGGGCCCACCCACCAGGAGAACCGCCGGCCGGTGGCGCGCAACGCCCGCACCGTCTCGGCGATCCGGGCGTAAGCCGTGTCCGGGGTGAACCGGGCGGCGGCCACGATGTTGAACGTGTCGTCGTTGATGCCGCTGTCCGCGATCAGCAGGTCGTCGGTGACGGTGACGGTGGCGTCAGGCAGCGCGGGGTGTAGGTAACTGACATGTTCGGCCAGGTTGCGTTCCATCCGGTCGAGCAGGTCCGCCGGGATGCGGGCGGCCGGTACGCCGGTATTGATGGTGCCGGTGTCCATGGTGCATAGCTGAGCACGAATGCTCTTGGCCCGCCGCCAGTTTTCCCGGCCACAATCGGCTAGACGCCGTCCCGGTGCGCCGCGTGGCGGTGACCGTGCTGGTGCCGTTCGCCGTGACCGTGCCGATTGCCGGTCAGCGCAGCGGGGTGATGGCGGTGGGGGCGTGTTCGGGGACCGTGGCCAGCTCCTCGAACTCCACGATGGCGTCCAGCTCGGTGCCCATCGAGATGTTGGTGACCGGCTCCAGCACCACCTCCACCACGACCGGCACCTTGAGCTGGGCGGCCAGCTCCCGGGCGGTGCGGAACGCGTCCGCCAGCTCGCGCGGGTCGCGCACCCGCAGCGCCTTGCAGCCCAGCCCCTCGGCAACCTTGACGTGGTCCACCCCGTACTTGCCCAGCTCCGGGGAGTTGACGTTGTCGAAGCCCAGCTGCACGCAGAAGTCCATGTCGAACGCGCGCTGCGCCTGGCGGATCAACCCCAGGTAGGAGTTGTTCACCACCACGTGCACGTACGGGATGTTGAACTGCGCGCCGACCGCCAGCTCCTCGATCATGAACTGGAAGTCGTAGTCGCCGGACAGCGCCACCACGGGCGTGTCCGGCTCGGCGACACAGGCACCCAGCGCGGCCGGGATGGTCCAGCCCAGCGGCCCGGCCTGCCCGCAGTTGACCCAGTGCCTCGGCCGGTAGACGTGCAGGAACTGGCCGCCGGCGATCTGGGACAGCCCGATCGTGCTGACGTAGCGGGTCTCCGGGCCGAACACCCGGTTCATCTCCTGGTACACCCGCTGCGGCTTCACCGGAATCTGGTCGAAGTTCGTCCGCCGCTGCAGGCTGCCCTTCCGCGCGGCGCACTCGCGCACCCAGTCGGTGCGCGCCGGCAGCCGCCGTGCGCGAGCTGCCGCGAGCAGCTCACGCAGGAACGCGCCGGCATCGGAGATCACGCCGTAGTCCGGCGCGAACACCCGGCCGATCTGCGTTGGCTCGATGTCCACGTGCACGAACCGGCGGCCGGCCCGGTACACGTCCAGCCCGCCGGTGTGTCGGTTCGCCCACCGGTTGCCGACGCCCAGCACCAGGTCGGAGGCCAGCAGGGTGGCGTTGCCGTAGCGGTGCGCGGTCTGCAGCCCGGCCATCCCGGCCATCAGCGGGTGGTCGTCCGGGATGGCTCCCCAGCCCATCAGCGTCGGGATCACCGGGATGTCCAGCAGCTCGGCGGCCGCGACCAGCTCGGCGCTGGCGTCCGCGTTGATGATCCCGCCGCCGGCCACGATCACCGGCCGCTCGGCGGTCTCCAGCAGGTCCAGCACCTTCTCCGCCTGCGCGCGGCTGGCGGCCGGGCGGTGCACCGGGAGCGGCTCATCCGTGTCGATGTCGAACTCGATCTCGGCCAGTTGCACGTCGATCGGCAGGTCGATCAGCACCGGGCCGGGCCGGCCGGAGCGCATCAGGTGGAAGGCCTGGGCGAACGTCCCGGGCACCTGGCCGGGTTCGCGGACCGTCACCGCCCACTTGGTCACCGGAGCGGCGATGGCGGCGATATCAACAGCCTGGAAGTCCTCCTTGTGCAGCCGGGCCACCGGTGCCTGGCCGGTGATCGCCAGGATCGTGATGGAGTCCGCCCACGCCGAGTACAGCCCGGTGATCATGTCGGTGCCGGCCGGGCCGGAGGTGCCCACGCAGACGCCGATGTTGCCGGCGGCCGCCCGCGTGTAGCCCTCGGCCATGTGCGAAGCGCCCTCCACGTGCCGGGCCAGCACGTGCCGCAGCCTCCGGTCCGGGTCGGCGGCGACCGCCCGCACGGCCGCGTAGAACGGGTTGATCGCGGCGCCGGGCAGCCCGAACAGGGTGCTGATGCCCTCGGCGCGCAGGATGGCGACGGCGGCATCCACCGCCCGCATGCGGGCCATCACCCGCTCCCGG
>DATHIT010000867.1:0-12048 GCA_035489915.1 Pseudonocardia sp. | reverse complement strand
TCCAAGGCCGGCATCCCGATCGTCTGCGTACCGGGCTGCCCCACCCACCCGGACAACCTGTCCGAAACCATCCTCTACCTGCTCTACCAGGCCACCGGCGCGGCGCCGATGATCCCGCTGGACGACAAACTGCGGCCCCGATGGCTGTTCGGCTCCACCGTGCACGAGGGCTGCGACCGAGCCGGCTACTACGAGCAGGGGGAGTTCGCCGGCACCTACGGGGACACCAGCTGCCTGGTGAAACTGGGCTGCTGGGGACCCGTGGTCAAGTGCAACGTGCCCAAACGCGGCTGGATCAACGGCGTCGGCGGCTGCCCCAACGTGGGCGGCATCTGCATCGGCTGCACCATGCCCGGCTTCCCGGACAAGTTCATGCCATTCATGGACGCCCCACCCGGCAGCAAGGTCTCCGGCACCGCCAGCGGCGCCTACGGCAGCCTGATCCGTCGGCTGCGCAACATCACGTTGCGCAGCGTGGACGCCGAACCCAAATGGCGGGGCAAAGGCACCGAGCTGACTACCGGCTACCAGAAGACCTGGTGAGGGTTCCAGCCTATTCGTCCCCCATTCGGGGCCAATTCCGCGGCGAGTGCGTCAATTGGGGGTAGTCCTCTTCATGATCCGCGTTCGGTCGTCGCGGGGGCGACCGACGAAGACATTGAGAGGGGCTAAGAGATGCCCGGATGGCTTCAGGACGGTGTAGGCACAGTTGTCCGCTTCGTCCCCCAGTTGGCGCTCTTCCTGGTGATCGTGCTGGTGGGTTGGCTCGTGGCAAAGCTGCTGCGTAAAGGCACCGACGCGATCCTGGAACGGGTCGGGTTCGACCGCGCGGTCGAGCGGGGCGGAATAGGCCGCGCGATGAGCGGCAGCAAGTACGACCCCAGTGACATTGCCGCGCTGCTCGTCTATTACGCCGTTCTGCTGTTCACCTTGCAGCTGGCTTTCGGCGTGTTCGGCCCCAATCCGGTATCCGTACTCATCACCGACATCATCGGATTCCTGCCGAAGCTGTTCATCGCGCTGGTCATCGTCGTGGTCGGTTCGGCCATCGCCGGCGCTGTGGGCGATCTGATTCGTGGCGCGATGGGCGGGCTGGGCAGCGCCCGGATCGTCGCGGCCGCCGCGCAGGTGTTCATCATCGCCCTGGCCGTGATCGCCGCGCTCAACCAGATGGGCATCGCGGTCACCGTGACCATGCCGGTGCTGATCGCGGTCCTGGCCACGGTCGCCGGTATCGCCATCGTGGGCGTGGGCGGCGGCCTGATCATGCCGATGCGCCAGCGCTGGGAGCGGTGGCTGGCCTCGGCCGAGCGCGAGGGCATGCGGATGCGTGAGCAGCGCGGCGGCGCGGCCGCCGACCCTCCCACAGGGCCGGTCACCGCTCCGGCGCAGCGCACGGCCGCTCCCTCGGAGGAGGCCACCACGACTACCGCACCGACCGCGGCCAGCGTGCCCGGCGGTGCCCCGAATGGCGCGGCGCCGAGGTAAGGGGCTCTCGGCGCAACCTCGCATGGACGAGCGCGGAACCGTACTCCCGTAGTTTCGGGCTAGTCGATGTGGCAGCGGTGGAGCGGGATCACCCGCTCCACCGTTCTGCTGTCCAGGTCCTATCCCGCTCGCACAGACCGGGTGCACCTCGCGCAAACCCCGCACGGTCTGCACGGACCGCGGCCGCTGTGTGCGAGCGGCTGGGGAAACATCTGGGCGCCGCCCGGTCCGCGTGCTAAGTTCGGCCCAATCAACCGAACGATCGTTCGCCCCCGTGGGCTGTCCGGACCGCGAGAGGATCGCCATGACCAGCACCCCCCTGCGCAGTTACGTCCAGGGTGAGTGGCACTCCCCCGCCGACGAGGGTCGTCCGCTCTACGACGCGGTCACCGGTGCGGAGATCGCCCGGGTCTCCTCGGCGGGGGTGGATTTCGCCGGGGTGCTGGAGCACGGCCGCCTGGTCGGCGGGCCGGCGCTGCGTGACCTGACCTTCCACCAGCGGGCCGGCCTGCTCAAAGCGCTGGGCGGGCACCTGCGGGAGCACCGCGATGAGCTCTACCAGGTGTCCGCGCAAACCGGCGCGACCCTGGGTGACTCCAAGTTCGATGTGGACGGCGGCATCGGCACGCTGCTCGCCTACGCCTCCAAGGGTCGCCGCGAGCTGCCCAACGACACGGTGTACCTGGACGGGGACGTCGAGCCGCTGAGCAAGCGGGGCAGCTTCGTCGGGCAGCACGTGTTCACCTCGCTGCGCGGGGTGGCGGTGCAGGTCAACGCGTTCAATTTCCCGGTGTGGGGGCCGCTGGAGAAGTTCGCGCCGGCCTTCCTGGCCGGGGTGCCCACGGTGGTCAAGCCGGCCAGCCCGACCGCGTTCCTGACCGCCAAACTGGTCGAGCTCGTGGTCGGGTCCGGGCTGCTGCCGAACGGCGCGCTGCAGTTCGTCGCCGGCGGGCTGGGCGACCTGTTCGACCACCTCACCGAGCAGGATCTGGTCTCCTTCACCGGATCGGCGGCCACCGCGGCCACCCTGCGCGCGCACCCGACGATCGTGCGCCGCGCGGTGCGGTTCTCCGCCGAGGCGGACTCGCTGAACCTGTCCATCCTGGGTCCGGACGCCGCCCCGGGCAGCGACGAGTTCGACCTCTACGTCAACCAGCTGGTCGCCGAGATGACCGTCAAGGCCGGGCAGAAATGCACCGCGATCCGGCGCGCGTTCGTACCCGCCGAGCACGTCGACGCCGTGGTGGACGCGGTCACCGCGAAGCTGGCGAAGGTGGTGGTCGGCGCGCCGGGGGCGGACGGCGTGCGGATGGGTGCGCTGGCCTCCCGGGAGCAGCGCGAAGAGGTGCGGCGGAGCGTCAAGGCACTGGCCGACGCCGGGCAGATCGTCTTCGGTGACCCGGAGAAGGTCGAGGTCCTCGGCGCCGACCCGGAGCGCGGCGCGTTCATCTCACCGATTCTGCTGACCGCCGATCCGGAGCGCGACGAGCCGCACGAGGTGGAGGCGTTCGGCCCGGTCTCCACGGTGCTGGCCTACCGCTCCACCGCGCACGTTGTCGAGCTTGCCGCCCGGGGTCTGGGCAGCCTGGTCGGCTCGGTGGTCACCGCGGACCTGGCGTTCGCCCGCGAGGTGGTGCTGGGCGTGGCGCCGTGGCACGGCCGGTTGCTGGTGCTCAACGCCCGCGACGCCGGGGAGTCCACCGGGCACGGCTCGCCGCTGCCCGCACTGGTGCACGGCGGGCCGGGGCGGGCCGGCGGCGGCGAGGAGCTCGGCGGTATCCGCGGCGTGCTGCACCACATGCAGCGCACCGCGATCCAGGCCGATCCGGACACCCTCACCGCGATCACCGGCCGCTGGGTGGTCGGGTCGGAGCGCACCGTCACCGACGTGCACCCGTTCCGCAAGCACCTCGAGGAGCTGCGCATCGGCGACACCATCGTGGCCGGTCCGCGCACCGTCACCCAGGAGGACGTGGAGCACTTCGCCGAGTTCACCGGGGACACCTTCTACGCGCACATGGACGCCGAGGCGGCCGCCGCCAACCCGTTCTTCGGCGAGCGGGTGGCGCACGGCTACCTGGTGGTGTCGCTGGCCGCCGGGCTGTTCGTGGACCCCGCCCCCGGCCCGGTGCTGGCCAACTTCGGGGTGGACAACCTGCGGTTCCTGGCGCCGACCAAGTTCGGCGACGAGCTGACCGTCACGCTCACCGCGAAGCAGATCACCCCGCGCGACACCGCGGCGTACGGGGAGGTGCGCTGGGACGCCGACATCACCCGGGGCGACGGCGAGTCGGTGGCCCGTTACGACGTACTCACCCTGGTGGCCAAGCTGCCCTAGGCCTCCGACAGACAGCCGCTCAGCAACGAGGGAGTCGTCGGGGGCCACCACGCGAGCCAGTTCGGTGGCCCCTCAGGGTGGTGCGATGTGCCGGGTTCCCGCCCCCTGCTGGTGGCAACGCGCCCGGGCCGACCGCCGGAGCCGTCACGCTTGCCGGTCCGATCACGGACAGCAGTTGGGCCTGCCGCCTATCGGCCTCCTGTAGCGCCGCGGCTGCCTCCCGCGCCGCGATGACCTGACGCGCTCGCAGCGCCTCCGCGCCTTTGCGCAGCGCCACGGCGCGCTGAACCCGAGTGTCGTAGCAGCGGCGCAGCTTGATCTCCGCAATCACCTGGAATATCAGCCAACCCACGACGAGCAGCCCCAACCCGAGCCCGAGCATGGCGAACGCAATGTTGAACATCCGCTCCAGCACCGCCACCAACGACGACGCCAGAGCCAGCGCGCCGAACACCGCGGCGACCGCCGTGGCCTGGTTGCGCTGGGTTCGACGGACGTACCGCCAGTGGGACCAACTCGGGCTCGGGTTCTCCGAGGTTTCCACCCCGTTCAGCCGCACCGGTACCATCCGCATCGCCAGGGCTCCTTTGTGTCAAGCCCGGAGATGGGCCGCCGCACATGCTGGATTCGCCGCCCGGCGCTAGGCAGACAACGGGCCACCGGCTCGTCAGATGGATGGACTGTCAGACAGCGCGGAACCAGCGTCGACGACCTAGCACTGCAAGAGGTGCTCGGCGACTCGACCGCCGCGAATGGTGGCTCAGAAGCGATGCCCCGGTGACCCGAGACGAGAATGCCGCGCCACGTTGCCATGGGCCGCATCCTCGACGCATCGTCAGAATTGGGGACGCCGCACGGCTCGAACCCGCGCGCTGGTCATGCGCCGATGTCGGCGCTCGCCACCACCCGCGCGGTGACTTCCCGGTCGATCTCGAAGTCGGCGGAGAAGCTCTGCCTGGCCAGCACCTCGCTCTTCCCGATGATCGACAGCACGGTCTCGCGCACCGCCATGGCATTGCGGGCACGGAAGCGCTCGATGAGCTCGTGGCAGCGGTCCAGATGGGCGAGCAGGCCGCTCGGGCTGAGCCCGCCGAGCCCGTCGCCGTCGGCCGCTCGCAGCACCCGGATCCCGAGGCTGTGGTAGCGCCGCGTCGCCTCGTGAATGTTCTGGATGACGCGCACCTCGACGGTGCTCGCGGCGGGCCGGAACAGTCCCAGGTTGAATTCCCGCATCGCGTGGCCAAAGGTGGCGTCGGGGTTCCGCGCGACACCGGTGGGCACCAGCGCGTCCAGCCGGTCCAGCTCGGCATCGCTGATCCGCGCGCAGGCGCGCGCCACCAGGTGCGACTCCACACTTCGTCGCAGAGCGAACATGCTGGTCAGCTCATCGGAGTCCAGGGCGGCCACAATTGCTACGCCCCCGCGCCTGACCAGCAAGCCGTCCCGTTCCAGCCCGCCCAGCAGCGTGACCAGCGAGCCATACCGGACCCGCCGATGCTCGGCGATGTCCCGCAGGATCACTTCCTGCCCTGGCAGCAAATGGCCGGCGTGAATCGCGGCGCGAATGTCTTCGCAGACCCGCTCCACGGTGGTGAGCCCATCGAGGGGATGGACGACAGCCAGCCTCGCCAAACGGGCCTCCCAGAATCCGCTCCCGGAAGGAGTATCACGGCGGAAGGCCACATGTCGAAGCGAGTTACTCACCCATATGCCGGAGACGGCCGTCACGGCGCGCCGCGACTCGCCGGCCGGGCAGACCCGATCGGGGTGGAAAATGATCTCTATCGGGGCTGGTTTCAGGCTGCCGCCCGCTACCTCTATCCGACAGGCTCGCGCCGCCGGAAGCGAACGTACCGGCGGCCCAGCGCGAACACCGCGATCCCCGAGCCGAGCGCGGCCAGCCCGGTCACCAGGAACAGGACGGGGGCGCCCACTCCGGCTCCCACCAGCAGGCCGCCCAGCACCGGCCCGACGATCGCACCGATCCGACCGACGCCCATCGACCATCCGACGCCGGTCGCGCGCAGCGCCGTCTCGTAGAACGTGGCACAGAGCGCGACAGTGCAGATCTGTGTCCCGATGGCCAGGAACCCGGCGACGAACGAGGTCACCAGCAACGTGGAGGCGGAACCGCCGGACAGCCCGATCGACGCGATGGCCAGCGCGCCAAGGACGTATCCCACGCCGAGAACCAGGGTGGGTCGCCGCGTCCGGTCGGCGAGCCGGCCGAGGGCGAAGCAGCCGAGGATCCCGCCCAGGTTGAGCACCGCCACCCCCAGCACCGCGGCGGACCGATCCACCCCGGTCTGCCGGGCAACCAGCGGGATCCAGTTCACCAGCAGGTAGGCCATCAGCAGACTGAGGAAGATCGCCACCCAGAACAGCACCGTCCCGGCGGCCCTCCCCTCGGTGAACAGGCTGGCCACCGGGGAACGGGTCGCCGGCCGCTCCGGGGTGATCTCCTCGGCGCGCAGCGGGCTCTTGATCCGAGCCAGAATCTTGCCCAGCCGCTCGCGTTCCCCCCTGATCGCCAGGAACTGCGCGGACTCAGGCAGCCGGACAGCGAGCAACGGGAGCAGCAGCAGCGGTATGCCGCCGCCCAGATAGAACACGCTCTGCCAGCCGAAGGCGGGGATCAGCGCGGCCGCCACCAGGCCACCGAGCGTCGCGCCGAGCGGGAACCCGCAGAACATCAGTCCGACGATGGTGGCTCGCATTCGCCTCGGCGTGTACTCCGAGGTGATCGAGATGATTCCGGGCAGCGCGCCGCCCAGGCCCAAGCCGGTCAGGAACCGGGCGAGCATCAGGCCCTCGACCGAGGTGGCGAGCGGAGTGGCGAGCGAGACGATCGAGAAGATCAGGATCGCGATGAGCAAGTTGGGCTTTCGACCGAACCGGTCGCTGGTCATCCCGAAGAGGACCGCCCCGAGCATGGAACCGAACAGCCCCACGCCGAAGACCAGGCCGAATGCCGCGTGGTTCACTCCCCACTCGTCGGCGATCTCCGGTGCGACCAAGCCGATCGACTGGGTGTCGAACCCGTCGATCATCGCCACCAGCGCGCAGCACACCACGACGGTGATCTGGTAGCGACCCAATCCGGTGGAATCCAGCACCGTCTCGAACGTGCCGGACTGCTCGGTGCTCACTGGCTCGGCAGGAGGAGAAGGCCCGAACGAGGGTGGCATGGGGGACTCCAAAGCGAAACGGTCGTTGTTTCTTCGCGGCAAAGTACCCATGCGGCCGGCGGCGACGCAACGAAAACTTCCACTGACCGGAAGGCGGCTAGCCGCGGATTAACGCTCACTGTCCATAGTGGCCAGCACGGCGTCCGGGTAACGACTGCCCGCGGCGGAGCCTTCCGGGACAGCCGCCTCGATGGCTGCCAGATCGTCGCCGGACAGCACCACCTCGGCGGCGGCCAGTGACTCGGCGAGCCGATCCCGCCGTCGGGCGCCCACCAGCGGCACGATGTCCTCACCCTGGGCCGCGACCCAGGCGGTGGCCACCTGGGCGACCGAGGCACCCACCCGCTCGGCGACCGCCCGCAGCGCCTCCACCAGCGCCAGGTTGCGCCGCAGGTTGTCGCCCTGGAACCGGGGGCTCATGCCGCGGAAGTCGCCGGCGGCGAGGTTGCGCTCGGCGCCCCAGTGCCCGGACAGCAGCCCCCGGGAGAGCACGCCGTAGGCGGTCACCCCGATGCCCAGCTCACGGGCGGTGGGCAGGATCTCCGCCTCGATGGAGCGGGAGATCAGCGAGTACTCGATCTGCAGGTCGGAGATCGGGTGCACGGCGGCCGCCCGGCGAAGGGTCTGCGCGCCGACCTCGGACAGGCCGATGTGGCGCACGTAGCCGGCTTGCACCATCTCGGCGATGGCGCCCACGGTGTCCTCGACCGGGATGTCCGGGTTGAGCCGGGCCGGCCGGTAGATGTCCACGTGGTCGGTGCCCAGCCGGCGCAGGGTGTAGGCGAGCCGGTCCTTGACCGCTGAGGGCGAGGTGTCCGAGGGCGCATGCTGCCAGCCGCCCGCCGGGTCGCGCAGCGCGCCGAACTTGACGCTGATCAGCACGTCGTCGCGGGTGCGGGAGCGCAAAGCGTCGCGGATCAGCATCTCGTTGTGCCCGGAGCCGTAGAAGTCCCCGGTGTCGATCAGGTTGATGCCGGCGTCCAGCGCGGCGTGGATGGTGGCGATGCTCTCCGCCTCGTCCGCCGGGCCGTAGGCGTCGGACATGCCCATCGCGCCGAGGCCGAGCCGCGACACGGTTGGGCCGGTACTTCCGAGCTGCCGGGTCTTCATCACTGCATCTCCTCCGTTGTTTTCGTTGATACCAGAGTCACCGTATCAGCGAATCGGATTCACTGCTACCCAGTCCGTGTTATCGTTGAATCATGGTGGACACGGCCGAGGAACCAGTGGTGCTGAACCCCCGGGAGCGGGTGCTGCGGGCGGCGGCCGAGTTGCTGGCCGAGCAGGGCCGGGCCGCGCTCTCCACCAGGGCGGTGAGCGCGGCCGCCGGGATGCAGCAGCCCGCGCTGTACCGGCTCTTCGGGGACAAGGACGGCCTGCTCGACGCGTTGGCGGGCTACGCCTTCGAGGAGTACCTGCGGGACAAGCACGCGGTCGGCACCACCGACGACCCGGTGGAGGACCTGCGCCGCGGCTGGGACCTGCACGTGGAGTTCGGGCTGACCAGTCCCGCGCTGTACGTGCTGATGTACGGCGAGGCCCGATTCGGCGCGAACTCACCCGCCGGGCAGGAGGCCGCCGACATCCTGCGCGGGCTGGTCTCCCGGGTGGCCAGGACCGGCCGGCTGCGGATGAGCGTGGAGCGCGCCGCCACGCTGATCGGGGCCACCGGCGTCGGACTGGTGCTCACCCTCATCGCGATGCCGCCGGCCGAGCGGGACATGGAGATCGTCACCATCGCCAGGGAGGCCACCCTGCGCGCGATCCTCACCGATGCACCCGCCCCCGGCGACGACTCGCTGACCAGCCGTGCCGTCGCGCTCCGCGAGGCACTCGGCGACAACGCCCCCGGCCTGTCCGCCACCGAGCGCGCCCTGCTCACCGAATGGCTGGACCGCATAGCCGCCACCAGCTAGCGCCGAGCCAGTAGGGTGCGCACCCGGCCCGTGAAGCTGCGCGCCCGGTCGGTGAAGCCGCGCACCCCGGCCTGCGGTTACCCAGCTACACACCAAGCAGGTTGCCGGCGCCGGCAACCTGCCTCCTGTGCAGCTGGGTAACGACGAGCCGGGCGGGTCACGCGTCGGCGCGGCCCGACCGGGTCACGCGCCGCTGCCCGCTAGCGCCGCTCGGGTACGCGGCGCGCCCGGCCTGTGGTTACCGAACTCCACACCACGCAGGTTGCCGGAGCCGGCAACCTGCCTCCTGTGCTGCTGGGTAACGACGGCCCGGGCGGGTCACGCGGCGCCGCGGCGCCGGGCGGGTCACTCGCCGAGCCGCGCACGGCCCCGGCGGGTCACTCGTCGCCGGGTACTCCGTAGGAGGGCGACTCGGCGGGCGTTAGGGCTCGGCCGACGTAGTCGTCGCGCTGCGGCAGCCACAGCCGCACCAATCGCTCCAGCTCGCCGATCGGGTCGTCGTGCCAGTCCACCCGCAGGTCGGTGACCCGCCAGGCCACCCCGGCGACCACCGCCAGGCCGGCCGAACGCACCGGCCCGGCCTCCCCGCCGGCGTCCAGCCCGGCGCGCAGCGCGGTGACCAGCCGCTGCTCCAACTCGCCCGCCGCGTCGGCGAACGCGGCCACCATCGCCGCCGGGACACCGTCAGAGGCCAGCAGGTTCCCGGCGGCCACCACCGACTCCCCGGACGCCGAGGCGTGCAGGCCGAGGGTGTTCGCCCCGCTGAACCGGGCCGTGGCCCCGCTGCCGTCGATCACCATCAGTTGCCGGTAGTCGATGTCCGGGGTGGCCGCGACCACCTCGTCCAGTGCGGCCGTCGCACTGCCCAGTTTGGCCATCGCGTCCAGCAGCGCGTCGCCGAGGCGGGGGTCGGTGATGTTCTGCGAGGCGGCGCCGCCGACACCGGGGCGCAGGTGGATACACCGGGCGGCCACCGCCGGGCTGGACGAGCTGACCGCCATGCCGAACCGACCGTTGCCGTCGGTGCCCAGTACCGCGAAGGTCATGAGTCGGCCTCCCTGGGGATCACCGCGATCGCGTCCACTTCGACCAGCCACTCCGGGCGGGCCAGCGCGGAGATCACCACCCCGGTGGAGATCGGGTGCACACCCTTGGTCCACCGGCCGATCACCCGGTAGACCTGTTCCCGGTAGCGCGGGTCCACCAGATAGATGGTCAGCTTGACCAGGTGTTCCATCCGGCTGCCGGCCTCGGTGAGCAGCTGCTCGATGTTGGCCATGGCCCGCTCGGCCTGCGCGGCCGGGTCGCCGATGCCGACCGATTCGCTGGTGTCCAGGTCCTGGCCGACCTGGCCACGCACGTAGACCGTGTCGTTAGCGATTACGGCCTGGCACAGGTCGTTGTCCAGGTTCTGCTCCGGGTAGGTGTCCCGGGTGTTGAACGGCCGGATCCGGGTGTGTGCGTTGGTCGGCCGGTTCATGCGGCGCCCCCGGTGACCCGGTCGGACAGGTCCGCGGCGGAGCGCACCAGGTCCAGCGGGCCGGACCAGTCGAAGTTGCGGTAGACGGCGGCCAGGTGCGCGAACGGCGGCGACTGGGCGAACAGTTGGAAGGTCAGCCGGTGCCCGGCGTAGTCGGAGTTGAGCAGGTCGCGGGCGAAGGCGAGCAGCTTGCGCCGATCCTCGGCCACCCAGTTCTCGTTGATCGAGTAGTACTTCTCCAGCCACGGGCCGGTGTCCGGGTTGGCGAAGCTGGCCGCGTCCGGGGTGATGCAGATCTGCCCGCCGCACAGCTCCCTGGCCAGGTGCATCATCGCCGGCAGCTGCGTGGTGGCCAGCACCCGGCCGGTGTAGAGCAGCGACTGCTCGGGCATCAGCAACCCGCCGGGGCTGGGCTGGCCCATCACGATGGCGGCGGTGAGGTGGGCGTTGATGCCCTCCCGGTAGCAGGCCAGCTGGGCCAGCTTCTCCTGCACGGCCTGCTGCTTCTCCAGCCCGGTCTGCCGCACGTTCCACAGCGCGGCGCCGATCATCAGGTCGGCCAGCCGCAGGTTGCGCTGGGTGAACGGCAGCGCGGAGTAGCGGTGCAGGGTGGCCCGGATGAACGTGGCCGCCCGGGTGTGCCGGTAGAACAGCACGTCCTCCCAGGCGATCTGCACATCGTCGAAGATCACCAGGGTGTCCACCTCGTCCACCCGGTTGGACAGCGGGTAGTCCTCCGGGCCGCGCCGGCCGGCGAACCCGGACCGGCACAGGTACTTCAGGCCACGCGCGTTCATGTCCAGGATGAAGCCGACCGCGTAGTCGGACAGCTCCGCGTCGCCCCAGTTGGCGATGGTCGGCTTGGCGAACGCCTGGTTGGCGTAGGCCGCGGCGGTCTCGTACTTGGCGCCGCGCACCACGATGCCGCTGTCGGTTTCCCGGACCACGTGCAGCAGCATGTCCGGGTCCTGGTCCTGCGGCCGCTTGGACCGGTCACCCTTGGGGTCGGTGTTCGCCGAGACGTGGAACGGGTCCTCGCGCACCGCGCGGTCGACGTGCCGGCGGATGTTCGCGGAAAACCGGGGGTCGACCTCGTTGAGCACGTCCTGGCCGTCGTAGAGCGACCACATCTCCCCGACGGTTTCGTCGCCCACCCTGGTCACCACGCCGCGCGCCTCGTCCAGCACGGTGTCCACCGCGGCCCGCTTGTCCACCCAGTCCTGTTGGGTCTTCGGCAGCTTGTTGGCCACGCTGTTGCGCTCGCCGGTCTGCTCGTCGACGTAACTGAGCAGGTCCTCGGTCGCGGCCTCGTGCGCCATGTCGTAGATCCGCGCGCGCAGCCCGACGATCGGTGCGAATGCCGGGTGGGTGGTGATGTCCTTGACCCGTTCGCCGTCCACCCAGACGTCCCGGTCGGCGGCCAGCGAGTCGAGGTAGTCCTGTCCGGTGCGGATCATGCGGTGATCTCCGTGCGGGCCTTCCGGCCAGCCGTGTCCGTGGGGGGTGGGGTGTAGCGGTTGTCCGGGTGGGCGTCGGGGAACTCCGGGAACTGGGACGGCGGTACCGGGCTGGGCGAGGCGTAGCCCCGGTTGGCGTAGACCAGCGGTTTGCCGGTGCCGCCGACCACCTCGCGGACCG
>DATHIT010000866.1:0-6023 GCA_035489915.1 Pseudonocardia sp. | reverse complement strand
CTGCTGGAGTACGAGGACCTGTTCGACGGCTCCCGGGTGATCGAGGCCAAGGTGGACGAACTGGTCACCGGCGCCCGGGAGGAGATCGGGAAGGTGCTGGACATGGGCGGGGCGGTGGCCGCCGTGGAGTCCGGCTACATGAAGGGCCAGCTGGTCTCCTCGCTGGCCGGCCGGCGCCGGCGGATCGAGTCCGGCGAGGACGTGGTGGTCGGGGTGAACAGGTTCGACACTACCGAGCCGAGTCCGCTGCAGGCCGAGGGCGCCAAGTCCATCGAGACGGTGGACCCGGCGGTGGAGGCCGCCGCGATCGAGGCCATCGACCGCTGGCGGGCCCAGCGGGACTCGGGCGCGGTGGAGCGGGCGCTCGCCGAGCTGCGGGACGCGGCCAAGACCGACACCAACCTGATGGAGCTGACCGTCGCCTGCGCCCGCGCCGGGGTCACCACCGGCGAATGGGCGGGCGCGCTGCGCGAGGTCTTCGGCGAGTACCGGGCACCCACCGGAGTCGGCGCGGCCACCGCCCGCGGTGAAGCGGGCAGCGAGCTCACCTCGGTGCGTGAGCGGGTCAGGGCCACCGGTGAGGAGCTGGGCACCAGGCTGCGGATGCTGGTCGGCAAGCCCGGGCTCGACGGGCACTCCAACGGCGCCGAGCAGGTCGCGGTGCGCGCTCGGGACGCCGGGTTCGAGGTCGTCTACCAGGGCATTCGGCTCACCCCGGCGCAGATCGTGGCGGCCGCCGTCCAAGAGGGCGTGCACGTGGTCGGGCTGTCCGTGCTGTCCGGCTCGCACCTGGAGGTGGTCCCGGCGGTGGTGGATGGGCTGCGGGCGGCCGGCGCGGACGACATACCGGTGATCGTCGGGGGGATCATTCCCAAGGAGGACGAGCCGGTGCTGCGCGAGCGGGGCGTCGCGGCGGTGTTCACGCCCAAGGACTACGCCCTCACCGAGATCATGGACCAGATCGTCACCCTGATCCGCCGCAACAACGGCCTGGACGACTAAAGGACCCGTGAGTGGTATTGGTCGCTATAGCGACCAATACCACTCACAGGGTTCTTAGGGGGTGCCTCGGCGGCGGAGGTAGGCCAGGCCGGGGATGCCGTTGATGGCCAGGCGCAGGTCCTTGACCACGTTGAGCAGCTCGTGCATGTCCGGGCCGACCCGGTCCAGGGTGGCCAGGATCGGCATGATGTCGGTCTCCAGGTGCTCGGCGAGCTTGGGTAGCTGGTCGACCATGCGGACCGCGGCGGCCACCTCGTGCGGGCTGAGCTCGTCGATGAACGTCCTGGCCAGCGGTGCCGCCGCCGTGGCCAGCGGCTCGAAGGTGCCCAGTAGGTCGGCGGCACCTTGGCTGGCCACGGCGGCCTGGCCGACCACCGAGGAGGCCGCCTCGGTGATCTTCTCTGAGCTGGTGACCACCACGGCGGCGCTGTCGGTGACCGCGACGGCCCGGCTCACCACGCCGGCGGCCTCACCGGCCACCGCGCTGGCCGCGAGCACCGTCCGCTCGGCGGCCCCGGCCACCGCGTCCACCCTGGCGACCAGGCTGTCCGCCCGCTCCGCCAGCGCGTCGATCCGGGTGATCAGCTTCTCGATGGTCTCGAGTAGCGCGTCGGCGCGTTCCGGCAGCGCGGCCACCAGTTCGGCGGTGCGGGTGCCCCAGCCGGCGACGGATCGCGCGGTGCCGAGGGCCTCACCCAGCACCTCCGTCGGCCCGGGCAGGGTGATTCCGGCGATCTGTACGGCCATGCCCGCATCATTCCCGATTCCCGGTGCGACCACCGGATCCATGCGGGCACGTATGGGCCGAATGGGCAGCCGACCACGCCTGAGCGAGTGAACGCACCGCCCTGCGCGGCCGCTGCTCATGACGGGTGGTCATCGTGCTCAGCTTTTGCGCCCGAACCGGTGATCCCCTAGTTTCCTTCCACAACGATCACCAGTTCTCGGGCGAGTAGCAAAGGCGGCGTCGTCATGACAGGTGGATGGACGCGGCGGGACTTCCTCCGGCGGAGCGCGGCGGCCGGCGCGGTGGCGCTGGCCGGACCGGCGGTGTTGGCCGCATGCAGCAGCACCAGCAGCGGGGACACCCTGGAGACCGCCAAGAAGGCCGGCACGATCAAGGTCGGCATCGCCAACGAGGCGCCGTACGGATTCACCGGCCCGGACGGCAAGACCGCGACCGGTGAGTCGGTCGAGGTCGGGCGGGCGGTGTTGAAGGCGCTCGGGATCAACGCGGTGGACGCCCAGGTGGTCGACTTCAACGGGCTGATCCCGGGGTTG
Source organism: Pseudonocardia sp. (assembly GCA_035489915.1). Taxonomy (GTDB): domain Bacteria; phylum Actinomycetota; class Actinomycetes; order Mycobacteriales; family Pseudonocardiaceae; genus Pseudonocardia. Next base: position 3,740 of record DATHIT010000866.1, on the reverse strand, counting down.
AACGCCCGCCAGTTCGACATGGTCACCGCCGGCATGTTCATCAACAAGGCCCGGTGCGGGGCGGCCACCTTCTCCGATCCGGACTACACCGCACCCACCGCCTTCCTGGTGCCCAAGGGCAACCCGAAGAGCGTGCTGACCTTCGACGACGTCAAGAGCAAGACTCTCAAGCTGGCCGTGCTCAGCGGCGCGGTGGAACAGGGCTATGCGCAGAAGAGCGGCATACCGGACGGCCAGATACAGGCCTTTGACACGCAGAACTCGCTGCTGCAGGCGGTGGCCACCGGGCGGGCGGATGCCGGCGCGCTGACCAACATCTCGCTCAACGACGTGGTGAGCAAGAACCCGAGCGCCGCGGTCGAGGTCACCAAGGGCTTCTTCCCGGTGATCGACGGCCAGGAGACCCTGTCGGCCGGCGCCTTCGTGTTCCGCAAGGGCGACGACGCGTTCGTCAACGCCTTCAACGCCGAGCTCAAGAAGCTGCACGACAGCGGCGAGTGGCTCAAGATCGCCGCGCCGTTCGGCTTCAACCAGGACAACGTGCCGAAGTCGGACGTCACCACCCAACGGCTCTGCTCGGCCTGATCGAGGCCCTGAGTTGGACAACCTGCCGCAGATCGTCACGGTCCTGTTCCAGGGCCTGCCGCCGACCGTGATCGCCGCGGTGGGCGGCATCGCGCTGACCATCGTGCTGTCCTTCGTGGCCGGCCTCGCGCTGCTGTCCCCGCGCCGCTGGGTGCGGACGATCAGCCGGATCTACGTCGAGGCCTTCCGGGGCACCTCCGAGGTCGTGCAGCTGTTCTGGATCTACTTCGTGTTGCCGTTGCTGGTCGGCGTGCAGCTGGTGCCGTTGTTTGCCGGGCTGCTGGTGCTCGGGCTCAACCACGGTGCGTACGGCGCGGAGATCGTCCGGGGTGCGGTGCGGTCGGTGCCGCGCGCGCAGTACGAGGGCTGCGTGGCGCTGAGCCTCTCGCCGACCCAGCGGATGTGGCGGGTGATCCTGCCGCAGGCGGTGGTGGAGATGCTGCCGTCCTTCAACAACCTGTTCATCCAGCTGCTCAAGTCGACCTCGATCCTCTCCCTCATCACCGTGGCCGAGGTGACCCAACGGGGCCGCGCGGTGCTGGTGCCCGCGTTCGGCGACGACATCGTGCTGATCTTCACCGTGATGCTGCTGATCTACCTGGTGCTCTCGGTGCTGATCACCACCGCGATGCGGTACGCCGAGCGGGTCGCGGCTCGCAAGGTGGGCCGGCGGCCCTCGCGTGAGGCGCGCGCGGTGGCCATGACCACCGGGGCGCACTGATGCCGCTCTGGGACTGGGGTTACGCGTTCGAGGTGTTGCCTCAGCTGCTCAAGGCGCTGCTGGTCACCCTGGAGATCACCCTGCTCGGCTCGGTGGTGGCGCTGCTGCTCGGCCTGCTCATCGCGGTGCTGCGGCAGGCTCGTGTCCCGGTGCTGGACCAGGTGCTGTGGGCGTTCGTGGAGTTCGTCCGGTCCACCCCGCTGCTGGTGCAGGTGTTCTTCCTGTACTTCGCGCTGCCCCGCTTCGGAATCACGCTCAGCGCACTGACCGTCGGGGTGATCGGCCTCGGGGTGCACTACGCGACGTACACCTCGGAGGTCTACCGGGCCGGCATCGAAGCGGTGCCCAGAGGCCAGTGGGAGGCGGCCACCGCGCTGAGCCTGCCGCGCTCGCGCACCTGGACGGGCGTGATCCTGCCGCAGGCGATCCCCCGGGTACTGCCCGCGCTGGGCAACTACGTGATCTCGATGTTCAAGGAGGTCCCGCTGCTGCTGGCGATCAGTGTGGTCGAGGTGGTGAGCAAGGCCCAGGAGATCGGCTCGCAGACCTTCCGCTTCACCGAGCCGTTCACCATCGCCGGCCTGCTCTTCCTGGTGCTGAGCTACCCGGCTTCGATGCTGGTCCGACGTCTGGAGCGCCGCCGTGTCGCCTGAGTCGATGATCGTCTTCGATGGCGTGGAAAAGCGCTTCGGCGACCACGTGGTGCTGCGCGATCTCGACTTCACCGTGGCCGCCGGTGAGCACGTCTGCCTGATCGGGCCGAGCGGCTCGGGCAAGACGACCATCCTGCGGCTGCTGATGACGTTGGAAAAGGTGGACGCCGGCACCATCCGGGTGGGTGGGCAGTGCCTGTCCCATATGGAGCGCAAGGGCGCCCTGGTGCCCGCCGACGAGAAGCACTGCCGCGAGGTGCGCAGGCGGATCGGCATGGTGTTCCAGCAGTTCAACCTGTTCCCGAACATGACGGTGCGGGGCAACCTGATCGAGGCGCCGACCCGGGTGCTCGGGCTGTCCGCCGACGAGGCCAACGCGCGGGCCGTCGAGCTGCTGGAGTTGGTCGGGCTGGCCGAGAAGATCGACGCCCACCCCACCCAGCTGTCCGGCGGTCAGCAGCAGCGGGTGGCCATCGCCCGTGCCCTGGCCATGCGGCCGGATGTGCTGCTGCTCGACGAGGTGACCTCGGCGCTGGACCCGGAGCTGGTGGCCGGGGTGCTCAACCTGCTGCGCGACCTCGGCTCGAGCACCGACATCACGTTCCTGTGCGTCACCCACGAGATGGGGTTCGCCCGGGATTTCTCCGACCGGGTGCTGATGTTCGACGCCGGCCAGGTGATCGAGGACGCGCCGCCGTCGAAGCTGTTCACCGAGCCGGATCACCAGCGGACCAAGGACTTCCTGCACGCGGTGATCGACCGCACCTGAGGTCAGCCGGACTGGCAGAGCCGCTCGGTGATCAGGTCGGGAGCCGGCAGGTTGGCGGCCGTCGCGCCGAACCGAGCGACGATCCGCAGCCACTCCCCGGACCGCTGCAGTTCGGTCAGTCCCGCGTTGAAGGCGTCGCGCAGGTCGGTGTCGGTCGGGCGGAAGGCGAACGCGCCGGCGGGCTGGGACATCGAGCGACCCGAGGGCGGGAGGCCGGGGGTGACCTCGAGGGGCGACTGGGGGTGGCGGCCGAGCAGGTTCCGCAGCGAGATGTCGGTCAGGGCTCCCGCCGGGGCGTCACCTTGGAACACCGCCTGGTACAGCTGGGCCGGCGAGTCGTAGGGCTTGATCCTGGCGTCCGGAATGCCGGCGGCGCGGGCGGCCTCCTGCTCGATACTGGCGTCCAGCACCGCGATCAGCTCACCCGCCCGCGCCACGTCGGCGAAGCTGCGCAGGCGCCGGGGGTTCCCCCTCTCCACCAGGAAGGCGGTGGGGGCGACGAAGTCGGGGCGGGAGAAGGCGACCCGCTCGCAGCGCCCCGGAGTGATCGCCATACCGGCGGTGATGATGTCGAACGTGCCGGCGAGCAGGCTGTCGATGAGCTGGCCGAACGGCCGTTGCACCGCCTCCAGCGAGGTTATCCCGAGGCCCTTCAACACCGCTGTCGCGACCTCCGGAGACTCCCCGGCGAGTCGGCCGTAGGAGTCCAGATAGCCGAACGGCTCCTCGTTAGCGACGCCTACCCGGACCGTCTCGTTGGCCTGCAGCCGCTTCAGCGTCGATCGGTGGTCGGGCCCACATCCGGCCGCGAGCACCCCGACGCCGGCCACGGTGAGCAGGCGGCGCCGGGACAGCATCAGGTGAATCTAGTGTCCTGAGTCGAAAGTTCTTGCACCGCCTCCGGCGCCCAGACGGCGCCTGGCGGCGTTCTCGATCGCCTGGATATGCCCGATATCCAGGCGATCTGCGGCCTTGCCAGCCACCGCCTGGATCACCGGATCCGGCGCGAACC
>DATHIT010000865.1:0-9594 GCA_035489915.1 Pseudonocardia sp. | reverse complement strand
ACTGGACGTCAGGTCCGCCGGTCAGGGTGTAGCGCTCGTACCGGACGACGCCGTCGATCAGCACGAGCAGTGCCGCCGTATCGGTGTCGGCCATGAACTCCTCGGCCGAACGCGCGGCGCCCTCGAATTCGTAGGTCTCCGGCAAACGGATCGGGTCACCCTGCGCCCAGGTGTGGGGCTTCGACGAGGAAGCCATCTGGCGGGTGTCGAGCAGGTCCTTGACCCGGCAGAAGTTCTCGTGCTGCGGCGCACCGGTGAACAGGCCGAGATCGGCGATAGTGATGCGCTTCTGATCGGCCATCTCGTCCTTCAATCGGTGATCAAGAGGGCGTCGGCACTGATCGTGCTGGTCGTGCGCGGCCTCATTCTGGCCAGGCGTTGCCCTGGATGACCTCGACGAAGTCGGTGCGGGTGAACCCGGGGGCGAAGTGCGCGAGTACGTCGGCGTTCACGGTGCCGAAGGTGGTGTCCGGGCGGTCGGCGAAGCCGTTGGTGAAGGCGGCCAGGATCTGCCGTTTGAAGTCCGGTCTGGGGTGGGCGTCGGTCACCGCGCGGACCGCGGTTGGGCCCAGGTCGAGGTAGCCCTGCAGCATCCCGAACGGAACACCCGGCGGGAGTGGTGGAACAACAGCGGCGGGGCCGAGTCGCGGACCAGCTCGGTCGCCTCGGCGACCAGCCGGCTGTCCGGGATTGTCACGCCGGCGATGGTCTGGGTCATGTTCGGCTCCTTCGAGCGTGTGGGTCCTGCGGCGGTGTCTCGACTCTCGCCGACCGGGTCGCCCCATCGCCGTGACCTTTCTCAGAGTTTCCGCTGCGTATCGGGCAGCCCCGGTAGCCGGACCGGCGCATTTACCGCTGGCGGGTACGCACCCGTTCCAGCCAACCGGGGACGCGGATGGGCGGTGGCCGTAGCGACGTGTGCTCGGACACCAAGCAATGTCGTTGTCATGGATGTCGTCACCCCCCAAGCAACCACGAAGGTCGTCGCCGCCCAAGGGACGGGTCGGAAGTTCGCGGTCGAGCTGATCGGGACGTTCTTCCTCGTTTTCACCGTCGGTGCCAGCGTGTACAGCGGGAGCGCGTTGGCGCCGTTGGCCATCGGCGCGTCGCTGATGGTGATGATCTACGCCGGTGGGCACATCTCCGGCGGCCACTACAACCCGGCCGTGACCATGGCGGTGCTGGTGCGCGGCCGGATCGGGCTCGGGGAGGCCGTCGGGTACTGGATCGCGCAGCTCGCCGCCGCCGTGCTCGCCGCGCTGGTTGTCCGGGCGGTCATCACCCGGGCGTCGGCCACCACCCTGACCCTGGCCGGTCACGCCCTGGTAGCCGCCGTAGTGGCGGAGCTGTTGTTCACCTTCGCCCTGGCCTACGTCGTGCTCAACGTTGCCACCAGCAAGGACCACCCGGACAACTCCTTCTACGGCCTGGCGATCGGTTTCACCGTCGCAGCCGGCGCGGTCGCCGTCGGCGGGATCTCCGGTGGCGCGTTCAACCCGGCGGTGGCCCTCGGCGGCGCCGCCGTGGGCGTGTTCGCCTGGCCGACGTTCTGGGTGTACCCGGTGGCCGAGCTCTTCGCCGGCGCCGCCGCCGGACTCGCCTTCCGCGCCCTCAACCCCTCCGACAAGTGATGGGGCCGCGGGGCCTGCGATCCAGCCGGACGCTGCGGAAACGCGATCGGCTAGGCCCGTCCGGCAAGCGTCTGGGCTTGCGGCTTCGCAGCCGGGGCCCCGGATGACACATCCTTCCGGCCGTCACCGGCCGGTCAGCACCGAGCCGATCTCGGCCTCGACTGCGACGAGGCCGTCAGAAGCGCCCGAGGTGATCAGGGTCCATCTCCGGGCCATCACGTTTTGCCGGAGCTGTAACGCGGTAGGCGATTCGAACCGCGTGATCGGTACAGCGCCTGGCCTGGAGACTGGCAATACCGATGGCTTCACCATTGCTGAGGTCGAGGTTACATTTTGAGGCTGCTGCACGGATTGTCAGTAGCCTTGCAACGAGATTAAAGGAGAAAAGGGTGGCTGAGGAAAACGGGCATTCTGGGAAACTCACTACGGTTGCGGGTGCACCCGTGCCGGACAACCAGAACGTCCAGACCGCGGGACCACGCGGACCCATGCTGTTGCAGGACGTCTGGTTCCTGGAGAAACTGGCCCATTTCGACCGCGAGGTCATCCCCGAACGGCGAATGCACGCCAAGGGCTCCGGCGCGTTCGGTACCTTCACCGTCACGAACGACATCACCCGATACACCAAGGCGAAAATCTTCTCCGAAGTCGGCAAGAAGACCGAGATGTTCGCCCGGTTCTCGACCGTCGCCGGGGAACGCGGCGCCGCCGAGGCAGAGCGCGATATTCGCGGATTCGCACTGAAGTTCTATACCGAAGAGGGAAACTGGGATCTTGTCGGGAACAACACTCCCGTCTTCTTCTTCCGCGACCCACTCAAGTTCACGGACCTCAACCACGCGGTCAAGCGGGACCCCCGTACCAATCTGCGTAGCCCGAAGAACAACTGGGACTTCTGGAGCTCGCTGCCGGAGACGCTGCACCAGGTCACGATCATCATGAGCGATCGGGGAATCCCGGCCTCGTTCCGTAACATGCACGGATTTGGATCCCACACCTTCAGCTTCATCAATGCCGAGGGCGAACGTTTCTGGGTCAAGTTCCACCACCGCGTACAGCAGGGTGTCAAGAACCTCACCGACGCCGAGGCGGCCGCGGTCATCGCCGAGGACCGCGAAAGCAACCAGCGTGACCTCTACGAAGCGATCGAGCGCGGTGACTTCCCTCGCTGGAAGCTGTGCGTCCAGATCATGCCGGAAGCGGATGCCGCCAAGGTGCCCTACCACCCCTTCGACCTGACGAAGATCTGGCCGAAGGGCGACTACCCGCTCATCGAGGTCGGCGAGTGGGAACTCAACCGCAACCCGGAAAACTACTTCGCCGATGTCGAGCAAGCGGGGTTCAACCCCGCACAGGTCGTGCCCGGTATCAGCTTCTCGCCGGACAAGATGCTGCAAGGACGACTGTTCTCCTACGGGGACGCTCAGCGCTATCGGATCGGCGTCAACCATCATCAGATCCCGGTCAATGCCCCGAAATGTCCTGTCCACAGTTACCATCGAGATGGCGCGATGCGCGTCGATGGCAACTACGGCAGCACCTTGCACTACGAGCCCAACAGTTACGGTCAGTGGCAGGAGCAGCCCGCCTACCGTAACCCACCGGAGTCCATTGGCAACGTCGCGGATCACTGGAACTTCCGCGAAGATGACAACGACTACTACAGCCAGCCCGGGAATCTATTCCGGAAGATGACCGCGGAACAACAGCAAGTGTTGTTCGACAACACGGCGCGTGCTATCCGGGGCGTCCCTCAGGAGATCCAGGAACGCTGGATTGGCCACTGCACCAAGGCCGACCCGGCCTACGGTAAAGGCGTCTCCAAGGCGATCGAAGAACTGGGCTAAATAAAATATACAGGTGGTCGTGCGGTCCGAACCGGAGCCAGCTTGGACCGCACGGCCACCCCACAGGAACCGGACAGTAGCGGTCCCGGGGGAACACATGGGATGAGGACATCCGGGAACTCGCGGAAGCCTGTTTTTGCCACCGCCGAGGAGCACAACCCTGGTCTTTCACTTCCACACCAGCGCCGGCGGCAGGTCCGACATCAACAACTTCATCCCGCTGGTGGAGCGCTACGACCTCAGGTGACGCCGACCAGGTCCACCACGAAGACCAGCGTCGAGCCGGCCGGGATTGGGCCGGTAGCCTGGTTGCCGTAGCCCAGGGCCGGCGGGATGACGATCACTCGGCGACCACCGGGTTGCATGCCGGCGATCCCTTCGGCGAAGCCAGGTACCACTCCGTTGAGTGGGAAGCTGGTCGGCTCGTTACCGCGGGACCACGAGCTGTCGAACAGCGTGCCGTCGGAGTAGAGGGTGCCGGTGTAGCGGACATCGACGGTGTTCGCGAGTGCCGCCGCCGCGCCCTTACCGACCACGATGTCCTGGGTTACCAGCTTGGTGGGCGGTTGGCCGACGCCGGCCTGGGCTTGGCTCTGCTTGGTCACGTCGGTCGGGTTGCCGGTGAGCGCGGGGACGCCCGGCACGGCCGGGCTGGGGGCCGGGACCGGGCTGACCGCCGCTGAGGAGGCCGCGGGGGGTGGGGTGGTGGCCGGTGGCGCGCTGGATCCACAACCGGCGAGAGTGCAGCGCGCAGCGGCGCCCGCGACAACGATGGAACGTCTCATGCGACTCAGTCGACCATGCCGGCCGGCGGCCCAGGCGGGCGGCCCAGCCGTAGTTCACGAACGCGGTCGCTCGGTCCGCTTCACGGCGCTGGGCTGGTCTGTGATCCTCAGCTTGCCTTGTGCGGGTGCACTCCGTCCGCCTTGCGCGAAGTGTCCGCGGCACACGGCGGCCGCGCCACGGTCTGACCTGTGCAGGCCGCTTGAAGGTCAGGGAACCGCTGCCGTCAGAAACCGCTCGAAATGGAGGAGTGTGAGGCAGTCGGAGCGATCCGCGAAGTAGCGCTGATGTAGCTCCTGGCCGCCGATGTTCTCGACCACCGACAGCCCACAGCGCTCGACCATCGCCTCGGCTTCAGACGGCGGGAAAGACGTATCCATCGGCTCACCAGATTGTGCAGCCAGTTGCCTGAAGACCGCCAGGAACTCCGCGCCGAGCTCGTCGAGGAACGGTGGCGTGGGGACGTAGCCCATCACGATCTCTGACCCGGCGACGCCGCCGGCGACGACATGAAGGGTGGCTTCTATGGCGTCGGGCGGGAGGTAGCCAGTAACCCCGAGCCAGGAGTAGAAGGTGGGCTGCGACCAATCGAGACCCACCGCCGAAAGCGCATCGCGCAAGGTTGCTGTCTCGAAGTCCATCGGGGCGTAGACGTGGCGGCCGGTGCAGGGTAGGGCCAACGCGGCTACCCGCTCTCGTTTCCAGTCTTGGGTGGCTGGATGGTCGACTTCGAATACTCGCACCGACCTCAGCAAGTCGGGGCGCCTCCAGGCGAACGAGTCAAGACCCGCACCGAGAATCACATACTGGCTGAAGGAGCCGTTCAGCCGATCCTCGGCATACCGCGAGCGAGCAACGGTAAGCGCGGACACCCGCCGCAATAGCGGCTCACGCACCAACTTGCCGATCCCTGCATACAGGTCCGGCCATGCCGTCCCAATCAGCGGCAGGGCAAACGGATCGTCAAGAACCCAAGGCTGCGCGTGCTCTTGGCGATGTAAACCCCTGCCGAGCGCTGTCATCATCGCCGTCCGGCTGGGCTGCCCTCCGCGCAAGCCAGCACCTCGGTCCCCAACTGCGCCGAGCACCATGACGGCCCCCCGACTTCGACGACGATGAAGGTAGCAGCGCGACGGTACGACGTCATCAGAATGAACCACAGCGTCAAGGTCCGTGCTGCTGACGAATTAGACAATCGTTGAGACTTTGTCTAAACTGCAGGTGTGACCAGTTCAGCGATGGGCGAGCCGGACGATCCCAAGCGCGGTGTCGTCCTTGCGGCCGCGGTTGGCGTGTTCGGGCGGTACGGGTTTCAGAAGACGTCGATGGAGGCGGTGGCCAAGGCGGCGGGTATCTCCCGGCCAGGGTTGTACCTGGTGTTCTCGAACAAGGAGCAGCTGTATCGCGCGACGATGCGGGGCGTCATGGAGCGAGGGCAGCAGGCCATGGAAGCGTGTTTCGCCGACGAGACGCTGGGTTTCGAGGAGCGGGTCGTCGCGGCGCTGGATGCGCTGCTGGGCCAGTACATCGAGACTCAGGTGTCCAGGGACCTCGGCGAGCTGTTGGAGAACAGCGGGTCGCAGCTGGGCTCGATGTTCGATGACTACCAGCAGAAGGCCAGGGCGACGATCAGCGCGCGGATCGACTCGCTCGCCCCGCCCGGCCTGCTCACCGGCGAGTCGGGCGCGGCCGACTTCACCGACGTCCTGTTCTCCGCCGCGGTGACCTGGAAGCAGACCGTGGCCACGCGGGCCGAGTTCCGCGACCGGGTCCGGCGCGCCGTGCGGCTGATCTGCCGAACGACCAGCTGACCCCAACCACCGCCCGCTGGGTAGCGAAGAGAGTTAATTGCGATGGCTATGAGGAAACCGCATTCGATCGGTCGCGTCAGAGCAAGCGGTGCCGGTGACTCCGACCTCGACGACCTAGTTGCGCTGCAGTGCAGGTGGGCGACGACATTGTTGACAGCGCTCGATCGAGCCATCGAACTCGCGGGTACCACACCGCTGACCGAGGTTGTCGCCCAGACATGGTGCACGCTTGCGCGCGAGTATGAGCGACTTCGCCGTGTGCTTGACGCGAATACGGAGAGGTCCGGTCAACTGCGCACAGCGACTGATCTCGAATACCGCATGCTCGCGCTGGCAGCCGGGCTTGCGGATCTAGATGACGATATGCGGCTCACCGCACAGGTCGGCCAGAGATTTCGCGATTCCATCCTCTGTGGAGACTCGCTACATTCCGCGGGCTCGGCTCCGCCGGTCTGAGACGGGTTCGCGGCTGGTCCATCACCCGGTGGCGGCACGGAGGCGCTCGATGCTGCCGGCCAGCTGCTCGGCCGACACACGCGGGTAGAGCGGTAGGGCGTTCTCGTCCTTGACGCCGCTCCAGTCGTAGGTGTGCGTCACCTGCGTCCCACCGTCGGCGTGCTCCAGCTCCCAGATGTACTGGTGCCCGCTGGGGTCGAGCTCGCCGATGAGGTGGCTGAGCGCGCCCGGCGGGTGGATGGCGGGCGCCCAAGCGATCCGGCGGCCTGCCTCGAACGCGGTGATCTCGCTGCGCATCCGGTAGTCGCCGAGGCCGTCCTGGTTCATGTTCATCACGAACGCGTCCCCAGTGCCGGTGACCGGGCTCGGTCCGGACTCCAGCCCGCGGAGCATGCCGGCGCCGTCCAGCTCAGTGTGCCTCGCCGGGTCCGCGAGCAGCGCGAACACCCGCTCGGGTGGCGCGGCGAGCGTCCCGGTCACCTGAATCTGCTTCTCGCTCATCGGGTCTCCCATCGACGGTGATGTGAACCGGTGAGCCTAGCCCCGGATCGTTCGCGGCCGGTCGGTGATCGGGCGGTTCGGGGCCTGAGCGGCCTCAGCCGAAGTTGACGGAACCGGTGTTCACCGTCCCCGCGTGCCGTCCGGGGGCGGTGTGGTGCTGCCAGTAGAGGTTCGTGTGGTCGATGACCTTGTCGGGTGCGGGGGCGCCCCACTGGCTGAGGTCCTCGGTGGTGTGGGCATCGCCGACAAGCGTCGCGTCGTAGCCCCGGACGATCGCTCCGTGGAGTGTGGACCGGATACATTCGTCGGTCTGCGCCCCGGTGACGATCAGGTGCCCCACCTTGCGCCCAGCAAGCACAGCCTCGAGGTCGGTGTTCTCGAACGCGTCGGGGTACCGCTTGTGGACGACCGGCTCGGCCTCCTCCTGGGTCAGCTCGGGGACGTACCGCCAGCCGTTGCTGCCTCGGGGCAAATGGTCGGCGGAGTGCTGCACCCAGACGACGGGCACATTCTCGGCTCTGGCCTTGTCCACCAGGACGGCGATGTTGGCGACGACACCGTCACGGTTGTGCGTGCCGGCCATGACGTCGTTCTGGACGTCGAGGACGAGCAGCGCGGTGTTTGGGCGGTCGGTCAGGGTGGTCATGGCGCTCCTCGCCGGTTCTCAGCTACAAGTAAGCGTCCCTGCACGTTACCGGCCGCACCGGGATAGCTTGGTAGTCATGACGGATTATTCCGTTGCCGCGGACACGGATGGCGAGGAGGCTGATCATGGAGAGCGATAACGCACAGAGTGTTTTTGACTTATTCGAGGAAATCGCCGCTCTACCTGATAGCTCGGAGACGATGTTGGTCGACAAGTACTTCGTCGACCGGGAGTCGGCAAGTGCGCGAATCTTCCGAATCTATCGGGAGCTTCCACTCCACTACCATAACGATTGCGCCGAGCACCTTTACATCGTGGCTGGTAGGGGCGTCGTTCATCTCGACGGTGAAGAGTTCAGCGCGGGACCGGGAACGTTCTTGTGCTTTGAGAAGAAGAAGGTTCACGGGTTTCCGCGGATAACCGAACATCCACTGGTAATCCTTGCGGTTGACGTGCCGCGCCGGCGCCCGGACGACATCGTGTTCGTCGATTCGGAGGCCGGAACCGCACAGACCTTTATGGCCCGAAATGCCGCCAACGCGCAGGCGCAACAAGACGCGTGACGTGAGAGCCAGGTCTCGCGCGTGGTCCATTAATGGTGGTCGGGTCCGGTCCGGCTGTTCTCGCCATTCTCCAGGTGGCCGGCGAAGCGGCGGGTGAACGCGGAATCCCGGTCGACGGTGACCCTCAGGTCGTACCAGCCGTTCGCGTCCTGCTCCGCGCCGATCTCCTCGGTGTGCGTGCGGCCCGGGTCGATCAGCACGCCGTCCGGTGAGCTATCAACGGCCAGGTCGGCGATCATCGCCCGCACCGGGGCGTGGCCGGTGTTGGTCACGGTCAGCCGCAGCACCGGGTCATCCCGGTCTCCGCTCAAACAGACCGTGGCCTCCGCGGTCGGTGTGTGGCCGCCGGCGAACTCACGCACGAACCCGTTCGGCCCGTGTATCGCGACCTGGTAAGCCGTGTTCAGCCCGACCGCGCCGCCGGCGTTGACCCACACCGGAACTCCGATACCGGCGACCGGCCCCACTCCGGCAATACCGCCCTGGCTGCCGACCACTCCCGCGCCGCCCGGCCCGGTCACCGCGCCAAGGTGCCGCGGAGCCGCCAGCTTGCCGACTCCACCGAGCGGACCGGGAGGCGACACCGCGCCGGCCACCGCCGCCGGCACCGGCACGGGGGCCGCCACCCCCGCTCCCACATCATTCACCGAGGCGGCAAGGTTGGCCGTCGCCGAGGTCACCGGCGCCGAAACGCTCTCCCGTCCGCCGACGTCCACCAGGTGCTGGGTCGGCGGCAGCCCCTCGCGGAACACCGAGAGCCCGGCCGACTTGCGACCGTGGTTCTCCATGGTCACGGTGACAGTTCCGCCCGCCACCGCGGCATTGGCCATCAGCTGGTAGGGCAGCGGACGCGCCGGTCGGGTTCCGGGTTCCTGTTCCGGCATGGTCTGGGTGCCCGGCGCCGGGATGACCGGCGGCGGCAACGAGGGCTGCAGCTTGTCCGCCGCCCGGCGCATCGCATAGGTGTCCGGCAGCATCGGGATCCGGGTGTCGTGGTCGGAGAAGTCGAACGCACTGGTCAGATCGCCACATACGGCACGACGCCACGGCGAGATGTTCGGCTCGTGCACCCCGGTCCAGCGCTCCAGGAATCGGATGACCGAGGTGTGGTCGGCCACCTCGGAGTTCACCCACCCGCCGTTGCTCCACGGGGAGACCACCGTCATCGGCACCCGGGGGCCGAGCCCGATCGGCAGTCCCTGGACGAACTCCAGTGGCGTGTTCGGCGGCGGGATCGGCGGCAGCACGTGATCGAAGAAGCCGTCGTTCTCGTCGAAGTTCAGGAAGATGGCGGTGGACTTCCAGAGGTCGTCGTTGTCGAAGATCGCCTGCAGCACGGTCTGCACGTAGTTGGCG
>DATHIT010000864.1:0-6384 GCA_035489915.1 Pseudonocardia sp. | reverse complement strand
CCGCACTGTCCAGCTCGCTGCGCTGAGCTTGAGGTGGCGGCCGGCCGCTTGTTACCAACTAGACAGGAGCCGTTGGGCAGTCTGTGTGAGCATGCGGCGGGCTGTGTGAGCGGCGGTCTGTGCGGGCGCGCGGCGTTTCGGGTGGACCAGGCACCTGCCCGGCGTTACCGAGCTGCACAGGAGGCCGGTCTTCTACGTCCGCAATCTGCCTGCTGTGTAGTTCGGCAACACGCGGCCGCTCGAAAGCGAACTCGACAGCGGAGCCGCGGCGCAACACGCCGCCGCGATGCGAGCCTTTCCACTGCTCGCACAGCGCGCGTGGCTCGACACAGCACGTTGGGCGGCTGTGTGAGCGTGCCGTGGGCTGTGTGAGCACGCCAGTGGCGAGCAGTCGCGGGGCTGACCTTGAGCTAGGCGCGGCAGAACCAGTCGTCCTCCACCGCTGGCCGGAGCACGCCGGCCGGTGCGGGACGCGGTGCTGGTCAACGCGGCGGGCGCGGTGGCGGCGTTCAACGGATTGTCCGGCGATCTGCTCGCCGATCTGCGGGCGGCGTGGAGCCGGGTGGCCGAGGCGGTGGATTCCGGTGCGGCCGCGACTCTGCTGGAGCGGTGGGCCGCACTGTCCAGCTCGCTGCGCTGAGCTTGACCCCGTCTGAGGTGGCCTGACGTGGGATGGCGCACGTCTGATGTTCATGCCGACACAGCCAGCCCAGCCCGACACAGCCCGCCGACCAGCTGTGTGAGCACCCCACGAGCTGTGCGAACGCCACCCGAGAGCTGTGTGAGCGCATCACGGGCTGTGTGAGAACTGGCCCGGCGAGGGCCACCGTCGCCGCACAGACCGTCTACCTGCCGCGCAGACCAGTACGGTGAGGGAACAGTCTGTCGGCCGGCGCGGGGAACGGGGCGCGGAAAGTGAACGCGTACTCGCTCGGGCCGTGCTCGCGCAGGTGGGCCACCCGCAGCTCCGCGTCGTCCACCGTCGGCAGTTGCCCGGCGGGCAGCCACCACAGCGCCTGGTAGGCCTCCCGCATCGGGCTGAACCACTCCCGGCGCCGCCGCATGATCTCCACGTGGCCGCCCCGGTAGACGTAGTCGGCCAGCGCATCCAGTGAGGCCCACAGGCTCATGTTGACGATCAGACGGTCGTCGTCGAAGGCTCGGACGGCGGTGGCATCGCCGTCCTCGGTCTGCATCCGCCACAGGAAGCCGGGGGCCGCATCGGCCAACGCGTTGATCTCCTCGAGCGCGTTCACGAAACCGGCGAGCCGCGGTGAGGTGAGCGGTTCGACCGGGAGCGCGATGTTCACTTGGGCGAGATGGTGGTCAGGCATGCAATCTCCCTAGCCGCTAACGCTTGCGCTGCTGCCACCACCAGCGCCCGATGACAACCAGTGAGGCCACCAGCCCTGCCAAGACCACCAGCTGGCCGAGCGGCGACGACATCCCGGTCGGGTCCGTCGAGGTCAACACGCCCGCACGATACCGGGCGCGGGCGCTGGCGCCGTACCAATATCGGTTGCCTAGTGTGGGTGGGTGCGACTGAGTCAATTCCACGAGTTGATGGCGGACGAGTTCGGCGCCGTGCGGGCCCGCTCGCTGGCCACTGACCACGTCTTCGCCGAGCTCAACGGGCAGACGGTGAACCAGGCGTTGGAGGCCGGCTGGGACGCCAGGGACGTCTGGCGGGCGGTCTGTGTGGCGTTCGAGGTGCCCCGCGAGCGGCGGTGAGCGGCGGATTATCCCGTATCGGCGTGTCCCATCGGCTTCGAACAGCCGTTCGGCTATGGTGTTGTCCACATGCGGCGGGGTTGTCCACAGATGACTCTCGCGGTCGTCGAATCGTCGGCCGCCCCGCCTAACGTCAGTCGTGTCGCGTTCCCTACGTCAGCAAGGTGGCAAATCGATGAGCGCAGCTCCCGACCGCGAGAAGGCGCTTTCACTCGCGCTCGCCCAGATCGAGAAGAACCACGGCAAGGGCTCGGTGATGCGTCTCGGTGACGAGGTCCGCGCCCCCATCGGGATCATCCCGACCGGGTCCATCGCGCTGGATGTCGCGCTGGGCGTCGGCGGGTTGCCCCGGGGCCGGGTGGTGGAGATCTACGGCCCGGAATCCTCGGGTAAGACGACCGTCGCGCTGCACGCGGTGGCCAACGCCCAGGCCGCCGGCGGTGTCGCCGCGTTCATCGACGCGGAGCACGCACTCGACCCGGACTACGCCAAGGTGCTCGGTGTCGACACCGACTCGCTGCTGGTCTCCCAGCCGGATACCGGTGAGCAGGCGCTGGAGATCGCCGACATGCTGATCCGGTCCGGCGCGCTGGACATCATCGTGATCGACTCGGTGGCCGCGCTGGTGCCCCGCGCCGAGATCGAGGGCGAAATGGGCGACAGCCACGTCGGCCTGCAGGCCCGGCTGATGAGCCAGGCGCTGCGGAAGATCACCGGGGGGCTGAGCAACTCGGGCACCACGGCGATCTTCATCAACCAGCTGCGCGAGAAGATCGGCGTGATGTTCGGCTCCCCGGAGACCACGACCGGTGGCAAGGCGCTGAAGTTCTACGCCTCGATCCGGCTGGACATCCGGCGCATCGAGACGCTCAAGGACGGCAGCGACGCGGTCGGCAACCGCACCCGGGTCAAAGTGGTGAAGAACAAGGTCGCCCCGCCGTTCAAGCAGGCGGAGTTCGACATCCTGTTCGGCCACGGCATCAGCCGGGAGGGCTCGCTGATCGACGTCGGCGTGGAGCAGGCGCTGATCCGCAAGTCCGGCGCCTGGTACACCTACGAGGGCGACCAGCTGGGCCAGGGCAAGGAGAACGCCCGCAAGTTCCTGCTGGAGAACCCGGATGTGGCCGCCGAGATCGAGAAGCGGATCAAGGAGAAGCTGGGTATCGGTGCCCAGCTGGACGCCGACGACACGGTGCCCGCGCCGGCCCCGGTCGACTTCTGATCGTGCCGGCCGATCTCCCCGCTGACCCGGACGCCGACCCGGAGACCATTGCCCGAGCCATCTGCTTGCGGCTGCTCACCGACCGGGCCCGCACCCGCTCCGAGCTGGCCGGCGCACTACATCGACGTGGTGTGCCGGGCTCGGTGGCCGAGCGGGTGCTGAGCCGGTTCTCCGAGGTCGGCCTGATCGACGACGCGACCTTCGCCGAGCAGTGGGTGCGCTCCCGGCACTCCTCGCGGGGGTTGGCCCGTCGTGCACTGGCCGCCGAGCTGCACCACAAGGGGGTGGCGCGTGAGGTGGCCGAGGAGGCGCTCGCCGACGTCGACGCCGAGTCCGAGCGCCGCAAGGCCCGGGAGCTGATCGACCGCCGGTTGCGCACCCTGGCCGTGGGTGGCCCGGAGGACCGGGCCAAGGCGGGCCGGCGTCTGCTCGGCATGCTCGCGCGGAAGGGCTATCCCGCCGGGGTGGCCACCGAGGTGGTCCGGGCCGCACTGGCCGAGCGCGGCGCCGACGAGGACGAGCTGGGCCCCGCCGACGTGGGCTGATTGAGCTCGGCTCACCAGCGGTGCAGGATCTGCACATCCGAGGACAGGCCGCCGATCGCCGAGACGTCGCCCAGGAATGACAGCAGGGTGTCGGTGAACGCCTGCGCGGATTGGATCGGGGCGATGTCCGCGCGCCTGGCGATGGCCACGGTCCGGTAGATCGCCGGGGTGAGCACCGTCCGGCGCAGCCGGGGTCGGCCGCTGAAGATCAGGTCGGGCACCACAGCGACGCCGGTACCGGCCTCCACCAACCGCAGCACCGCATCCATCTCCCCGCCCTCCACCGCGAACCGGGGGGTCACCCCGGCGTCCCGGTAGGCCTGCAGGGTGACCTCCCGCAGGTCGTAGCCCTGGCGCACCATGACCAGGGGCCGCCGGGAGAGCTCGGTGATCGACATCGAGCCTCGGGTGGACGGCGCCCGGCCGGACCGGGGGGAGGCCACCGACAGGCGCTCACGCAGCAGCGGAGTGATGTGCAGCGCCGGGTCCACCCCGGTCGGCGGCACGATGACCAGTGCCACGTCCAGCGCCCCCCTGGCCAGGTCGCGCACCAGCGACTGCGAGCCGTTCTCGGCCAACTGCAGGTGGATCTCCGGGTGCTGCTCGTGGAAGACCCGCAGCACGTCGGCCAGCACGCCGATGCACAGCGACGGGGTGGCCCCGATCCGCAGGTTGCCCCGGCGCAGCCCGACGATCTCGGCGACCGCGGTGCGCGCGCTGTCCGCGTCGGCCAGCATCCGGCGGGCCAGCGGCAGCACGGCGTCACCGGCCGGGGTGAGGGTGACCGCCTTGCCGCGGTTCACCAGCGGCGCGCCCAGCTCTTCCTCAAGCGCACGCAGCTGTCGAGACAATGTGGGTTGAGCAACACCTGTGAGATCCGCCGCCCGAGTGAAGCTGCGCACGTCGGCGATGGCGACGAAGTACGCGAGCTGCTGAAGTGTCACGTGTATAGCGTACGTGCATCGAAACTGTCTTCCCGATGCATTGGACGTTGCCAGGGTCCGATAGTGCACTGGGTTCGGTGAGGACACTGGTCTCGGTGAGGTCGCGGGTGCGCGACGTCCCGTCGGTTCGGCGGAACCGGATGCCGTCGGTGCTGCTGAAGTTCGTCATGGCGGTAAGCGGCGCGATCATGCTGCTGTTCCTGCTGATGCACATGATCGGCAACCTGAAGATCTTCGTCGGGGCCGACGAACTGAACGCCTACGCCGCCTGGCTGCGCACGCTGCTCGAACCGGCGGTGCCCTACGAGGGCGTGCTCTGGTTCGTGCGGGTCGGGCTGGTCGTGGCGATCGCGGCGCACATCTGGTCGGCGGCGCTGCTCACCCTGCGGGCGCGGCGGGCCAGGCCGGTCAAGTACGCCGTCCGCAACAAGGTCCCGGGCAGCTACGCCGCGCGCACCATGCGCTGGGGCGGCGTGATCATCGTGCTGTTCCTCATCTACCACCTGCTGGACCTGACCACCGGGACGCTGAACCCAAATGGCAAGCACCTCGAGGTCTACCAGAACGTCGGCGCCGACTTCACCCCCGGCCGCTGGTACGTGACGCTGTTCTACACCCTCGCCGTGGTCGCCGTCGGCTTCCACGTCCGGCACGGGCTGTGGAGCGCGCTGCAGACGCTGGGCTGGTCGAACGGCGCCAGGGAGAAGACCCTCAAGGTCATCTCCACCGGCTTCGCCGTGATCCTCACCGTCGGCTTCCTGGCGGTTCCGTTCGCTGTGACCTTCGGATTGGCCTGAGCGATGAACTTCCCGTCACCGTCGGATTGGGCTGGTGAGTGATGTACACGGACTACACGGTCGGCGCACCGGTCGCCGATCACGCCGCGCCGGACGGGCCGATCGAGACCCGCTGGGAACGCCGCCGGTTCGGCGTGAAGCTGGTGAACCCGGCCAACAAGCGCAAGATGCACATCATCGTGGTGGGCACCGGCCTGGCCGGGGCGTCGGCCGGGGCGTCCCTGGGCGAGCTGGGCTACCACGTGAGCTCCTTCTGCTACCAGGACAGCCCGCGCCGGGCGCACTCCATCGCCGCGCAGGGCGGCATCAACGCCGCGAAGAACTACCGCAACGACGGCGACAGCGTGTTCCGGCTGTTCTACGACACGGTCAAGGGCGGGGACTTCCGCGCCCGGGAGTCGAACGTGCACCGGCTGGCCGAGATCAGCCGGCAGATCATCGACCAGTGCGTCGCGCAGGGCGTGCCGTTCGCCCGGGAGTACGGCGGGCTGCTGGACACCCGCTCGTTCGGCGGGGTGCAGGTCTCCCGCACCTTCTACGCCCGTGGGCAGACCGGCCAGCAGTTGCTGATCGGCGCGTACCAGGCGCTGGAGCGGCAGATCGACGCGGGCAACGTGGAGATGCACTCCCGCCACGAGATGCTCGAACTGATCACCGTCGAGGGGCGGGCGCGCGGCATCGTGGCCAGGGACATGGTGACCGGTGAGATCACCACCCACCTGGCCGACGCGGTGGTGCTGGCCTCCGGCGGGTACGGCAACGTCTTCTACCTGTCCACCAACGCCAAGGGCTGCAACGTCACCGCCAGCTGGCGGGCGCACCGGAAGGGCGCGCTGTTCGCCAACCCGTGCTACACCCAGATCCACCCGACCTGCATCCCGGTCTCCGGCGACCACCAATCGAAGCTGACCCTGATGTCCGAGTCACTGCGCAACGACGGCCGGGTGTGGGTGCCCAAGCGGCACGGGGACGACCGCAACCCGAATGACATCCCGCACGAGGAACGGGACTACTTCCTGGAGCGGATGTACCCGGCGTTCGGCAACCTGGTGCCCCGGGACATCGCCAGCCGGGCGGCCAAGAAGATGTGCGACGAGAAGCGCGGCGTCGGCCCCACCGGGCTGGGCGTGTACCTGGACTTCGAC
>DATHIT010000863.1:0-3546 GCA_035489915.1 Pseudonocardia sp. | reverse complement strand
CGGGCGGGGGTGGGGTCGGGGGTGGGGGCGCCGATGTGGATGGGGCCTTCTCGGTCGGCCAGGCGGTTGCCGCCGCCGCCCCAGTGCAGGGCGATCATCTCGGCGGCGATGGATACCGCGGTCTCCTCCGGCGTGCGGGCGCCCAGGTCCAGGCCGATCGGGCTGGCCATCCGGCTCAGTTCCGCCTCGGTGAGCCCGACCTCGCGCAGCCGCTCCAGCCGGTCCTCGTGGGTGCGCCGGGAGCCCATCGCGCCGATGTAGCCGAACTCGGGCAGCCGCAGCGCCACCTCCAGCACCGGCACGTCGAACTTCGGGTCGTGGGTGAGCACGCAGATCGCGGTGCGCGCGTCGATCCGTCCAGCTTCGGATTCGGCCTTCAGGTACCGGTGCGGCCACTCCACCACGACCTCGTTCGCGCCAGGGAACCGCGAGGTGGTGGCGAACACCGGGCGGGCGTCGCACACGGTGACCCGGTAGCCCAGGAACGAGCCCATCTGCGCCACCGCCGCCGCGAAGTCGATCGCGCCGAACACGATCATCCGGGGCGGCGGGGCGAACGACTCGACGAACACGTCCAGCCCCTCGCCTCGGCGCTGGCCGTCCACGCCGTAGTGCAGCATCGCGTTGCGGCCGGCGTCCAACAGGCCCCGGGCGTCGTCGCGCAGCGCGTCGTCCAGGCGGGCCGAGCCGGTGCTGCCGTCCACCCGGTCCGGCCAGATGACCAACCGCTTGCCCAGCCGTTCGGCCGGCCCGGAGACCACGGTGGCCACCGCCACCGGGTCCTCCGCCTTGATCGCCTCGGCCACCTCGCGCAGCTGCGGAAACGTCTCCTGGTCGACCTTCTCCACGAACACGTCCAGGATGCCGCCGCAGGTCAGCCCGACGGCGAAGGCGTCGTCGTCGGACACCCCGTAGCGCTGCAGTACCGGGCGGCCATCCCCGAGCACCTGGTTGCCCAGCTCGTAGACGGCGCCCTCCACGCAGCCCCCGGAGACGCTGCCCACCGCCTCGCCGCCCGGGCCGACCAGCATCGAGGCACCCGGCTGCCGCGGCGCCGATCGAAAGGTGCCCACCACCGTGGCCAACGCGGCGGACTTCCCGCCGTCCCACCACGATCCCAGCGATTCCAGTACGTCACGCATGGGCCATCACCTCCAGCAAGCGCTCCAGCGTGGCCAGACTGTGCCCGGCCAACAGCTCATCCAAGTGTGGCAAGGCCGCAACTATTCCGCCCTGCACCGGGGCGTAGCCGTCCTTGCCGGCGTGTGGGTTGACCCAGATGATCCGGTGGGCCAGCCGGCGCAGTCGGGCCAGCTGCTCGCCCAGCATGCCCGGGTCACCGCGCTCCCAGCCGTCAGAGAAGATCACCACGACCGACCGGCGGGCCACCCCACGCTGTCCCCACCGATCGATGAAGGCGCGCAACGCATCGCCGAGACGGGTGCCGCCGGACCAGTCCGGGATGGCTCGACCGGCGGCGGAGAGCGCCCGCTCGGCGTCCCGGTGCCCCAGCTCCCGGGTGATCCGGGTCAGCCGGGTGCCGATGGTGAACACCTCGACCGCCGAACCCGAGCTCGACCCAGCGCCCGGCATCCGCCGCACCACCACGTGCGCGAACCGCATCAGGGTGTCCGCGTACGGCGCCATGGAACCGGACACGTCGATCAGCAGCACCACCCGGCGGGGCCGGCGGCTCGGGGCGCGCCGGCGCAGCTCACGCACCTCGCCGTGGTTGCGCAGCGCGGCCCGCAGGGTGCGGCCGGGGTCCGGGGCGCCCCGCCCGGCCGGCCGCCGGCGCCGGGATATGCGCAGCGGCGGCTCGGCCCGCAGCAGCGCGAGCAGGGCGCGCAGGTGCTCGCGCTCGGCCGGCGAGAGCTCGGCCAGGTCCCGGTGCCGCAACACCTCGGCCGCGCTGGCCGCCACCCGCAGCCGGCCGATCTCCGGGCCGTCCTGGTCGGACTCGTCCTGCTCCGGCCCGCCCTGGGTGAGCGCGGCCAGCTGGGACGGCGGCGGCCGGCGCTGGTCCTCCACCGAAATGCGATGGGCACCCCGGGACGGTTCGAACCAGGCCTCGAACGCGGCGTCGTAGCGGCCGACGTCGTCCGGGTCGGCGCACAGGGTCAGCCGGCCGGCCCAGTAGGTCTGCGGCTTGCTGGTCACATCCAGCTCGTCCAGCGCGGTGAGGAAGGCGGCCACCCGGTCGGTGGTGACCGCCAGTCCGGCGTGCCGCAGCGCGGCGGCGAACCCGACCAGCCCGGGTACCGGGTCGGCGTCGCCCTGGTCGCCGTTCGACCCGGCGAGCTGAGCGGGCAGGCCCGGAGGCATCGCTGCCCCGAATCCACCGAATCCGGCCATTGGTTAGGCCATCACCGCGTCGAGCTGGGCACGCACCCGATCGGCGTCCTCCCGGTACTTGAGCACCGCGCCCAGGCTGGCCGCCGCCGCGTCCATGTCCAGCTCCCTGGCGCCGAGCAGCTGCAGTGCCTGTGCCCAGTCCAGCGACTCGGCCACCCCGGGCGGCTTGAGCAGGTCCATCTGGCGCATCTTGCGCACGGCGGAGGCGACCTGGGCGGCCAGGCGCTCGGGCAGCCCGGGCAGCCGGCTGCGCAGGATGGCGATCTCCCTGTTCAGGTCCGGGTGGTCCAGCCAGAGGTAGAGGCAGCGCCGCTTGAGCGCATCGTGCACTTCGCGGGTGCGGTTGGAGGTGAGCACCACCAGCGGCGGGTGCTTCGCGCGCACCTCACCGATCTCGGGAATGGTCACCGCATGCTCGGTGAGCACCTCGAGCAGGAACGCCTCGAACTCGTCGTCCGCCCGGTCCACCTCGTCCACCAGCAGCACGCTCGGCGTGGTCTGCAGCGCGCGGAGCACCGGCCGGGCGATCAGGAACCGGGGGTCATATAGAGAAGCCTCCACCGCCTCGGCGTCCAGCCGGTCCTCGGATACGCCGGCTGCCGCTTCGAGTGCCCGCAAATGCAGTAATTGTCGCGGGAAATCCCAGTCATAGAGCGCCTGGCTGGCGTCAATGCCCTCATGGCACTGCAGCCGAATCAGCTCGGCGCCGAGAACCTCGGCCATGGCCTGGGCCAAGGCGGTCTTCCCGGTACCCGGCTCCCCTTCGCAGAACAGCGGGCGGTTCATCCGCAGGGCCAGGTAGGCGGCGGTGGCCAGGCCTTCGTCAGCCAGGTAGCCGGTCGCCCGAAGCGCCTCGGCCAGGTCAGCGGGGGAGGTCGGATCCGTCCGGATCCGCCTGGGATCGGTGCTACTCACCAGCCCAGCATGACCGAGCGAACCGGGAGCCTGCCACTTGAGCAGGGGTCCGGCATATTGTTTTGATTGTGATACGAGTCATGTGATTCGTATCACACCTTCCATATTAGAACTACCTTGGCCCCAGCGTTTCCGTCCCGTGATAGACCCGTTATGACCTGCGATAATGCTTAGTGTGATGAGAAACACGGGCCTGATCAAAGAGGCATACGTGACGAGCCTCGCAATCGGGTTTCTTGACGGATACCCACCCGCGTTACGTAGCGTGCCCTTCGG
>DATHIT010000862.1:0-4571 GCA_035489915.1 Pseudonocardia sp. | reverse complement strand
GTGGCGCTCTCCCTGACCGTGTACTTCGTGCCGTTCGCCGCCGTGCAGCTGGTGTCCGGCACGCTGGGCGAGCGGTGGGGTCGGCGCAACACCGTGCGGGTGGCCTATCTGGTCTACCTGGTCGCCTCGCTGATCTGCGCGCTGGCGCCGGACATCACGGTGTTCCTCGCCGCCCGGGCGCTGCAGGGCGCCGCCAACGCGTTCACCTCGGCACTACTGCTCGCCGGGCTGGCCGACATGGTGCCTCGGGAGAAGCTCAGCCGGTCGGTGGGCATCTCGGCCAGCTGCCAGTCCGCCGGCATGTCGTTCGCCCCACTGATCGGTGGCGTCGCGGCGGCGTCCTCCTGGCGCTGGGGATTCCTCGCGGTCGCCGTGGCGGCCGGGGCGCTCGCGCTGGCCCCGCCGCCTGGCCAGCGCCGCCCGGGGGCCGCCGCGCCCGGTTGGCGCCCCCTGCTCACCGGTCGGATAGGGCTGCTCTCGGTGGCCGCGCTGGTGTCCTACATGGCGGCGACTTCGCTGCCCTTCCTGGTCGCGCTCCACGCACAGGACAACCTGCGGCTGCCCCCGGCCCTGACCGGGCTGGCGCTGCTGGGGTTCGGGCTGGCCGGAATGCTGCTGGGCGCGGTGTGGGGCAGCGTGCTGGACCGGGCCAGCGCCCGCTGGTGTGGCGCGATCGCCGCTCTGGTCACCGGCGGGCTCGTCGCGGCCGTCGGGCTGACCGGCTCGGTCGCGGCGCTGACCGTGGCCTGGACCGCGGCCGGGGCGGGCTCCTCGATGCTCACCGTGGCACTGCAGAACCTCACCGTGCGCGCGGTCCCGGCCAACCGGAGCGGCGCCCTGTCGGTGGTGTCGGCGTTCCGGTTCAGCGGTTCCGCGCTGGCCCCGGTCGCCTGGCTGCCCCTCTACCAGGTAGACCCATCGCTGGCCTTCGCGGTGGCCGGCTCCTCGCTGCTGCTGGCCGCCGCCGCATTGTTAGCCCTCCCCCGCACCGTCTGACCAGGTCAGAACCCGTGAGTGGTAAGTGGTCCTATAGCACCACTTACCACTCACGGGGTCTGAGCTGGGCTTTTGCCGATGGCCTCAGGCGGACGTTGCCAGCACCGCGCCAAGCTCACTCAGCACCGCCCCACGGCCTGACACCGAAGCCAGCGCGAGCAGGTACTGGTGGGTGCGAACCCCGGCCCGACCCTCCGCGCATACCGCGGAGCGCGAGGCATCACCAGCGGCGACCGCCAGCAAGGCGCCCACCAGGTCTACCCCGGCGGCCGCGGCATTGCCTGATTTGCGCGATCGCGCCACGAGAAGAGCAGCGGGGCGCACGGCCGGGTGACTGCGCCCAGCGAGGGGAGACCGACGCGTCTACCTCGGCTATGAAGGATATGTGACCACGTTTCAACGCACTCCGTTTCACGAGCTGCCCGACTTCCTCACGCTGCCCCGGCTCGCCGGGCTCGCGCTGTCGCCGGACGGGAAACGGCTGGTCACCACCGTGGCCCAGCTGAACGCCGAGCGGAACGCCTTTGTCAGCGCGCTGTGGGAGATCGACCCGGAGGGGAACCGGCCGGCCCGTCGACTGACCCGGGGCGCGACCG
The DNA here is from genome assembly GCA_035489915.1 of Pseudonocardia sp. GTDB lineage: Bacteria > Actinomycetota > Actinomycetes > Mycobacteriales > Pseudonocardiaceae > Pseudonocardia. The sequence continues at coordinate 2,979 of DATHIT010000862.1, read as the reverse complement.
GCGAGAGGTCTCCGGCCTTCACCTCGGACGGCGGGCTGCTCTTCGTCTCCACCCGCCCGGATCCAGACGGCAAACCTGAGGAGGATCGGCCCGGCGCGCTCTGGCTCCTGCCTGGCGACGGCGGCGAGGCCCGGTTGGTCGGTGAGCGCCCCGGCGGGATCGCCGACCCGGTAACCGCCGGCGGCGTCGTGGTGGTCACCTCGATGACCATGCCCGGGGCGGTGAGCGGGGCCGATGACGAGCGGCGGCGGACCGCGCGGCGGGAGAAGAAGGTCACCGCGATGCTGCACACCGGGTACCCGGTGCGCCTCTGGGACCACGACCTCGGTCCGGACCAGGCCCGCCTGCTGGTCGGCGACCTATCGTCGGCCGGCGACCCGGCGGGCAAGCTCGAGTGGCGTGACCTGACCCCGGCGCCGGGCGCCGCCCTGCGGGATACCACCACCGACGTCAGCCCGGACGGCACCACCGTGGTGGCCGACTGGCAGGTCGCCGAGCCGCACGCGGCGAGCCGAAGCACGCTGGTGGCCTGCGACCTGGCCAGCGGTGCCCGGCGCACGCTGCTGGACGACCCGGCCTACGAGTTCAACGCCGGACGGATCAGCCCGGACGGCCGGACCGTGGCGGCCATCAGGACGAGCCGCTCCACTCCGGAGCGCGCCAACCAGGTGGACCTGGTGCTGGTGCCGCTGGCCGGCGGCCCGGTGCGCGAGCTGACCGCCGCCTGGGATCGCTGGCCGCTGGAGGTGCGCTGGACCCCGGACTCCGCCGCGCTGATCGTGGTCGCGGACGAGCACGGGCGTGCCCCGCTGTTCCGGGTGTCCGCCCGGGACGCCGCGGTCACCAGGCTGACCGGGGACGATGGCGCGTACAGCGACCCGAGGATCTCCCCGGACGGCGAATCGGTCTACGCGCTGCGCGGCGCGGTGGACGCGCCGCCCGCGCCGGTCCGGCTGGACGCGCACGCCCCCGACCAGCGGCCGGTACCGCTGCTCGGGCCGACCGAGGCGCCGACCGTGCCCGGTTCGGTGACCGAGGTGCACACCGCCGCCGTGGACGGCACCGCGCTCCGCGCCTGGCTGGTGCTGCCGCCCGGAGCCACCGAGGAACCCGCCCCACTGCTGGTGTGGGTGCACGGCGGCCCGATGACCAGCTGGAATGCCTGGCACTGGCGGTGGAACCCGTGGCTGCTGGCGGCCCGAGGCTACGCCGTGTTGCTGCCCGACCCGGCGCTGTCCACCGGCTACGGGCAGGCATTCCTACAGCGGGGCTGGCCACACTGGGGCGACGCGCCGTACACCGACGTTCTCGCGCTGGCCGACGCCGCCGAAGCGCGGCCGGACATCGATGCCAGCCGGACCGCCGCGATGGGCGGCTCGTTCGGCGGCTACATGGCGAACTGGATCGCCGGGCACACCGACCGGTTCGACGCGATCGTCACGCACGCCTCGCTGTGGGCGATGGACCAGTTCGTGCGCACCACGGACGCCGCCTACTACTGGATGGCGGAGATGGCCGAGGAGGTCGCCAGCCGGAACTCGCCGCACGCCCATGTGGACAAGATCACCACGCCGATGTTGGTGATCCACGGGGACAAGGACTACCGGGTACCCATCGGCGAGGGGCTGCGGCTGTGGTGGGAGCTGCTCGCCGAGCAGGCCGACCCGGAGAACCAGCCGCACCGGTTCCTCTACTTCCCGGACGAGAACCACTGGGTGCTCAGGCCACAGCACGCCGCCCTCTGGTACCAGACAGTGATCGCGTTCCTGGACCACCACCTGCTGGGCAAGGACTTCGAGATACCCGACCTGCTGATCTAGCCGGGGCTGCATGGAGAAGAGTCAAGATCACTGGGGCCGCCCTGGGGCCGTGAGAGAATCAGCGGACGCCGATCGCGCGCCGGGCGCGGTCCTCCTGGGTGGGCATTCGGTGCCCGTAGGTCCTCACGACCAGGGCCGCGTTGCGATGGCCGAGCAGTTCGGCGACCGTCACGACCGACTCGCCGGCGTCGAGCAGGACCGAGGCGGAGTAGTGCCGCAGATCGTGCGGTGTGGTCCCGACAGGAAACGCCAGGTCGTTCTCGGCCGCCTTGCGGACCGCGCCTGTGAACGCCCGGGTGCGGTAGTCCTGGCGCAGGAACGGGGTGCCGACGCTCGTATGGAACAGCAGTCCCTCCCAGCGCGGGAGGTCGCTCGGCGCGCAGCGGGCGATGTGCGCGGACAGCTCGGTGGCCACAGCGTTCAGCAGCGGGATGGAGCGCCGGCTGCGCGAGGTCTTCGGCGGGATGAGCTCGGAGGTGTCTTGGTCGATCTGGTTCTCGACACGCACCGTGCGCCGCATGAAGTCGACGTCCTGCAGGCGAAGCGCCAGCACCTCCCCGATGCGCAGCCCGAGCCCGGCCTGGGCGATGACGATGGCGCGGTAGCGCAGCCCGATGTTGTCAGCGATCGCGGCGACCTGATCCGAGGTCAGCGGCACGATCTTCACGTCCTCGACTGCCGGCAGCGCGACAGCCTCGAACGGGTCGGTGGCCATCAGGTGGTCCGCCCGGGCGGCCATGAATGCAGTGCGCACCGCGCCGACGAGCCGGGTCAGGGTGGACGGCGACGATAACTTCCCCTGGTCGGTGGCCCAGACCTGCGCCTCGCTCGGGCGCACCTTGTTCAGCTGGCGGCCGCCGAAGTGTGTGCCCTCAACGTGCAACCGGATGAAGCCTTCCAACCGCGTGGCGGTGCGTGCGGAGTGGCCGAGGGTGGCCGCGTGCATCAACATCCACTCGGCGACGGCGGTGGTGTCCGTCGGGTCGACCCACGCGCCGCGCTGAACCGAGGACTCCAGCTCGATCAGCTTCTTCTCGGCGTCGGATTTCTTCGGGAAGGACCCGCCGCGGCGCTCCTGGCCGTCGACCGTGAGCCACCCCTGGTAGCGCAGCCCCTTGCCGTGCCGGGTGGTCGGCCGGCCGTCCTTGGTCTTCCACCG
>DATHIT010000861.1:0-10571 GCA_035489915.1 Pseudonocardia sp. | reverse complement strand
GCGGTTGCGCTCGAGCTCTTTGCCGAACGGGGTTTCGACGCTGTCACGGTGAACGACATCGCGAATCGCGCGGATGTCGACCCCTCGACCTTCTTCCGCCACTTCGGCTCGAAGGAGGCGGTGATCTTCTCGGACCTCGGCGACTGGACCGGCCGGCTCGGCGACGCCCTCCGCGCCCAACCGACCGACGTGCCCCTGCTCGAGACGATGCGCATGGGCATCAAGGATCTCGTCGCGATGCTGATGGTCGATGTCGACAACGAGCGCCGCCGCGCCGAGCTCATCGAGTCCTCGCCCAGTGTCCGGGCCCAGGGACTCGCCGTCCGCGAGGCGCTGATCGATGAGGTGGCTCTGGCCATCGCCGAGCGCATGGCCGTTGACCCAGCACGCGACAGCCGCCCGTACCTGCTCGCCACCTCCTGCATCCTGGCCGCCAGCTGGTATCGCAACCATGTCGTGCAGACCGGCGACCTGCCCAGCACCGCCGACGAGGCAGTCGATCGCATCATCGACCTCGTCCAGGGTTCCGTCGCCGTGTTCGCCGAACAGATACGAGAAACTAGGTGAGCTGCTCGTGGGCGCGGGCGAGCTTGTTGGGGCGCAGCGACTGGACTCTGCGAGGGACTAACATCTGCAAGTCCCCCAGAGGTAGGAGAGCGCGTAGTGCCCGAGAACACCGATGCGCCCCCGGCGCTGGGTCGGCGTGACCGTAAGCGCCTCGAGACGCGAAATGGCTTGGCGGCGGTTGCGCTCGAGCTCTTTGCCGAACGGGGTTTCGACGCGGTCACGGTGAACGACATTGCGGATCGCGCGGATGTCGACCCCTCGACCTTTTACCGCCACTTCGGCTCGAAGGAGGCGGTGATCTTCTCAGAGTTCGGCGACTGGACGGGCCGGCTCGGCGACGCCGTCCGCGCCCAACCGGCCGACGTGCCCCTGCTCGAGACGATGCGCGCAGGTAGCAAGGATCTCGTCGCGATGCTGATGGTCGATGTCGACAACGAGCGCCGCCGCGCCGAGCTCATCGAGTCCACGCCCAGTGTCCGGGCACAGGGACTCGCCGTTCGCGAGGTGCTGATCGACGAGGTGGCTCTGGCCATCGCCGAGCGCATGGCCGTTGACCCAGCACGCGACGGTCGCCCGTACCTGCTCGCCGCATCCTGGATCCTGGCCGCCAGCTGGTATCGCAGCCATGTCGTGCAGACCGGCGAACTGCCCAGCACCGCCGACGAGGCAGTGGACCGCATCATGGATCTCGTCCAGGATTCCGTCGCCGTGTTCGCCGAAGCGCCGCCCACAACGGCTCCGCCTCGCCGCGCCCGACGCCAGTAGGCAGAGTCCCACGAGGTGCGATGCACTGGGGTGGGGTTCGGGCCAGGACGTGAGGCCGGGGCGGCGCGGCATGTGACAGGCCAATGGAATCTGGCTACCGGCCGGGGGTGAAATAGCGGCCGGGGTCGTCGCCTGGGCTGGGGGCGGTGCTCAGCCATCTGTTGAACGCGGCCGGGTCCCGCCGTTCGATTTCGTCGAGTAGCTGCTCACGCATCAGCAGCAACGTCCACTCGGTCTGTCCCGGTGGATCACGGGTTGGGTCGTAGCTGCGTTCCAGCGCCCTACACAACTGCGCGGTCGTCAACGCGCGGGGCCCGAGGTTCCTCGCTGTCGCGGTGAGTCCTGGCCGTGGGCGGGCACCGGCGGTGGGGTTCGTGGTGGTGGGAGGATGTGTGGGCGTGTCTGTGGTTCTGACCGAGTGGTGCGCGCGCGACAAGCAGATCGCCACCGCGGCCACGATGATTGATATCACGCAGGCGAGGGCGCTGTGGGAGCCCAGAGCCAGCACCACGCGGTCCACGCTCACAGCATGGCCGAATCGTTGGTGACCGGCGGGTCACCGATGAGCGTGCACGGTGTCAACGACACACGGCACCACCTGACGCGACCAGTTCGGTGGGGGGCGAAGGCGACCGAGTTGGTGTCGAGGATTCGGTAGCTCATCGGGCTCCTAGAGGGTGGAGAGGTGACCGGCGTCGGCCCGGACTCCTGTGGCGCCGGGCACACCCGGCCGACACATACAAGTTAGACGATCACGCGAGTAACTCGCAACATCTAGTTTCTCGCGTCCTGTGGGGAGTCCGTCCTCGACCAGCCGCTTTGACGAGGGTCACAGGATCGACGGGACCATCGCTTCGATGACGGTGGGGCCTGGGGTGGCGAGGGCGCGGCGGAGCTGGTCGACGAATTCGTCGGCGGTTGTAGCTCGGGTGGCGTGCAGGCCGAGGCCCTTGGCGATGGCGGTGAAGTCCATGTCGGGGCGGGCCAGGTCGAGCATGTCTTTGGCCCTCGGGCCGCCGGCCTCGGCACCGACCCGGCCTAGCTCCATGTTGAGCAGGGCGTAGGACCGGTTGTTGAACAGGATGGTGGTGACGTCGAGGTTCTCGCGGGCCATCGTCCACCACGACTGCATGGTGTAGAGCGCGCTGCCGTCGGACTCGAGCGCGATCACCTTGCGGTCGGGGCACGCCACGGCCGCGCCGATCGCCACCGGGAGCCCTTGGCCGATGGCGCCGCCGGTGAGGCACAGCCAGTCATGCGGGGCGGAGCCGGTGGTGCGGCCCGGGGCGGTCAGCCCTGAGGTGTTGGCCTCGTCGGAGACGATCGCACCCTCGGGCATCAGTGCTCCGAGCGCGGCGCAGACGGCGTCGGCGGTGAGCGCGCCGGTCGGCAGCCCGGGCGCGGCTGGTTGTTGCACGGGTGCGGTCGAAGCCCCGATGCGTTCGGCGAGCATGGCCAGCGCGGTGGCGAGGTCGCCGTCGGGCGGGGCGAGCACGTGGACGCGGCAGCCTTCGGGCACAAGGTCGCTGGCCTTGCCCGGATAGGCGAAGAACGAGACCGGCGCTTTGGCGTCGATGAGCACGATGTGGCGTAGGCCGTCGAGCTGCATCGCCGCGAACTCGGCGAGGTAGGCGAGGCGGTCGAGCGGCGCCCGCCCGGCGCCGCGCTCGAGCCGCGCGGGGAATGTCTCGCCCAGCAGCTTGGCGCCGGTGGCGGCGGCGATGGCCGACGCCTGTGCCAGCAGCTCGGCTCGGCCTGCCCGTCCGCCGACGAAGACGCAGGCGGGCTCGCCCGATTGCAACGCGGCGGCGATCTCGGCGATGGCCGCGTCGGCGGGTGGCTCGGGTCGCGCCGGAGCGGGGAGCCGGCCGGGCAGGCCGCCCTCCGACCACGACACGTCGGCGGGCAGCACGAGGGTGGCCACCTGGCCTGGCGGGCCGCTGGCGGCGGAGACGGCGTCGGCCGCGTCAGTGCCGACCTCGTCGGCCTTGGTTGACCAGCGAATGAAGGTCGACACGTTGCGGGCCACGGTCTCGATGTCGGACTCGAGCTGGGCGTCGTACTGCTTGTGGTGGGTGGCGTGGTCGCCGACGATGTTGACGATCGGCGTGCGGGCCCTGCGGGCGTTGTGCAGGTTGGCGAGGCCGTTGCCCAACCCCGGCCCGAGGTGCAGCAATGTGGCGGCCGGGCGCCCGGCCATGCGGCCGTAGCCGTCGGCCGCGCCGGTGGCGACGCCCTCGAACAGCGCGAGCACGCTGCGCATCTCGGGCACGGCATCGAGGGCGGCGACGAAGTGCATCTCCGACGTGCCCGGGTTCATGAAGCAGGTGTCGACGCCACAGTCGACGAGCGTGCGGATCAGAGCCTGTGCACCGTTCATGTGTCCTGCCTCATGTGTTGTCTCCGTCGGGTGTTGCGGCGAAGCATCCGGCTGATGATTGTGCACGTTACTCTTGACTGCCAGTGAATTGCACAAGTAGGTTCAGTTGCATGTCACTTGAACCGTCCGAACGCATGGAGATCGAGCAGCTCATCAGCGATTCGTGCGCGTGGGCGGACCATGGCGAGTCCGCGGACTGGGTGCTGAAGCTGTGCACCGAAGGGTTCGCGTTGCACGGTTCGGGGGTCGACCTGGACCGGGAGCAGTTCGAGCAGTGGATCACCCTTCGGGCCGGGGCGCCGTTCGAGACCCGCCATCAGTGCACCAACCTGCGGGTCCTCGCCGTCGATGGCGATGCCGTCGACATCGAGTGGTTGGAGTGCGTCCATCGCCGCGACGAGGGCTCGGACGTCACCATTCGCACGGTCGGTGACGTCGCCGACCGCTGGGTGCGGACGCCGGATGGCTGGCGCCTCGCGTCCCGGACGATCGCACCTGTCTTCGACCCGCCGCCGGCCTACTGGGGTGGCGCCGAAGTTGACGCCGCACACCCAACCGTGTGATTGCGGCGCCCGGTAGGCGGTTGCCGCGCCGGGAGGTCGACGCCGATCAGCCCCTCGTCACCACCACGGGCGCGGATCCGCGGCCCGCTCAGGACTCTGGACAAGGAGACGCAGCACATGGAGACACGTCACATCGGCAGCCTCGAGGTCACCGTGGTTGGCCTCGGGACCAACAGCTTTGGTGCTTACATCGATGAAGCCGGTGCCAAGGAGGTGGTCGACGCTGCCCTCGATGCGGGCATCAACTTCTTCGACACCGCCGACGTCTATGGCGGTGGCGCGTCGGAGGTCTTCCTCGGCAAAGCGCTCGGCTCGCGGCGCGACGACGTCCTGATCGCCACGAAGTTCGGTATGCCGCTCGGTGAAGGGGAACCCCACGTCACGCCCGAGGACGTGCGCAGCGGGTGCGACGCCAGCCTGCAGCGACTGGGCACGGACCACATCGATCTCTACTACCAGCACATTGGCGACCCGAGGGTGCCGATCGAGGAGACCCTCGGCGCGCTCGACGAGCTGATCAAGGCCGGCAAGGTGCGCGAGATCGCGTGTTCCAACTTCTCGGCCGGCCAGATCGACGAGGCGACGAAGCAGGCCGCAAGTCAGGGGACGGCGCGGTTCATGGCGGTGGAGAACGAGCTCAGCCTGCTCCGGCGCGAAAGTTCCGGTGCACACGCCAGCACGCTCATCGAGCGGCCCGCCCGTGGTGCCGAGATGATCGCCGTAGCCGAACGCAACGACATGGGGCTCGTTCCCTACTTCCCACTGGCCAGCGGCATGCTCACCGGCAAGTACCGGCGGGGCGTGGAGCCGGCCGCCGGCACCCGGCTCGGCACGGCGCCGGAGGAACGCCGGGCCCAAATGTTCAAGGCATTCAAAGACTCGCTTCTCAACGACAAGAACTTCGACATCGTCGAGGCACTTGAGGCGTTCGCCACCGAGCGTGGGCACACGCTGGTCGAGTTGGCGATGTCGTGGCTGGCCTGTCTACCCAAGGTGGCGACGGTGATCGCCGGGGCGACCTCGGCGGCGCAGGTGCAGTCCAACGCCAGTGCCGTCGGCTGGGTCCTGAGCGACGCCGACATGGCCGAGGTCGATCGGATCACGCTGTAGAAGGGGTCGCACGCTCACTCAGCCGCCATCTCACAGGCGAGAAAGAACGAGGAGACAAATAGTAGTGAGCGACCTGAGCCCTGAGCGAATGACCCGCTTGACGCTCTTGCGCTTGCTCGGCCACCGCCAGTGCGGCGATGATCAAATCCGCTCGATGACACCGGTCACGGTGACCGCAATTCCGGTCAGCTCGAACGCCTTGAGTTGCTGGTTTCAACACACATGGAGGTTGTGTTGTCGATAGCGCGGAGATGGTTGCATAGATTGGTCTCGTCCACAATTTTCGGTCGTTTCAGGGCCATGCGCAGGTCCCAGTTCGAGCAGTTGCCCGCGCTAGAGTCGAGGGTGGTTTTCCTTGGTGACAGCATCACCGAGGCAGGTCAGTGGGATGAGTGGTTCCCAGGGGTTGATGTGGCGAACCGGGGCATTGGGGGCGATACCAGCCAGGACGTGCTCGATCGGCTGGATTCGGCGGTGGTGGGTGCCAAGGCTGTGCTTTTGTTAGTCGGTACCAACGATCTCTGGCTCAAGATCAGCGTCGCCGACATCGTCCACAACGTCGCCGAGACCGTTGCGGGGATCTCCGTGCGCGCTCCGGGGGCTCCGATCCTTCTGCAGAGCGTGATGCCGCGCGCCGCAAAGTATCGATTGCGGGGGGTCGAGCTCAACGAGGCGTATCGGCAGCTCGCCGACCAGGCCGGAGTGACCTACATCGATCTGTGGCCGGCGCTGTCGGATGGCCAGGGCCAGCTACCTGCTGAGTACACACTGGACAGACTGCACCTCACCGGCCGTGGGTACCAGGCCTGGGTCGACCTGCTGCGGCCGTATGTCGAGCAGTTCGCCGGCGAAACGCCGGCGAGCCGGAGCAGGTGAGCGGCGCTTAGAACCAGAATCTGCGCCTCGAGACACTCGCAATCCAAGACCAACGTTTCCGGCCCAATGCTGCGCAAGGAGACAATTGCCATGCACATCAAGGAAACGGTTGCTATCGCTTTTCACAGCATGCGCATTGGTCGACTTAGGACCGTGCTCACGATGCTCAGCATTACAATAACCGTATCAGTGGTCATCGTGATGTCTGGTCTCGCGTATGGCATCACGAGCATGTATGGCGGGGTGTTCGATACTCTCGCGCGCGGAATTTCGATTACATCCGGTTCGCCGTCAATCCCTGGCGGTAACGGACGGCAGAGCCTCAGTGATGATGACGTGGCTGACTTGAGAGTCAAGAGTGATCCCGCGATTATCTCTGGCATTGTTCCCATTGTGGGTGGCCAGGTAATGATGAGGAGAGGCACGCAAGAGTACCTGGCAAACGTTGTTGGAGCATCGGCAGCATTCCTCTCTCTCGAACATCTTGTGGTCACAGACGGAGTTATCTTCACTGATAAACAATATCGGGAGAACGCAAGGGTTATCGTGATCGGACCCAGCCTCGTAAGGGCTCTCTTCGCGGGCAACAATTCGGCTGCGATTGGCTCTGATGTGCGATTAGGTCGGGCAACCTTCCGGGTGATTGGCACTCTCTCTCGGGACGGCCAGGGTGACGTTATGGCAGTCATGCCCATGACCACTGCTCGCACGTTCCTATTTGGCGGTATGCGTACCGTGGGTGAGATTGGGGTTCTTGCTACGAGCCTTGCCGAGTTGACTGCCGCCGTGGAGCAAGTTCACGGAATCCTCGATACCGCACACTTCGTGAAGTCTCCAGCTCACCGCGACTATTCAGTGGAGTATTTCGCGCAAGCGATAACGCTTATCCCCCAGGTGATGGGCATGCTTGTCTGGTTCACAAAGGCCACAACGGTGCTTGCGCTTTTTGTCGGCGTAGTGGGGCTCGCTAATATTATGTTGATCACCGTGACCGCGCGGACTTACGAGATCGGTGTTCGTCGGGCAATCGGAGCTCGCCGAGGGGCGATACTGCGGCAGTTCCTCGTCGAGTCAGTGGTGATCGCTGGATTCGGCGGTCTCCTGGGTGTCGCGCTGGGTGTCTTCTTGATCGCGGCTGGGCGGCTACTCTTGCCTCGCGTGCTCCCTATTTATGGAGTGCCGCAAGTATTTGTGACCGACGTGCTGCTTGCCTTCGGCCTGAGCTTGGTTGTGGGACTTGTGGCTGGCTCCTATCCCGCGATTCGGGCCGCCAGACTTCATCCTTGGCACGCGCTCTGCCGCTGAACGACGGCAGCGGCAACCGCGGCCCGGCTTCAGAAGCCGGGTTCGATCTCGACACCGAAGGAGTTCAGGGCGAAGGCGACCATGTGGTACTGGCCCACCAGGATCGGGAGCTCGATCAGCTGCTTCTCGTCGTAGCGAGCGGCGAGCGCGGCCCATGTCTTGTCGCTGATGCGGCTGTCGTGGTGGAGCTCGTCGGCCGCGGTCAGGAGGACGGCGTCCTCGCTGCTCCAGCTCTCGTCGATCGGGCCATTGGGGACCCGCTCGATCTCCTCGTCGGTGAGGCCCGCCTGTTTGCCGATCACGACGTGGTGGGCCCACTCGTAGTCCGCATGGCAGTTCGAGGCGGTGCGCAGGATGAGCAGCTCGCGATCACGATGGGGGAGGAGCGAACCGTAGAGGAGCCCACCGGACAGCGGCATCCACAGGCGGAACAGCAGGGGGTGGCGCAGGAGCGTGGTTATGACGTTCCTTGCCCCGGTCGCGTCACTGTTGATCCTCTCGTGGAGGTCGGCGTGCTCCGCCTCGAGCTGGCCGGCGGACAAGGGTGGGATGCGCGGTCCGGACATGGCTCGAAGTATACGAGAAACTAGGCATTGCGAGCAACTTGCCTAATCCTGTAACTTGCAAACAACGGGCGACGTCGCCCGACGCACGAAAGGCCATCCACCCGAGGAGCTCCAATGGCAAGGACATTGCCGACCGCGCCGGTCTCGCCCTACAAGCTGTCCCACGCGGTGCTGCGCACCGCCCACCTGGACGAGACGATCCGCCACTACGAGCTGCTGCTCAACGCCCGTGTGATCCTCGACCTGCGCCCCAACGGTGCCGCGCTCTCCTATGACGAGGAGCACCACCGCATCGCGCTTGTCGCCGTGCCCGCCGTCGCCCCGGCCGACCACGGCGCGGGCGAGGACATCCGCTTGACCGACGACACGGGCGCCGTCGGGCTGGACCTCTCGGTTGCCCCAGGCCTCGAGCACCTCGCGTTCACCTTCGAGTCGCTGGGCGCACTCCTCGGCATGTACGCGCGGGCCAAGGCCGCGGGCTTCAAGCCGGTGTACTGCATCAACCACGGCCCAACGCTCAGCATCTACTACGCGGATCCTGACGGCCACAAGAACGAGATGATGATCGACACGATGCCGATGGAGCTGGCCGACGAGGCCCTCCACAGCCCGGAGTTCGCCGCCAATCCGATCGGCTGGCCCTTCGACCCAGACGAGCTGCTGGCCAGCTACGAGGCCGGAGCACCGCTCGCCGAGCTGATGAACATCGGTCGCGAGCACACACTTGCGAACTAGATGGCAGCGACTCGGCCGTTGACCCAGCACGCGACGGTCGACCGTACCTGCTCGCCGCATCCTGGATCTTGGCCGCCAGCTGGTATCGCAGCCATGTAGTGCAGACCGGCGACGTGCCCAGCTCGGCCGACGAGCGGGCCGCGCCGAGCAAGGAGTCTCCGATGGATGTTGTTGCGTGGGTACTGCGGGTCATCGTCGCTGTTGTCTTCGTGCTTCATGGCCTTTTGTTCGTATGGCAACCGCCTGGGCCCCGCGAACGGATTCGCGACGAGATGCCGATCACGCCACTCCAGGTTCGGCTGCTCGGGATCGCCGAGGTGCTCGGTGGTATCGCCCTGGTCGTCCTGCCGGCGGCCGATGTTCTCCGCCCGCTCGCCTACGCGGCCGCGGCCGGGATCGCCATCGTGCTGATCGGCGCGGCCGTGCTGCACTTCCGCCGACGTGAGGTCCTCACGACGGCGGGCACCTTTCTTCTCCTGATTGCACTGGCGATTGCCGTCGCCGCACCCTGAGCCGTGACGAGTTGTAGGCCTGCGCGACCTCCCGAGGTGTCCTCATGACGCCAGCGCCGTGGCCTCTACGTCGACCGCGGCGGCCGCCCATCGTTCGATGAGCGTGAGGAGGAGATCTCGTGCTCGCTCGCCGAGCGTGGGCCAGCCGAGGATTGCGCCCAGTGGGAACGCCACCAGGAGGGCAGTGGCCCGCACATACTGGTCCCACGCGGTGTCGTCATCGATGAAGAGCCCGGCGGAGCGGACTGCGCGGACGTAGCGGCCGATCAACTCGCGGTCGTGCCCGCGACGGACGGTCGTGTCCAGGCCCTGCGAGAGTAGGTAGGCGACGTCGTAGATGCCGCTGGCCCGCTTGCAGAACTGAAAATCGACGATGGCCACGTCGTTGCCGGCGAAGAACAGGTTGTCGACCCGCAGGTCGCCGTGGGCGAGGCAGACCGGACCTGCCAGTGAATCAGCCAGCTCGAGGGTGAGATCGGGCAGGCGTTCAATCAAGCGGTCGACGGCGGGTGGGTGGTCATGTCTCCGGTTGGCGAGATAGATCGGCCACCCGAGCGGGAAGACCGCGCCGAGCTGTCCGACTTGGTCGACCACCGCCGGAAAGATCGCTGGATCCAGGGGTGGGCGGTTGGGTGAAGCTCCCCAAGCGTGGAACTCGGCGAGGCGATCGATCACCAGGCCGGCCCGGTCGAGCGCGAGGCCCTCGAGATGGTCGGGCGCTTCGAGGGCGCCGAGATCTTCGAGCAGGAGCACCATGGCCCCGGACTCCTCGAACTGGGCGTGGTAGGCATGTGGTGTTCGCAGCGGGCAGGACCTCGCCAGGTCCCGGTAGAACACGACCTCGCGCTGGTAGGCGTTGGTGCCCTGGGCCGTGGCCCGGTACCGCGCGGACGTCACAGGAAGCTTGAGGATGAGGCTCTCGGGCCCATCGCCCTGCAGACGTAGCCGGAACAGGTCGGACAGGAAGCCCGTGCCAACCGCGATCTGCTCGGCGGCGACCCTCGTCACGATGCCCTCGGCCGGGAGCGCACCGTCGGCTCGCAGCACCGCGGTCAGCCACTCGGGTGTCACGTCCCTGATCGAAGTCGGCATCGACGCAGCTGAACTCCTGACCGCTGGATCCATGCGTGCGACCGTAGCCGTCTTATTTGCGTTCGTGCAACTATCTTCGTAGGCTGACGGAATGCAGGAG
>DATHIT010000860.1:0-27039 GCA_035489915.1 Pseudonocardia sp. | reverse complement strand
CCAGTCCCACGGGTCAGCCCAGCTTCACGGGCCAGCCCCGCCTCGCCCAGCCCCGCCTCGCCGAGCCACGCCTCACCGCCCAGCCCAGCTTCACGGCCGTGCCCCGGTTCACCGCCCAGCCACGCATCGCCGCCGAGCCAGGCCACCCCGGCGACCCGATCACCGACGGAATCCCGATCATCACGGCGTTCCCGCTCGCCGGCCCACGCTCTGAAGCAGGTCGGCGCGCCGAAGAACGCCCACGCGCCGAGGCGGTTCCGAGCAGCGAGCCGACCGGGGCGATCCCGATGGCCGCCCCGATTCCGATCATGAAGGCGGTTCCCGACCCCGAGCCCGAGGCCGAGCCCGAGGCAATCGAGTCCGCGGTCCACTCGGCCGAGGAAACTCCGGCGCGGGCCGAGGCGCCCCCGACCGGCTCCGCCGAAACCTCCCGGCCCCGACCAAGCCCGCACCCCCGACCCACGCCACACCCCAGGCCCAGCCCATATCCGCGGACGAACCGGGGCACCGCGGCGAGCTCCCGCCCGAGGCCTACCCCCTATCCCCGCACCAGCCGCCCGGCGGACGAAGCGAGTAGCGGCGGCGGCGATGGCGGAGACGATTGCAAGCTGGCAGCAGCGCACAGCAGCGGCAGGGGGGCCGTCAAAAACGACGAAGCTCCAATGCCAGCGGACGTGTCGAACCCGGAGACCGGGACCAGTGGACACGACGACAGCGAGGACAGGGAGATTCGGGAGGCCTCTTAGGAGCGCCCTGCCCGAAAGATCAGTACGCCGACTTCGCCGGGTTCTCGGTCAGCGAGAACGGAGGCGGGCTGCCCGCACCGAGGTAGATGCTGTTCAACCACACGTGCAGCAACGTGTCCACCACCTGTGGCTCGGCGACCGAGGGCTGCTCGCCGGCGAAGACCGCGTACATCACCCCTTCGTTCATCAGGTTCAGGGCCACCGCCAGATCCCTGGCAGGTATGCCAGCCGGCGCGGCGCCGCGGTCCCGCTCGCCCTGGATGATCAGCTCGGTGCGCTGGACCCACTTCTCCATCACCCGGGACCAGAGCTCGCGCACCTCGGGGTTGCTGACCCCGGCGGCCGCCACCGCGAGCGCGATCGCCCGGTGCTCGCCGAAGATGGTGAAGAACGCGCTGATCCCGTCGCGCACCCGCTGTGCCGGGTCGCAGCCGGGCAGATCCTCGGCGCCGAACGCGGCCTCATCCGCCTCCGCGACCACCCGATCCAGCAGGGTGAGCAGTACGGCGTCCTTGGACGGGAAGTAGAAGTAGAACGTCGGCCGGGAGATACCGGCGCCCTTGGCCAGGTCGTCGATGGAGATCTCGCTGAACGGGCGGTCGGCGAGCAGCCGTTCGGCGGTGGTCAGGATCGCCAGCTCCCGATCGTCGCCGGACGGGCGGGAGCCACGCCGGCCGCGGGAGGGCCGAGCGCTGGCGGCGGTGGGCGACTGTGCCATGAGCAGGGATACTACACCGTGTCGACGTACTCGACATGGTGTTGACTAGCTCAACTGCATGTTGATAACGTCGGCCAACAGAGCCTCGATCACAGCTCCCAACCAGCGCTGAATGGGGAACCAAATGCCCGAGGAACACGTCGATGTGCTGATCGTCGGCGCCGGCCTTTCGGGCATCGGCGCAGCCGTCCGGCTGGGTAAGGAACATCCCGGCAAGTCGCTCGCCATCCTCGAGGCGCGCGAGGCAATCGGCGGCACCTGGGACTTGTTCCGCTACCCGGGTGTCCGGTCGGACTCGGACATGTTCACCCTGGGCTACTCGTTCAAGCCGTGGACCGACGCGAAGGCGATCGCCGACGGGGACTCCATCCGCGAGTACGTCCGGGCGACGGCCGGTGAGTACGGGGTGGACCAGAAGATCCGGTTCCGGCACCGGGTGGTGCGCGCCGAGTTCTCCTCGGAGACCGCTCGGTGGACCGTGCACGCCCACCGCGACGACACCGACGAGCCGGTGGTGCTGACCTGTTCGTTCCTCTACACCTGCGCGGGCTACTACAACTACGAGCGCGGCTACACCCCGGAGTTCGCCGGCATCGAGGAGTTCACCGGCCAGATCGTGCACCCCCAGCACTGGCCGGAGGATCTCGACTACGCCGGCAAGCGCGTGGTGGTGATCGGCAGTGGTGCCACCGCGGTGACCCTGGTTCCGGCCATGGCGGAGAAGGCCTCGCACGTCACCATGCTGCAGCGCTCGCCCACCTACATCGTGTCCATGCCGTCGAAGGACGGGATCGCGGACTCGCTGCGTGGCAGGCTGCCGGCCGGCGTGGCATACCCGATCATCCGCTGGAAGAACGTGCTGCTCACCATGGCGATCTTCCAGCTCAGCCGGCGTGCGCCCGGCGTGGTGAAGTCGATGCTGCGCAAGGGCGTCACCGCGCAGCTGCCCGAGGGCTACGACATCGACAAGCACTTCAAGCCCCGCTACAACCCGTGGGACGAGCGGCTCTGCCTGGTCCCCGACGGCGACTTCTTCAAGTCGATCCGGTCCGGCCGCTCCTCGGTGGTCACCGACCGGATCGACCGGTTCACCCGCACCGGACTGCGGCTGACCTCGGGCGCCGAACTGGACGCCGACGTTGTGGTCACCGCGACCGGGCTCAACGTGCAGGCCGTCGGCGGGATGAAGCTGACCGTGGACGGCAAGGACGTCTCACTGCCGGAGACCGTGGCCTACAAGGGCATCATGCTGTCCGGGGTGCCCAACTTCGCGCTCACCCTCGGGTACACCAACGCCTCCTGGACGTTGAAGGCCGACCTGGTCAGCGAGTACATCTGCCGGCTGCTCAAGCAGATGGATGCCAGGGGCCAACAGATCGTCACTCCGCTGACCCCGGAGTCCGACGCGCCGCTGACCCCGTTCCTGAACCTGAAGGCCGGCTACATCCAGCGCAGCATCGACCAGCTGCCCAAGCAGGGCCCGGCCGCGCCGTGGAAGGCCTATCAGAACTACGCCCGCGACCTGCTGCTGATCCGCCGGGGTCCGGTGGACGACGGCGTCCGCTTCAGCCGGGCCGCCCCGGCCGGCCGACCGGCGCCGGCCTCGGTGGGCGAACCGGTCACCGACAGCGTCACCGCCTGAGGAGTCCCGCCGCTGGAACGACCCTGGTAATTCCGGCGGTGAGCGGCGCCCTCGGTGGCTATGGTTCGCCGGTGCGGGATGCGATCAACGTCGTTAGCTGGGATGACGGCGCTGTGACCGGCGACCGGGCGGTGTTCGTGCACGGCTCGACGACGTGGGGTACCTCCGCGTTCGCCCGGCAACGCCCGCTGGCCCACCGCTACCGGCTCGAGCTGATGGACCGCCGGGGATACGGCGACAGCCCGGACGTGGCGCACAGCGACGCCACGGTGGATGCGGAGGATCTAGCCGCGCTGCTGGCCGGCCGGCCGGTGCACCTGGTCGGCCACTCCTCCGGCGCGGTGGTGGCCCTGCTCGCCGCCGCCGACAACCCCGGCGCGGTCCGCTCACTGACCCTGATCGAGCCGTCCTGCTACCGGGCGGCGGCCAACGACCCGATCGTCGCCTCGGCGCTGGCGCAGCATCGGGAGGCGCTGACCGCGGCCTCTCACCGGCCCCCGGCCTCGCCCGCCGACTACTTGCGGCGCTCCGCCGAGAGCCTTGACCTGCCCGCGCCGGAGCCGACGCCGACGCGGTTGCGGGCCGCCGAGACAGCCATGCGCGAGCGGCCCGCCTGGGACGTGGCGATTCCGCTCGAGGACATCGGGACCGCGCCGTGGCCGAAGCTGGTCATCTGCGGAACCTGGGCCAGCGCGCCCGAGACGTACCGCCGGCTGGGCGGCGAGCCCTCGATGGCGTGCGGGCGGGCGGTCGCCCAGGCCATCGGCGCGGAGCTGGTCACCGTGCCCTGCGCGGCGCACGAACCGCACTGGGAGCAGGCCGAGGTGGTCAACGCGACGCTGCTGAAACTTTGGGAGCAGGCCTAACCGCCACCGGATCGTTCACAGTCTGTAATCGTTGAGCCCGACAGCAAGCGACAGCACCGCACTAAGGTGTTGAGCATGTCACGGCGTGGCAGCTGCGCCGGCCACAGTGCCGAGCGCTCAGACGACCCCCTCTTACTCGCTGGTCTGACGCCGTGGTGGCCGCCGGACGACCGTTCGGCCGCTCCATCCGCTGCCCCCTACCCCTATCGGCCAACGGCATCACCCCGGCAGCCGACCCGCAACTGGCTTGCCGTGGCCGCGCTGGTGATCGCCCTGATCGGAGTCCCATTCCTGCTCGTCGACTCCAGCCGGCCACTCGCGTTCCTGCTCGGCCTGGTCGCGGTGGGTCTGGCCATCCCGGCGGGGGTGCGGGTGGCTGCCGGCCGCTCGGGCGGCAAGATGCTCAGCATTGCCGGGACCGTGCTCGGCAGCCTGGTGGCCGTGCTCGCGATCGCCGGCGATGGGTCGAGCGGTTCGATTGCCACAGCGTTCGACTCGTCACTGGGAGTGATCACGCTACCCGCCTCAAGCACCGCCCACCTCCAGTACGGTGACGGGACTTTCCTGGTCGGCTACGACATCGACCCGGGCGTTTACCACTCCGCCGGGCCACTCCAGGACAGGCTGCCGAACTGCTACTGGGAGCGGTCCTCCGCTGACGCCGGCGACGTCAGCTCGATCATCGCCAACGACAACTCGCGCGGACCGGTGACCATCACCATCAAGCGGTCGGACCGCTCGTTCAAGTCCCACGGCTGCCTCCCGTGGGTACGCGTGCGGTAACACCTCGCGTTTCTCGTCGATCTGGACCAGGCTGGGTCGAGGCCTCCGCCGAGCCGGCGCTGTCGACGTGTCGAGGTGATGTGCGCATGCCTGACGTAGCTGATCTTCTCCCGACAGACACTCCGGCCGAGGTCAGGGCGCGGGCCGAGCGGCCACCGAGGGTGCCGGCGTTCGACCCGACCCTGGGCGTGCCGGTTGCCACCGTCGGCACCGGGTCGCCGCGCAATCGGATCGTGGCGATCGGGGACTCCCTGCTGCACGGTTTCCAGAGCGGGGCGGTGTTCAACACCGACCTGTCGGTACCGGCGATCATCGCCTACGAGCTCGGCTGGCTGGAGCAGTACCGCTACCCGCGCTATCCGGGCCCGGGCGGGCTGCCGCTGAACCTGGAGTACCTGCTGCGTGATCTGGCCGACCGGTTCGGCGCCAAGACCAGCATCTGGGAGCTACCGAGGGCGCTGTTCGAGGCGCGCCGGTTCATGGACGAGGTGGAGGATTACTGGGAGCGCGGGCCGGGCGCCATCGCCCCGGTGGTCGCCAGCATCAACCACTGCCTGGCGGTATTCGGTTGGAACCTGCGCGATGCACTGGAGCGCACCGCGGCCAACTGCCGGACGATCATCGATACGCCCAGCGACAACCTGCTCAATCAGATCGTCGAGCACGCCGGCGAGCGCGCCGCGCTGCGGGTCCTGCCGCACTGGTCGGACGAAACCAGCCAGATGACCGTGTTCGATGCGGCGCGGGCTCTCGGCGAGGACCGGGACGCCTCGACCGACAGCGGCATCGAGACGCTGGTGGTGTTCCTGGGCGCCAACAACGCGCTCGGCGCGGTGACCCGGCTGCAGGTGATCTGGTCCGGACCTGAGTACGCCAGCCTGAGCAGCAAAGGCACCTACACGGTGTGGACTCCGACGCACTTCGCCGCCGAGCTCGCGCAGATCGTGTCCAAGGTCAAGGCGATCTCCGCCCGGCACGTCATCTGGTGCACGGTTCCGCACGTCACCATCGCGCCGCTGGCTCGCGGCGTCGGCAAGTCCAAGGTCGCGCCGGGGTCACGCTACTTCCCCTACTACGCCCGCCCGTGGAATGACGAGGAACACTTCAATCCGGACCGGGACAAACACCTCACCGACAAGGACGCCCGGGCGGTGGACACCGCGATCGACATGTACAACGAGGCGATCGAGCATGCCGTGCACGACGCCCGGACCGGCACCGACGGCACCCCCCGCGACTGGCACCTGCTCGACGTGGCGGGCCTGCTGGACCGACTGGCCGCGCGGCGCTACATCGAGGACCCCGCCGCCCGGCCCGCGTGGTGGACGCCGTACCCGCTGCCCGACGCGGTGCGAGCGCTCAACCCGACGCCGAACTCCTACTTCCTGACCAGCAACGCGGGCGGCAAGCGGGCGACCGGAGGGCTGTTCTCCCTCGACGGCGTGCACCCGACCACCGCCGCGTACGGCATCCTCGCCCAGGAGATGATCAAGATCATGGTGTCGGCGGGGGTGACGTTCCGACACCCCAATGGGAACCCGCGCTCGGACCCCTCGGTCGACTTCGAGCGGTTGATCCGCCGCGACACCCTCATCCGCCGCCCTCCGCCCAATGTCGACTCCACCATGGGAATCCTGGATTGGGCCGACGAGACGCTCGGCTGGGCGGCCCGAGCACTGGGCATCAACGTCGGCTAGCGGTCGGGGCGAGGGCACCCGCGAAGCTCACGATCTGGTCGGCGTGCCGCCGGGTTGGGTCCAGGTCGGGGTTGTAGATGCACAGGGTGATCCCGACGCAGCCGGGCGCCGTCAGGGCGGTCCTGGTGAGCGCGTTCAGGTCGGACCAGGAGATCCCCCCGGGTTGCGGATAGTCCACCGCCGGCAGGGCCTCGGTGGAGAGCACATCCAAGTCGATGTGCAGCCACCAGCTGTCCACCACCTGGAGGATCCGCCGGGTGGCCGAGGCCGCCTCGGCGACCGGGTCGGCGGATATCTGGCCGGGACCACGCATGGTGATGGTGTCCGCGAGCGATCGCACCGAATGCTCCGCCAACTCGTCGGCGTCGCGGGGTCCCAGGGCGACCACGGCGGCCGAGTCCAGGCTGGGCAGACCGAGGACCAGCTCCGGTGGGAGGTCCGCCCGGTGCGCACCGAGGGCCAGCCCGAGCTCGCTGTCCGCGGCCTCGCCGGTCGTGCTCACCGCCGGTGGCCAGGCATCCTCGTGTCCGTCGACGAACAGCAGGCCGACGCTGGCGTTCAGGTCCTGCGCGGCGCGCAGGCAACCCAGCAGGACCGGGCAGTCACCGCCCAGCACGAGCGGGAGGTCGCCGGCGAGCAGGGTGTCGGCGACCGCGTGGCGCAGCGCATCCGTGGTGGTGGTCAGTGCACTCAGGTTGAGCAACCGGGAGCGGGAGTCCCGTTCCCTGACCGGTGGCCCGGTGTCCACATCACCCGCGTCGACGAGCCCGGCCGGCGCCGCCCCGGGCGGGTCGACCTCGCTGGTTGCCGAGCCGGCGGCGGACAGCGCCGAGATCAGGCCCCGCTCGCGCAGCGCCCTCGGCGCGGCGGCGACCCCGTCCGGCACCCCAGCCGAGTTGAACGGCGCTCCGATGACCCTCATCGCGACTCCCCATGATCGGAATAGTCGCACCGCGGTCGGGAGTTGCATCGCGCATGAGCATGCCAACCACCGCGGACCTCGTGCGGGACCTATTCCAGCTTGTGCACGACCGCGACGCCGAGGGCGCGGCCAAGTTGTTCGCCGAGCAGGTGGACTTCTCGATCCCCAGCGCACCGCGGATCCCGTGGATCCCGGCCGTCGACTCCCCAGCGGGCATGCTGGAGTTCTTCACCCTGGTACCCAGGCACTTGGACAGCAAGCGGTTCGAGATCCTGAAGGTGCTGGCGGACGACCAGGACGCGGTGGTGCTCGGCGACCTGGTGTCCACCGTACGGTCGACCGGGCGGGACATCGTCACCCCGTTCGCGATCCACCTCAGCGTCCGGGACGGGAAGATCCACCGGTATCACCTGTATGAGGACAGCTGGGCGGTCGCGGAGGCGGTCAAGCCCTGACCCGCCTCCGCCGCCGGGCGATCAGTGCCGCCCTGACCCGCCGCCCTTGCCGCGCAGCTTGGCGATCATCTCCTTGGCCTTCGCCCGGTTGTGCGGATCCCGCGCGTACCCCTTGGCCTGCTCGGTGATCCTGCGCCCCTGCGGACTCTTCAGGAACTCGCCGAACATTTTGAACGGACTGGCCATGCCATCCCACCTCCTGAGAACTTACTTAGAGAAAACTCGGGAACGGGCGTCTGAGTTCCCGCCGCGGCAAGACGGGTGCGGCGAAACCGGCAGGTCGGGCAGCGGTGAGCGCGGCGGCGTGTCCAGTTGTGCCGGGTAGGAAGATGGTCTTGTGGGCTGGTACGAGGTGTCCGACGGCGAGGTGACACTGTCGCCGCTGACGCTGTCTGACGTCGACGATCACCTCGCCGGCGAGGACGACGCGCTGGCCCGCTGGCTCAACGGCGGCCGAGGCACTCGTGACACGGTCGAGGCGCACCTGCGCCGTTGCATGCGGGAGTGGGAGGCGGACGGCCCGATCCGCGCCTTCGGCATCCGAATCGGCGCGCTGGCGATGTTGGCCGGCACCGTCGAGGTGCAGTTCAACCAGCCGTACCTGGCTCCTGACCAGGTCAACATCTCCTACGGGATCTACCCGGCCTGGCGTGGACGTGGTCTCGCGGCTCGCGCGGTGCAGCTGGCTTGCCAGCACGCGGTTGCTCGCGGCGCGCGCCGAGCTGTGATCAGGACGGACACCCGCAACCCCGCATCCGCCGCGGTCGCCGAGCGGGCCGGCTTTGTCCACCTGGGGCGGCAGACCGAGGAGGACGGGATCGAAACGGACTGGTTCGAACGCCGCCTGCCCGGATGCACCGGTGAGTGAGGACCAGCTCGTCGGCGCGATCAGCCTGCCCGACGGAACCATGCTGCGCGGTCGAGGCCGCCGCGAGCCCTTGCCCTCCGGACCGCCACCCGACTACGGCCTATACCTGGGCCGACCGCCGGACAGCGCGCGCGGCCGGCTCCCGTGGCGCGGCGGCTCCGCCTGGCGGCCGGACTGGCCCGCCGACTGGATCGACTGGCCGGACTTCCGCACCCCGCGCGACAGCGAGGCGGCGGCCGCGTTGATCCGGCACGCGTACCTGCTGGCCCGCTCGCGGCAGCGAGTCGAGGTGGCCTGCGTCGGTGGCATCGGCCGGACCGGAACGGTCATCGCCTGCATGGCCATCCTGGCCGGCCACCCGGCCGATGACGCGGTCAACTGGACCCGGCGACACTACCGACCCCGCGCTGTGGAAACCCCTGGTCAACGACGCTGGATCAGCTGGTTCGCCGACTGGCGGCGGGATTGAGGTAGCGCGATCAGCTGGGTATTGCTTCAGGCGTCGATGTCGCCCAGCGCGAGTGACCCCTGGCCACGCGCGAGCACACCGAGCGCCAGGAGGTCCTTGTCGTCGAACCGCCGCCCGATCTCCGCGACCTCCCTGGCCAGCGGAAACGCCATGGTGGGGTCGCCGCCGTCCAAGGCTTGCAGGAAGGCCGCAACGAGCAGGAAGCCGCGGGCTGGCCACACCGGACATTCTCGCCCGCCGATCGTCCCGGCAAAACGGGAAAGCCTCGGCGAGGTGTCACCGCCGCTGCCGTTGCCGTGGCAACCGTGAGGTGACCGGATGTCCAATCGCTCGGCTGAAGCGCTCCACTACGTGCTTGCGGGTGGTGCCGATGGCCAGTGCAATTGGAGTCCAGCTCCAGCCATTTTCTCGCGCGCGCTTGACCGCGTCGGCGAGCTCAGCTTCTGGCGCTTCCACCAGCGCCAACACTGTGATGGCGCGGAGGTAGTCACCGTCGATGTCGGCGCTCGGACCGTCGAAAGATTGCACGTCAAGCCAGTCTTCGAGGACACCCGCGCGCTGGTTGAGGTCGTCTTTCGCCTTCCCTTTAGCCATCCCCAGGGTTTCCCGCCCAGGCGGCGCGATGAAACTGGTCCCTGGAACGACCGCCCAAGGGTGTACTTTTCGCGGGCGGCTGATCACAGGCAGTGACCAGGCGAGCTTCATCGCTCCGGGACGTATCCGCGCACCGCCCAAGCCCGGGCTTGCAGCGGGATCGTGCCGTCGGTTCGCCGGGGCAGCATCCCGCGCAGTTGTTCCCGCAGGGCACCTCGACCGTCCTCGGACAGCGAGGCGCAGTAGCCGGGGGCGGGGCCCTGGCCGCCCAGGAACGGCTGCCACAGGTCGTCAAAGTTCGCGAACAGCGTCGGGACCTCGATCGGCGCGACGTCCACGTCGATCAGCCCCGCCGAGGCGAACAGCGCGTGCAGCGGTTCCGGGCGGCACAGCGGGAAGCGGCGGGCCTCGTCGAGTTCGGCGGCGGACGGATCCAGCGCGACCGCGGCGTCCCAGAACGCGCGGATCATGTGCATGCCCTCGGCGTAGTCCCAGACGTACGCGCCGATCAACCCGGCCGGTCGGGTCACCCGGCGCATTTCGGCGAGCGCCTCGGCGGGGTCGGGTACGAAGTTGAGCACCAAGGCCGACACCACCCGGTCGAACTCCCCATCCCGGGCGGGAATGCTCGAGCCGCTGCCCACCGCCGCCTCGAACGGGAGATCCTCGGCGCCTCGCCCGGCCGCGGCCAGGTACCCCTCGGACGGGTCCACGCCGAGTACCCGAACCGGATCCTGGGTAGCCAGGATCGCCTGTGCCAGCGCGCCTGTCCCGCAGCCGACGTCACACCACGCCGACGGCGGCCCGGCCGGCAGCCAGCGCAGGAAGCGTGGCGCGACCAACCGGCTCCACCGACCGACATACGGTTCGTATGCCTGGTGGCTGGTCCACGCCTCGGCGGGGCGATTCGCCATCCTGGGCACCTCCTGGCCGGGGCGCTAAGGGGACAGCACTCCTGCCCGCTGCCGCAAGTCAGTTCTTTTCTGGCATGGACGGGACCGATCCGTCCCGCGTAACGTCATGGACGGGGCGGTGCCGTACCGTCCTTTCCACGATGACGGGAGCGCTGGCCATGCCTGAACCGAATCGCACCACCCGTGACCTGGTCGACGAGGCGCTGCGCCTGCTGCTGGCCAAGGACATGGCCGGGTTCGCCGATCTCTGGGCCACCGACGGGGTCCTCGAGTTCCCGTTCGCCTCAGCCGGGTACCCGCCGCGGCTGGACGGCCGCGAAGCCGTCCGGGAGTACCTGCGCGACTATCCCGAGCACCTGGACCCGCGCGCGATCACCGAGCTGACCGTCCACGACACCACCGATCCGGAGGTGGTCGTCACCGAGTTCGAGGTGGCCGGCACGGCGGTGCGCACCGGCCGGACCTATCGGCTGCGATACATCGCGGTGATCACCGCCCGGCACGGGGAGATCACCCGCTACCGCGACTACTGGAGCCCGCTGGCCGCCGCCGAGGTGCTGGGCGGGCTCGACGAGCTCACCGCATCCTTCGCCGGCGGGGCATCGAGCCGGTGAGCAACGCACCCGCGGTGCTGATCACCGGAGGCACCGGCACCACCGGCAGCCGGCTCGCCACCCTGCTCCGCGGCCAGGCGGCCGTGCGGGTCGCCACCAGAAAGCCGAGCGACGGCGCGCACGTGCGGTTCGACTGGGCCGACCCGGCCAGCCACCGCCCCTCGGTCGCCGGCGTGGACTGCATCTATCTGGTCGCCCCGGTCGGCGTGGCGGATCCGGCGCCGCTGGTGGAGCCCTTCCTGGCCGCCGCGCTGCGGGCGGGGGTGCGGCGCGTGGTGTTGCTGAGCTCGTCCGCGATCGCCGAGGGCGCGCCCAGCCTGGGCGTCCTGCATCGCATGGTGCGCACCTCTGTGCCGGAGTGGGCGGTGCTGCGGCCGTCGTGGTTCATGCAGAACTTCCTCGGCGAGCACCCGCTCGCGGCCGGCATCCGGGCCAGTGGGGAGATTGTCACCGCAACCGGAGCAGGCCGGGTGGCCTTTGTAGACGCGGCTGACATCGCCGCGGTCGCGGCTCGCGCGCTGCTGGACCGGGTGCCGCACAACACCGCGCACGTGATCACCGGGCCTGAGGCGCTCAGCTACGCCGATGCCGCCGCCATCATCACCGAGAGCTCCGGACGAACCGTCCGCCACCGGCCGGTCAGCACCGCCGAGCTGACCGCGCGGCTCATCGCGGCGGGCATTCCGGCGGAGTTCGCCGAGATCCTCGCCGGCCTCGACGCGGACATCCGACGCGGCGCGGAAGACCGCGTCACCTCGACCGTCCGATCGGTCACCGGACGCCCGCCGCGCTCGTTCGCCGAGTTCGTCACGGCCCACCAGGACGCGGGCGGTCACGCGGGGAGTTTCGCCGGATTGAGCTGCGGGTCGTCCAGCCGATCCCCGAAGCACCCGCGAACCCACACGGCATGCTCTAGTGGTGGTCGCGTCGGCCACATCGGTCCGCGACGGGGCGGCGCCACACGAGATCGGAGGCCTTAATACATGTGGGCGATGCAGGTGGTGGCGCCGTACACCCTCGCCGAGGTGGATGTTCCCGCTCCCGGCGAGGGAGACCTCAACTCTGGCGAAGTTCTTCTGGAGGTTCTGGCCGGCGGCATCTGCGGTAGCGATCTGCCCACGTTCCGGGGGGTAGCGCCGGCGGGCCCGGCGATGAGCGTGTTCGGCCCGCCCATGCCGGGCGCCCCGCTGCACGAGGTGGTCGGTCGAGTCGTGGCCTCCCGCGATCCGGCACATGAGGTGGGCAGCCGGGTGGTTGGCTGGGCGACGAACTTCGACGGGTTGGCCGAGCTGATCGTCTCGCACGGGGACGACCTCGCCCCGGCCAGCACCGGGCTCCCGCCCGAGCGGGAGGTGATGCTGCAGCCGCTGGCTTGTGTGCTGTACACGGTGGAACAACTGCGGCGGGTGCGTGCAGCCCGGGTGGCGGTGCTCGGTCTGGGCCCTATCGGGCTGTTGTTCGCCCACGTGCTGCGGGCCGCCGGTGCCGCCTCGGTGGTCGGCGTCGACGCGGTTGACCGCTCGGCACTCGCCCCCGCATTCGGCCTGGACGAGACAATTCACGCCACCACGCGTCGCTGGGTCGCCGAGCTGAAACCAGACGACCGGCCAGACCTGGTCATCGAGGCGATCGGACACAACTCGGCCACGGTGAACCATGCGCTCAGCGGGTGTGTGGTGGGCGGTTGTGTGTTCGCGTTCGGCGTGCCCGACGAGGCGATCTACCCGATCGACTTCGAGCTCATGCTGCGCCGGAATCTGACGCTCATGTCCGGGCTGACCCTGGAGCGCCCCCGGATGCTGACGGCCGCGGCCGACTACCTCAACGGCCATCCGGGCCTGGCCGAGGCGTACGTGACCGACGTGCATCCAGTCCGAGCGGCGCAAAAGGCCTTCGACGCCGCGGTGCGACCGGCCCCCGCGCAGGGGAAGATCACCCTCGGCTACCGCTGAAGATTACTAGGGGCAGTCGGGCGACAGCGGGGTCGACCGACGTTGATGGAAGCACTGGCCGAGCTCGATGAGTTGCTCGTAGCTCAGCGAGGTGGGCGGGAGGTCGGCTCCGTCGCGTGGGCGCAGTCCGTCGAGAGTGATGGCCAGGTGTCGATGCCAGGCCTCCGGACAGATGGTCGCGCTGGCCGGGAGCACCCGCGCCAGTGAAGCCAGGATGAACAGCACGTCGGTCAACCGGATGTCGCCACGGACCACTCCGTGCTCCTGGGCCCGGTCCAGCAGGGTCTGCACGAGCGTGTCGGCCTTGACCCGAAACGAGTTGAGCACCGGCGAACGGGGCGCTCCCTGCATCATCAGATCGCAGAGGCCCTGGTCTGTGGTGATGAACTCGCACGCCTCCTCGAAGTAGGTGACGAGCGCCAGCCAAGGGTCATCGAGCTGGAGTGTCCGCTCGCGAATGCGGTCCACGATCTCGCTCGCCTCGGCGAACACCGCTTCGTACAGTCGCTCGCGGGTCGGGAAGTGTCGATACAGGGTGGCATTGCCCAGCCCGGCACGGCGCGCGATCTCGTCCAGAGGCGCATCCAGGCCCTGTTCGCGCAGCACTTCGCCGGCGGCGTCGACCAGCAGCTGCCGGTTGCGCGCCGCGTCACGCCGCAGCCCAGTTCTTCCCTCCACGCTCATGATCTGCATCATAGCCCTAAGCGTGGATCGCTCCCCGTTTCTGTGCGTAGACTGTGGTATTGAACCGGGGCCAGGTCCCCGCTTAATCCTCGCCGGTCGGTGCCGCTCGGCTTCAGTACCTGCATCGAGGGGCAGTCAATGTCAACGTCGAGTACCGGTGGCGCCAGAGCGTCGGGAGTCGCCCAGGACGATCGGGGCGAAGGCGAAGCGGGGAATACCTCGGTCGCGGTCGCCAGCCACTCGGCGCCGGTCGCCGCAAACGGATCCGGGCCGTCCGGCCCGCCACCACGGCGGCCGCCGGCGTTGAACCCCGAACCGGAGGTGCATCGCCCGCCCAAGGGGTGGGGCCTGCCGCTGCTGGTCCTGATCGTCGGCATGTTCATGTCGATCTTGGACACCAGCATCGTGAACGTCGCGATACCGGTGATCCAGAAGCAGTTCGGGGTCAGCACCGAGAGCATCCAGTGGATCAGCACCTCCTACACCCTGACCGAGGGCGTGATCGTGCCGATGAGCGCCTGGTTGGGCGCCCGGGTCGGATTGAAACGGCTCTATATCTGGTCCCTGGTCTTGTTCACCGTGGCGTCCGCGCTGTGCGGCCTGTCCGGTGACCTGGGCACCATGATCTTCTTCCGAATCATGCAGGCGATACCGGGTGGGCTGATTCCGGTCACCTGCCTGACGCTGGTGTACCGACTGGTCCCGAGGGAGCGGATCGGCGCCGCGATGGGCCTCTACGGGCTGGGCGTGGTCGTCGCCCCGGGCATCGGGCCGACCCTCGGTGGCTACTTCGTCGAGTACGTCGACTGGCGGCTGATCTTCTACATCAATGTGCCGATCGGCATCCTGGGCGCGTTGGCCGCCGTGGTTGTGCTGGCGAAGGTCCCAGCCGAACCGGACAAGCCGTTCGACTTCATCGGGTTCTTCTGCATCGCGGGCAGCCTGTTCTCCCTACTGCTGGCCCTGGAAGAGGGCTCCAGCTGGGGCTGGACGAGCTACCCGGTGCTCATCCTGTTCGCCGTCGCGGTCAACCTGATGGTGCTGTTCGTGGTGGTCGAGCTGCAGATCAAGCACCCGCTGCTGAACATCCGGATCTTCGCCTACTGGCCGTTCGTGAACTCGCTGCTGCTGGTCAGCGCACTGTCGATCGGATTCTTTGCGGAGCTGTTCTACATACCGCTGTTCCTGCAGAACGCGCAGGGGCTGACCCCGTGGAACACCGGTCTGACGCTGCTCCCGCAAGCCATGACAATGATGGTGCTCATGCCGCTGGCCGGCCAGCTGTATGACAGGTTCGGGGCGCGCTGGCCGGCAATCATCGGGCTGTCGCTCACCGGCACCGGGCTGCTCATGCTGTCCCGGATCAACATCGACATCAGCCGTCCTGAGCTGATCGCCGGCATGATGGTCATGGCTGCCGGGCTGGGGCTGGCCTTCATGCCGATCATGACCGGCGGGTTGTCCACCCTGCCCGCCGCGACCTCGGACTCCGGGAGCACGGTCAACACCCTCGTGCAGCGGGTGAGCTCGGCTTTCGGTCTGGCTTTGATGACCGCGATGGTCACCGCCAACCAAGCACAGTTCATGGCGGACCGGTCCGCGTTGCTGCAGAGCAACGGCGCGGACGCCGACCCGCGCATCGTCGCCATGCAGGCACAGGGGCCCTCCGGGCTGATTCCGCTGTGGCAACAACTCACCCTGCAGGTCCAGGCGCAGACCTACAGCAATTCGTTCTTCATCGCCGGCTGCGTCACCCTCTCCGGCGTGGTGCTGGCGCTGTTCCTTCGCCGGGGAGCACCAGCCACGGGCGCCGAGAAACCCATGGTCCATTAGAAGTCCGCGTCGCTGGTAGAGCCACTACACGAAGGATTCGGACATGCTGCCGGTCGCGCCCAAGCGGTCGAACAAGTTGAAGCGCTCGACCAAGATCGGGCTGCTCGTTATTGCCCTGGTGAGCCTGCTGGAAGCCTCGGCACTCTCCGGTACCTACCTGTTGCACTCGAGGCACTACGTGTCCACCGACAACGCGCAGGTCGACGGCGACAAGATTGAGATCAACGCACCCACCACCGGAACGATCGCGGACTGGGCACTCAGCCAAGGATCGGTCATCCGGGAGAACGAGCTGGTCGGGCGGATCCAGGGGGTGGGCGGCGGCGCGCAGCCCAAGCGGGCCGTCCGGGCCCCCGGCGCGGGGACGATCGCGGTCAACAACACCGTTGCTGGTCAGTACGTCCTCGCGGGCACCAAACTGGCCACCGCCTACGACTTCAACAGCATCTACCTCACCGCGCGCGTGGAGGAAACCGAAATCGCCGAGGTCCGCGTCGGCGGACTGGTCGACATCTCGGTGGATGCCTTCCCGGGAGTCACCGTCGGGGGTCAGGTCTCGGAAATCCAAGGTTCCACCGCCGGGGAGTTCTCCTTCTTCCCCAGCCCGGACAGTGACCCGTCCAACCCACAGAAAATCGACCAGTACATCCCAGTGAAGATCACCATCATGAACGCCAACGGCGTCACCCTGGTGCCCGGCATGAACGCGAACGTGCGCATCCACAAGACCTGACGCTGAGCAGGTCGAGATGCCGAATCCGGGAGAAGTACTACCGTCGGAGGCATGGACTTCTCCTTGTGGCCCGCCGCCTCACGACCGTGGCACGACATCCTCGAAGCCGCCGAGTACGCGGACCGGACCGGCTGGCACGGCGTCTGGATCGCCGACCACTTCATGGCCAATGGCGAGGACGGCGTCGGAGTCCCGACGAACGAGGGCCTGGCGCTGCTGTCCGCGCTGGCCGCCCGGACCGAGCAGGTCCGGCTCGGCTCGCTGGTGCTGGGCAACAACTACCGGCACCCAGCTGTCGTGGCCAACTGGGCGGCAACCGTCGACCAGATCAGCAACGGCCGGTTCGTGCTCGGTGTCGGCGCCGGCTGGCAGGTCAACGAGCACCAGGCGTACGGCATCGAGTTGCTGCCGCCGCGTGAGCTGCTCGCCCGCTTCGACGAGGCCTGCCAGGTATTCAAGGGCCTGCTCACCCAGGAGCGGGTGAACTTCGCCGGGAAGTACTACCAGCTGTCCGATGCGCCGCTGGAGCCCAAGCCGGCCGCGATGCCGCTGCTGATCGGCGGCGCCGGGGAGAAGGTCACCCTCCGCATCATCGCCAAGTACGCCGATGAGTGGAATCACTGGGGCCTGCCGGAGACCGCCGTGCACAAGGGCGAGGTGTTCCGAGGGCACTGCGAGAAGATCGGCCGTGACCCGGGCACCGTGCGCCGATCCACCCAGGCGCTGATCGAGGTCGTCGTACCGGGGGACACCGAGGCCGAGGAGCGTCGCGAGCGGTTGATGGCGGGCCCGCTGCCGACCGTGATGGGCAGTGCCGAGGAGGTGCTCGACACCTGCGGCCGCTACGCCGAGGCGGGCATCGACGAGTTGATCATTCCGGACTTCGTGCTGGGCGACGGTCAGCGGCGGTTGGACGCGCTCGAACGGCTCCGCGAGGAAGTGATCGTCAAGTTCAGCTGATGGCGACGCCCTGGGAGACACCGCGGCTAGGGTCATTTGTGTGAGTACGCCCGCCCGGTCGAGTCGCGCCTCACCGGGTGCCGGCACTCCCCCGGACGCACTGGGTCTGCTGCGCAACGACGTTCTGCTGGAGTGGTACCGCTATCCGCCGGGCCCTCCGGTGGTCCTGCCCAGCCACGCGCACCAGGAGTACCAGCTCAACCTCAATCTGGAAGTACCGGGAGGCGTTCATTACCGAGGGGCGTACCACGTCGTGCCGCCCGGCACGCTTTCGATCATCATGCCGGGCGAAGCACACACCCCTCGCGATCCTGACGGCCGCGTGAGGGACTCGAACCACCTGACGCTCTACGTCCATCCCAATGCGCTCCGCGACGCCGCGGGCGCCCTGGACGAGCGACGCGTCGGCGAGCCTGCCTTTCGCGAACTCCTCGTCGACAACACCGCGCTGATCCAGCGATTCGTCCGCCTGCACGCCCGGCTCGCCGCTCCATTCTCGACGCTGGACCAGGATGTCCGGCTACTGGACATGCTCACGAACCTGGTCGCGCGGTATAGCGGGGTCCGAGCCAGCAGCCGGTCGATGCCCACAGCTCACAGAGCGGTGCGCATCGCACGCGACTACCTGCACGAGAACCTGACGGCAAGCATCTCGTTGGCCGATCTGGCCCAGGTCAGCGGCCTGAGCCCGTACCGGCTGACTCGACTGTTCAGTGCCAGCATCGGGATACCGCCACACTCGTACCAGATCCAGCTGCGCATCGAGCTGGCGAAACGACGCCTGCTCGCCGGCGGATCGGTCAGCGACATCGGCTACGACGTGGGCTTCTTCGATCTGAGCCACTTCACCCGCCATTTCAGGCGATACGTCGGGGTAGCGCCGGGTGTCTACGCCCGAGGTGCCCAGCGCGACCGCCGCTCGCCGCGCGGGTAGACAAGCTCCGGAACGGGGCAAGAACGTACATTCCAAGCCGACGATTGCTATCTACTGTCGGTGGTGACTTCTTCGCCCGTGAAATTGCACCGGGCTTATCGAGAGGAACTACCGAATGCGCAATCCCGCCATGCTGAGGCGCGGGCTCGTCGGAGTTGCGGCCGCCGCGGCGGTACTGGCTGCTTACCTCGTGATCACGCCCTCCTCGGAGGTGCCGCCGAGCTCCGCGGCCACACAGCTCGCGGACCAACGGGCGGCCACGGCGCCGGACGACGTCGCCGTGGACGTGGTGCATGCGTTCTACCGCTCCCTGCAGGCCAAAGACATTGAAGCGTTCGCCGCGCTGTGGACGCCGGACGCGGTTTACCGGGTGCCGGTCACCCCCGAAGGCGCGCCAGGTCAGACCGTCGGTCGTGACGCGATCGTCTCCTCGCTCCGTGAGTTCTTCGCGCTCTTCGGCGACACCCGCTTCACCTGGCAGCCCGAACCCATGAGCGATCCACAGCGCGCCATGGCTACCTGGACCCTGGATATTCAGCTTCGCACCGGCGGCACATACCAAAACCGCGGTGTCGCGATATTCCAACTGAAGGACGGGAAGATCTCAGACTTCACCGAATACTTCGACACGGCCGCGTTCTTGAATGCGTTCGGTCGTGCCTGACCCCGACACCGCCGGGGACCAGAGCACGTACCGGCCGAAGGCGACCAGACGAACAGTCCTTGCGGCCACGGGCGGCTCGGCGATTACCGGCCTCGCCGGGGCCGCATGGCTGGCCACAAGCGGCCAAGACGAGCGGCTGAACCCCAGCGAACACAACGTGCAAGCGGTGCGCCGGTTCTTCGAGCTGATGCACCGCAAGGACATCGAAGCATGGGGGGAGCTATGGCACGAACAAGGCCGAATCATCGTGCCCTACCCGCCCGACGGGTTTCCCACCAGCATCGACGGTAGAGCCACCATCCTCGCCGGGTTCCGAACCCTGTTTCGCAACTTCGAGTCGTTCAACTACGAGCTGACCGGAATCTACCCAGCCACCAACTCGAACGCGGTGGCGGTGGAGTACCGGGTCCGCGCCACCATCACCGGCGGAACTGAATACACCAACGACAACATCGCGGTCTTCTTGTTCGAGGGCGATCTGATCCGGGCGTATCACGACTATTTCGACCCGAGGCGTTTTCAGACAGTCGTCGACGCTCTCCCCCCAGCCTGAGCCTGGAAGCGCAGAGCAGGTCTCCATCAGACCGAGGCGAACCTGGCGGGCCCCCGGCACACACGCCGCGGTAACCGGCGCCAGCGGCGACGCGCCAGGTCAGCGGGGTCGGCGCGATCACTTTCGCGACCCGCGAGCTCCGGTATTCTGCAGCACTGGCACAGGGGGAGACGCCGCGTTCGTCCGTGCACGGTGCGGTGTGGAAGGTGGCCTCGGATGAGCGTCGACGGGTTCGACTACGACTGGCTGGTGATCGGCTCGGGCTTCGGCGGCAGTGTGTCGGCGTTGCGGCTGACCGAGAAGGGCTACCGGGTCGGCCTGCTGGAGTGCGGACAACGGTTTGAGGACGCCGATTTCGCCGAGTCCACCGCACAGGTGCGCCGGTACTACTGGATGCCGCTGCTGGGCCTCAAAGGAATCCTGCGGCTGACGTTGTTCAAGGACGTCTTCGTGGCCACCGGGTGTGGCGTGGGTGGCGGCTCGCTCGGTTACGCGAACACCCTGTACCGCTCGCGACCGGACTTCGCCAAGAACCCGCAGTGGGCCCGGCTCGCCGACTGGGATGCCGAACTGGCGCCGCACTACGACACGGCCGAACACATGCTCGGCGTCGTTCCATACGACCAGGAGTCCTCGGCCGACGAGTTGATGAAGCAGTACGCCACCGAGAAGGGCTTCGGCGAAACATTCACCCAGGCCAGGGTCGGCGTCTTCCTCGGCGACCCTGGCAAGACCGTGCCGGATCCCTTCTTCGTCGGCGAGGGCCCCGAACGCACCGGCTGCATCAGGTGCGGCAGCTGCATGGTCGGTTGCCGGCACAACGCGAAGAACACCCTGATGAAGAACTACCTGTGGTTCGCCGAGCGCCGGGGCGCCGCGATCATGCCGGAACGCACCGTGGTCGACGTGCGCCCGCTGGGCGAGGGCGACGGTTCCGACGGGTACGCGGTGACCAGCGTCCGATCCGGTCGGTGGGCGCGCAAGGACCGGCAAACTATGACCGCGCGCGGAGTGGTCTTTTCGGCGGGCGCGCTGGGCACCAACCGGTTGCTCCAGCGCTGCAAGTTCTCCGGCGCGCTGCCCAAGGTCTCGGATCGCCTCGGCACGCTGGTACGTACCAACAGCGAGTCCATCCTGGCGGTCACCGCGAACGACGACACGCACGACTTCGCCCGTTCCATCGCGATCACCTCGAGCATCTACCCCGCGCCCGACACGCACATCGAGCCGGTGACCTACGGCCGCAACGGCGACACCCAGTCGCTGATCCTGTCGTTGGCCACCGTCGCGGGCAGCCGCGGCACCCGGCCGTTCTTCTTCCTGCTCAACGTGCTGCGGCACCCCCGGAACTTCCTGCGCAGCATGCGGGTTCGCAAGTGGTCGGGGCGCACGGTGATCCTGCTGGTGATGCAGACCGTGGAGAATTCGATCATGCTGCGGGTGAAGTTCCGGCTGCCTGGCGGGTTCCCGGTGCTGACCACCAAGCAGGACCCGGACAACCCGATCCCCGACTCGGTGCCCGCTGCCTACGAGGCCGGCGCTTGGCTCGCCGAGCGGATCGGCGGGATCGTTCAGGCCGCGACGCCCGAGGCGGTGCTCTCGATCCCGAGTACTGCCCACCTGCTCGGTGGTGCGGTCATCGGAGAGACCCCGGAGACCGGTGTGATCAATGCTCGGCAGGAAGTGTTCGGCTACCAGAGCCTGCTGGTGTGCGACGGATCGGCAATCCCGGCCAACGTGGGCGTGAACCCGAGCCTGACCATCACCGCGATGACCGAGCGTGCGATGGCCTTCATCGAGCCCAAACCCGGCGCGCCGCTACCTGCACCGATCAGCTTCACCGCATCGACGTAGTAGGAAATCGATCGCCTGACGCGAACGCAGAACACGTTCCACTTTAGTAGCTTACGCAGCCCGCCCAACAGGGCTAGCTTGCAGGGGTCGCAGTGTTGCAACCCTCAGAGGGTGGGCGTCTTGGGTACCTTGCCGCTCCTTGCCAGTTTCATCGGAGCGTTCCTCGCCGGAGGGACAGCTGGCGGCTTCATCCTCGCCCGGATGATCCACAACCGGGATCTGCAATGGCCCCGTGCCGAGCTGACCCGACCGCTGCCTCCTCCGTGCGATTACCCGGCCTACCCTTTGCACGATAGGGCGCGCGTCTAGCGGCGGTCAGGTCGGATTTCCGCCAGCTTTGCCGCCCTGAGGGCAACGCCACCGCTGCCGCGCTCGACGTTCCCAGCCACATGGTCGGCGGGAAAGCCATCGCCCAGTTCATCGCCGAGGACTTTCCCCGACTCTTCGCCCGCGATGTCACCGTCACCTTCCACGGCGTCTACGCGGTGGGCGACCACGTGATCGTGGAGGAGACGACGCGGGCGCCCCGAGCGCCACCTGATGCGCGAAAGACCGGGACACTACCGGCATGGATCCGCGCCTGGCCCAGGTCGTCGAGCGGCTCTCGGTGGGCAGCGGGAGGGTCTGCTTCCTGCTCGATCATGAGTACCGGCTGGCGTGGGTGTCGCCAGAACTGCGCGGCTTCCTCGGAGTGGGAGATGACGCGCCCCTCGGTATCGGCCGCCACATCGCCGCCCTCGGCCTCGAGTCGGCGTGGCGGGACGCGGTCACGCCGGAAAGCCGCCTGCGGCTAGCGCGGGAGATCGTGTTGCCATGGCTGGGCACCGACGAGCTGCCCCCGGACGCGCGCGAGGCACTGCCAGCGGAGTTCGCAGAGTTGTTCGCGGGCGTCGAGCCGGTCGCGCCGCCACCGGTGCGCACCGGTTCCATCGACTACGTGCAGCCGGGGCTTCCGCCGTTCCCGATCGATTTCGTCGCTGCGAGCCTGCGCGACCAGACCGGGGAGCTCATCGGAACCATGGTCCTGATGTACCTGGATCTGCGGCCCAGCCTGGTCGCCTTGCTCGGGCGGGGCGATGCGGCGATGTACGAACGGATGGCCCGGCTGATCCACCCCGAGCGCAGGGCCACCGCGATCCTGTTCGCCGATCTGCAGGCCTCCGGGGAGCTGTCCAGGACACTGCCCACCGCGGCGTACTTCGGTCTCATCCGTGAGTTGACGACGAGCTTCGACGCGCTGGTCGCCGAGCATGGCGGCATTGTCGGCAAGCACGCTGGTGACGGTTGGACCGCGTTTGTGCTGGCCCAAGACGTGGGCGGCCCCTCCGCTGCGGTCGCCGGGTGTATTGAGATCGCTCAGCGGCTGCGCGCTCACGCGGCCGCGGGCTCGCTGAACCTGCCGGCCGAACCGGTCCTCCAGATCAACTCCGGGGTGCATTGGGGTCCAGGCGTCTATCTCGGGCAACTCGTACCCGGCGGCCGACTCGAGGTCACCGCCCTCGGGGATGAGGTGAACGAGTGCGCCCGGATCCAACAGTGCGCCCGGGGTGGCGCTCTGTTGGCCAGCAAGCAGGCGCTGGAACTCCTCGACTCCCCCGACGCACAACACCTCGGCCTCGATCCCAGCCACCTGACGTACCACCCACTCGCCGCCATGGACACCGCAACCGAGAAAACTCGCCGCGACGCGGGAACGGTCGCGGTCGCGCCGATCCCACGGTGGTGAGCGCGGTGGTGAGCGCGGTGGTGAGCACGGTGGTGAGCGCGGTGGTGAGCGCCGTCGATCCCGATCAGAAGCGCGGCGGTGAGAGCTCCTGAGGGCGGCCGACGAACGCGCCCCGCAACTCCCCGAGCCAGTCCTCCAAGGGCCGCGGCTCGCGCCCGGTCAGCTGGCGCACCGTGCCGGTGACCGTCGCGCAGCCGCCGTGGCGCGCCCACTCGTGCAGCTCGAGCATCCCGTCCCGCTCCCATGGGGCGAGCCCCCGAGCGTGGATGGCGGTGCGGGCCTCCGCCAAGGACTGGTCGTGGTAGTCCACCTCTCGCGCGAACACCGCCGATAGGCGCGCGGCGACGTCCGCGTAGCTGAGCGCCTCCGGGCCGGTCACGACGTGCACGTGATCGAGGTGCTCCTCCGGGTCACCGATGAGCACCCGTGCCGCGACCGCGGCCACATCGCTGGTTGCAACGAAGCCGACCTTGGCGTGGCCCCCGGGGACCGCGAGCAGCCCGCGGTCGCGCATCTCGTCGGCCAGTGACAGCAGGTTCTCCATGTAGAGGTTCGGCGCGATGTAGATGACGGGGATGTGCATGGCGTCCAGGTGCCGGGCGACCAGGCGGTGGCTGCGCATGAAGCGCACTTCGCAGTCGGGGTCCTGGAACCCGTCGACGGCGAGCTTCACCACGTGCGGCCGGTGCCCGGCGGAGATCAGCGCGTCGACGAAGGCGATCTCCAGCTCGGCCTGCCCCTCGTGCATCGGGCTGAGCAGGAACACGCGGTCGAACCCGCGCAGGACATCGGACGGCCCCGGATCGTCGAGGGTGCCGACGAGGTAGTCGGCGCCGCCCGGCAGGCCCAGCCCGCGTGCCTCCACCCGGACGAGGCCGGTGGCCGGCGCACCGAGATCGGCGAGCTCCTCGAGGAGGTGGTGGCCGACGAGCCCGGTCGCCCCGGTCACCAGGATCATCGGGTACCTCCGCGTGGATCGGCGTCGGGCTGACGCTCTGACCCTTCGCCGTCCAGTGGGACAGTCGCGGCACCCCGGCAGGTCGAACCGACGCGCGGGCGTTGGACCCGGTGGGCCAACCGATCACGCATGTCGCCGACGTGTGTGCTCTATCGGGCGCCGAAGTCGGCCAGATGCTTGCCGAGCCAACTGGTCGACCGGACGGGGCGGCGCTCTCGGACCGTGTCGCAACACCGTGGGTGACATCCGCGACGTCGCGGGTGTCGATCAGGTTGACCCGCCCGGAGCCGGCGGCGCCACCCCAACGGAGGTGTCCGACCTGCTCTCGATCGGCGGCTTCGATCAGTGCGATGCGGGGTTATTTCGCTTCCTTGACCCGTTCGGGCTCAGCCCGCTGTTCGACGTCATCGTTGATGGCCGCCGCCAGCCGCGGGATCAATCCGTCGTCGCTGAAGCGGTAGCCAAATTCCGCGTACGCGTTCAGCTCTCGGTGAACGAGCTCTCCGAGTGGGCCCGGGTAAATAAGGCGACCCTTTCGGGCCGCCGCCCGGTACCGTGCCCTCTCCCTCGGCTCCAGGCCTGTGGCATTTCCTTCGATCTTGGGAGACGATGCGGTGAAAAGTCGTATTGTCATCGCCGATAAGCCCCTCGCGTTAAGTGGGCAAGCCGGTCAGAAGGCGTGAACCTCGTCGGTCGGCTCGGGGAGATCGTGTACACCGCCGCCGAGCAGCGCGGATGCCGCCGCGACGGTGTTCAGGCCCTCGCGCAGCAGCGTGATCTGTCCGTTCTTGGCAACAAGGCGACCCATGAACAGATGGTGGGCCAGCCGACCGGTCGCCGCGGCGGTGGCGTGCGCGGCGTATTCCGCGAACACCTGGTCCGGGGTGTCGATGAGGACGGTGATGTCCTCGTCCTTGAACTCAAAGTCGGGGTAGTACTCGAGGACCGTGGCGAGGAGGCCCTTGACACCCTCGCGACCTTCAAAGCGGTTGGGCAGACCCAGTGAAACGAAGAAGGGCATCTCGAATGCTCCGTCCTCGGCGAACAGGGATGATGCCTTTTCGGGGTCACGGATGCTGCCGAGGAATTCCTTCAGTAAGGTCTTTGCGTCGGACATTTTTCCTCCATGGTTGGAATTTCGACTGGCTGGCGTGCACTTGATTTGGGCATGCCGATGTGAGTCGTGACGGCGCATTTCGTTGCGACGCCCGCTGGCGGATACCGCGTCGTTCTACGCTTCTGGAGCGCCCTGCTGGCGACGTCGTGCTCGGTGCGCTCGGGAGTTGACCTGGTTGCCGCACGTCGCCGTGTCGTGCCACACCCTGCTGTTGTTCTTGGAACGGTCGTAGAACGCGACCCGGCATATCGG
Source organism: Pseudonocardia sp. (assembly GCA_035489915.1). Classification (GTDB taxonomy): domain Bacteria; phylum Actinomycetota; class Actinomycetes; order Mycobacteriales; family Pseudonocardiaceae; genus Pseudonocardia. The sequence continues at coordinate 1,531 of DATHIT010000860.1, read as the reverse complement.
TTGGTGACAGAGCTTCAGTCGCCGGAACGAATCCTGAGCGTGCGCGCTCGCGGCTTCTATGGCGATTGCCGCCGTCAACCAGGACGCGCCCGAGCCGACCGGCTCGAGGTGCGCACCCGCTCTCGTGACGGCCACCGCGGCGGTGCCCGCGATTACCACGTCACCGCCAGGGCCCTCGGGTTCGCTGATCAGTGACCGGACCGCGTCCCGCGCGGCGCACAGGAGGGGCAGTTCGGCCGCCGTGACCACCAGGTGTGGGTCGTTCGCTCCGAACGACGCGCACCAGTGCGGCACGACCGCGTCGATCCAGTCTTGCGCCGTGTCGACCTCGTCGAGAAGGTCCACGATTTCCGGCAGGTGACCGATGCCGATGGTGTTGGCGAGTTCCTGGCTCAGCACGAGCGGCGGCGGGGCGAGCGCGGAGCCGAACCGGCCACTGGCCGGGTAGTCGAACCGCGCTTGGCCCGCATCACCGCTCATAGCAAGAATCATACACACTTTGCTTCTTGCGTCGACCTCTTCATGGGCGCGCGCCGGCACCACCATCACCTCGCCCCCGCTCGGGCAGCCGCCCTCTGCTACCGGGAGGTCAACCCGGGTGCCGGGGTTGGCCCCGAGGAACCCACGCTGCCGGTTCTGCCCGGTGGCACTGTCGGACCCTGGTTCCGGCGAGGGAGAGACGATGGATTACGAGGGCTTCATCACGGTCGTCCGGGAGCGGGCCGACGTCCCGGATGCGGAGGCCGAGCGGGCCGCCTGCCTGACGCTGCGGACCCTTTCGCAGCGGATTTCGGTGGGTGAAGCCGAGGACATTGCGGAGCGCTTACCGCGGGAGCTGCGATCGTGTGTCGAGCTCGACGACAGTCGGCAGACGTTCCACCTCCAGGGGTTCATCAAGCGCCTGGAGGAGCGACTCGGGGTCGACCGGGGAAAGGCCATGCGGGAAGCCAAAGCGGTCTTTGCGGCGCTGTGGAGCACGATCGGCTCGGACGAATTCGACGACGTGCGCTCGGAACTGCCGAAGGATTTCGGCCCGCTACTCGACGAGGCGGTGGCGCAGGCGCCCCGGCCGGGGTTGAAAGACGCCCCGTTCACCGGGCCATTGTCGTTCGAGGAGTGGGTGAACCGGGTCGCGGAGCTCGCGGGGATCGATCGGGACCTGGCCGTGCAAGCCACTGAAGCGGTCCTGGAAGTCCTCGCTATGCGGATCACTGGGGGCCAGGTGGTGGACCTAGCGCCGTTTGTGCCGGTGGAACTCCGTCCCGCTCTGGAGAAGGGCGTCGCCCGGAGCGGCGGGAGGGCCATGGGGTTATCGCTCGAGGCGTTCCTGGGCGAGGTCGCTCAGCGCGAACGACGGCCCCGCAAGGAAGCGTTCACACACGCGAGGGCCGTATTTGCCGTGTTGCGTGAGGCGGTCGGGGAGAAGGAGTTCAATGACACGGTCGCCCAGCTCCCCGGTGAGTACCGCGAGCTGCTGAGGCAGGACTGGCGCCCGACCGGGGAGTGAATGAGCGCGGACATGTCCGTCCAG
>DATHIT010000859.1:0-21768 GCA_035489915.1 Pseudonocardia sp. | reverse complement strand
TCCCGGCACGATCCCACCGACTGGGAGGACCCGGACGACTGGCTGTCCGCGCCGAGCGAGGTGGCGCTGCGCGAGCGCACCCTGCAGGCGATACCCACCCCCGGTCACACCCGGGGCCACCTGGTGTTCGTGGACGAGGCGCGCAACGCGATGTTCGCCGGCGACCACGTGCTGCCGAGGATCACCCCGTCCATCGGGTTCGAGACCGAACTGGCGAAGTCCCCGCTGGGTGACTTCCTGGACTCGCTGCGGCTGGTCCGCGGCATGCCGGACCGCCAACTGCTGGCCGCGCACGGTCCGGTCGCCCCCAGCGTGCACCACAGGGTGGACGAGCTGCTCGACCACCACGCGGAGCGGCTGGACGCGATCGCCGCCACTGTGCAGGCCGGGGCCAGCACCGCGTATGAATCCGCCGCCCGGCTGACCTGGACCCGCCGGGGCCGCCGGCACGACGAGCTGGACCGCTTCAACCAGTGCATCGCCGTGGTGGAAACCTCCGCGCACCTGGACCTGCTGTCCGAGCAGGGCCGGCTACACCGCACCGAGCTCGACGGCGTGCGCCACTACCGCACCTGACCTCGCCCTGAGTTACCTAGCTGCACAGGACGCAGGTTTCTTGGCTCCGGAGCATGTTTCCTGTGCAGCTCGGCAACAACCGTCCGGGCTCGCTCGGAGGTCTGCGCGAGCTCGGCGCCGGTAGCGTGTCGAGCTCGGAGGAGGAGTGGGTAGCTTTCGCCGGATTGAACACCACGGCTTTTCGAGATGGATTCGACGACCGCAGGGTTAAATCCGCCGTGCACCCTTGCCTGTTTTGCGGCAGCGCACTTTAGGTCGACCGCTCGTGGGCGGCGGCGCCGGATTACCGAGCCGCGCCGGGTTACCGAGCCGCGCCGGGTTACCGAACTGCACACGGCGCAGGGTCCGAGCCTCCACGAGCCGCCAGGCGTGGAGTTGGGTAACGGGCGTCGGGTGGAGCGCACCGGGCGCCCGTGTTGCCTCGATCCCGTCGGCACAGAGCGGCCGCGGGCCACGCAGACCGTGCAGGGTCTGCGCGAGCTGCACCCGGTCTGCGCCGCCGTGCATTGACGCTCCGGTGTCTGCGGCGTGTTGCCGAGCTGCACCACCGGCAGGGCGGCGGCCCCTGGAACCTGCCTGTTGTGCAGTTGGGTAACACCGGGCGCACACACACCGGGAGCACCGCCCAGCCGCGCCGGTGACCCGATCGGTCCGGGCAGCGCGGCCGCACCCGTGGCCGGCCACCGGTGCACCCGGTCAGAGACCGGTCTGGGGCGGACGTACGCTCGGGGCATCGTGCGGCAGCTCCCCAGCCGGCCCGAGACCCCCGACAGCGGGTCCGGGCGGCATCGACCGGCCCCGCCCAGTCAATCCGGGCGGGGACTCCTGCTGCGTCGCCGACTCGGGCTGGTCGCCATCGCGGTGCTGCTGGCCGGCGGGCTGACCGTGGGCATCACCCAACTCACCAGGGAGCGGGCGGGCCGCCCCGAGGCCGCCGGCCCCAGCGCGCCCGCCGCGCCGCCCGGGCCGCCCGCCTGCGGCCCGCAGGTCGCCGCCATGCCGCTGCGCGCGCGGCTGGCGCAGCGGCTGATGGTCGGGGTCAACCCGGCGCGGCCGGACTCGGCGCGCGCGGTGGTCGCCTCGTCCGGCGTCGGCGGGGTGTTCATCGGCGGGAACGCCACCGCCATCCTGCAGCCCGACGCGCTGGGCCCGATGCGCGCGGCCAGCCCGCTCCCGGTGGCCGTCGCGGTGGACGAGGAGGGTGGGCGGGTACAGCGCATCGACCAGCTGGACGGCTCGGTGCCCAGTGCCCGGGTGATGGCCCGCACGATGACGCCGGCCCAGGTCCGCGCGCTGGGTGGGCAGCGCGGGCGGGAGCTGCGGGCCAGGGGCGTCACGGTGGACATGGCCCCGGTGCTGGACGTGGACGGCGGCCCGGCGAACGGCGCGATCGGCGACCGCTCGTTCAGCGCCGACCCGGCCACCGTGGTCAGCTACGCCGGCGCGTTCGCCGCCGGGCTGCGCGACGCCGGTGTGCTGCCGGTGTTCAAACACTTCCCCGGGCACGGCCGGGCCAGCGGGGACTCGCACGCCAGCCTGGTCTCCACCCCGCCGCTGGACGCATTGCGCACCGATGACCTGGTGCCCTACCGCGAGCTGCTCGGAACCGGGCCGGCGGCGGTGATGGTGGGCCACCTGAACGTGCCCGGCCTGACCGGGGGGAAACCGGCCAGCCTCAGCCCGGCGACCTACCAGCTGCTGCGGTCCGAACTGGGCTTCCAGGGCCTGGTGATGACCGACGACCTGGGCGCGATGCGGGCGATCACTGATGGGTACGCCCTGCCGGACGCGGTGCTGGCCGCGCTGCGGGCCGGCGCGGACGTGGCGCTGTGGACCTCCGACGGCAACCTGGGCACCGTGCTGGACCGGCTGCAGGCGGCGGTGGTCAGCGGAACCCTGCCGGCGTCCAATGTCGACGAGGCGACCGCCCGGATCCTGGCCTTCAAGGGTCGTTGCTCAGTGTGAGATCGGCACATGGCACGGTTTCGGGGTGACCACGGTGATTTCGGTGACCGCTGACGATGTCGAAGCGGCCGCCAACCGACTGCGCGGGGTGATCCCGGCCAGTCCGCTCGAGCAGAACCCCCGGCTGAGCAGCCGCGTCGGCGCGCAGGTCTGGCTGAAGCGGGAAGATCTGCTGCCGGTGCGCTCCTACAAGGTCCGGGGCGCCTACAACCTGATCTCCCAGCTGAACCTGGCCACCCGAGGCGACGGCGTGGTGTGCGCCAGCGCGGGCAACCACGCGCAGGGCGTGGCCTATGCCTGCGCCCGCCTCGGCGTCCAGGCCCGGGTCTACCTGCCGCGCACCACGCCCCGACAGAAACGCGACCGGGTGGCGTTCCTCGGCGGCGACGTGGTGGAGGTGCGGGTGGTCGGCGACACCTACGACGACGCCGCCGAGGCGGCCGCCGAGGACACCCGACGGACCGGGGCCACCCTGGTGCCCGCCTTCGACGATCCCCGGACCGTGGCCGGCCAGGGCACCGTGGTCCGCGAGCTGATCAGCCAGCTGGGCCGGGCGCCCGATGTGCTGGTGGTGCCGGTCGGCGGCGGCGGCCTGCTCGCCGGCACCCTGGTCTACCTGCGCGAACGGCACCCCGAGGTGCGCGTGGTTGGCGTGGAGCCAGCCGGCGCGGCCTGCATGGCCGCCGCGCTGGCCGCCGGTCGCCCGGTGAACCTGGACACCGTGGACCCGTTCGTGGACGGCGCCGCGGTGCGCCGGGCCGGCGAGGTCACCTACCCGATCACCAGGGACGGCGTGCAGGCCGGCGCGGCCACCCTGACCACCGTCGGGGAGGGCATGGTGTGCGTGGAGATGCTCGAGCTCTATCAGTCCGACGGGATCATCGCCGAGCCGGCCGGCGCGCTCGCCTCGGCCGCGCTGGTAGACCGCGCGGGCTCCGAACTGGACGTCCCGCCGGGGTCCACCGTGGTGTGCCTGCTCTCCGGCGGCAACAACGACGTGAGCCGGTACGCCGAGGTGGTCGAGCGGGCGCTGGTGCACGAGGGCCGCAAGCACTACTTCCTGGTGGACTTCCCGCAGGAACCCGGTGCGCTGCGCCGCTTCCTGGACGACGTGCTCGGCCCGGACGACGACATCACGCTGTTCGAGTACGTGAAGCGGAACAACCGGGAGACCGGACCGGCGCTGGTCGGCATCGAGCTCGGCCGCCCGGCGGACCTGGACGCGCTGCTGGAGCGGATGCGCACGGCGCCCCCGCACATCGAGCGGGTCCCGCCGGACAGCCCGCTGTTCCGCTTCCTGCTCTGAGGATGCGACTGGATGACCATGCGGCTGGATGAGCATGCGACTGGATGAGGCGGAGAGCCGGCGGCGGATGGCCCAGGCCAGGGTGGCCTACCTGGCCACCGTGTCCGGGCAGGCGCGGCCGCACCTGGTCCCGGTCACCTTCGACCTGACCGGCTCGTCGATCGTGATCGCGGTCGACCAGAAGCCGAAGAGCACCACCTCGCTGCGCCGACTGCACAACATCGCCGGCAACAACCGGGTGGCGGTGCTGGCCGAGCACTACGACGACAACGACTGGTCGGCCCTGTGGTGGGTGCGCGCGGACGGGAGCGCCCGGATACTCACCGACGCCTCCGCCCGGGAGGAGCCGGTGCGCCGGCTGCGTGCCAAATACCCTCGCTACCAGGCCGACCCGCCGAACGGCCCGGTGATCTGGATCGATGTGGACGGCTGGTCCGGCTGGTCGTACGCGGACTGAGCCGACCGGCGGCCGCCTCGAGCCCGCCGCTGATTACCCGATCGGCGAGAAATTCACCGCTGCGTTCCCAGGGCCTCGCCTCTAGCCTGGGAGCGGGGCGGTATACCGTGCTGTGCCGAGGTGGTAGGCGAACCCCCGACTGACCGCCCGAGACAGGCCACGAGGAGAGACGTTGTCGATGGTTACCCCCAGCTCGGCTCCCACCGGAGGTGCTGGCCGCCCGGCCCCGCGCCTGCCTGGGCCACCCGGGCCGGGTCAGTTCCGACCGCCTCCCGGGTATCTGCCGCCGCCTCTGCCCTCCCGGACTCGGCTGACCAAGACGCAGCAGACCAGGCTGGCTCTGGTCTCCGCGATCATGGTCGTGCTCGGCGTGATGTTGGGTCTGGTCGCCACGGTGGTGCTGCCGCATGTGTACGCGGCGCAGACCACCATCCGCTACAGCCTCGGCGACGACGCCGCCGGTGACGACAACGCCGACCGGACGCTGACCACGCAGACCGTGCTGATCACCGGGCGGGACGTGCTGCAGCCGGTCGCGGACAGCACCGGCGTGCCGATCGACTACCTGATCAAGAACGTGACCGCCACCGTGGTGCCGAACAGCGAGATCATCACGATCCAGGTGAACCACCCGGACCGGGCGTCCGGGATCCAGCTGGCCGACGCGATCTCCAAGCGCTACCTCGAGGTGGCCAACGAGACGGGCAACCAGGCGCAGCTGCAGTCTCAGCTGGACAACGCGCAGCGCCAGCTGGGCAACCCGGCCACCCCACCGAACACCATCGCCGACCTGCAAGCCCAGATCGGTGACCTGCAGAACCAGCTCGGTGCCCAGGCAGCCGCCTCCAGTGTCGCCTCGGTCGTCGCGCCGGCGTACTCGGTGACCGCGCCGGTGTTCCCGAACACGCTGATCACGCTCGGCATCGGCGCGCTCGCCGGCGGCCTGCTCGCCGCGCTGATCGGCTCGCGGATGGTCCGCGGCTGGACCCGCCGCTGAACCACCAGCTCGAGACGCAAACGGGCCCGGTGCACCACGCACCGGGCCCGTTTCCGTCGAAGGCTTATGCCGGGCTGGCGCCGGAGGGCCGCGGCGCGGACCCGGTGAAGCCGTCGGGGATGATCAGATCCTCCCTGACCAGGTCGTGGATGGACTCCCGACCCAGGCCGAGCAGCGCCTCGTCGATGCCGCTGCGCAGGATCTCCAGCACGTTGGCCACACCGCGCTCGCCGGCCGCGGCCATCCCCCACAGGTAGGCGCGGCCGATCATCACCGCCCTGGCGCCCAGCGCGAGCGCCTTGACCACGTCGCTGCCCCGCCGGATGCCGCCGTCCAGCAGCACCTCGAGCTGATCGCCCACCGCGTCCACCACCGCCGGTAGCGCCCGGATCGACGCGGGGGTGCCGTCCAGGTTGTTGCCGCCGTGATTGGACACCGAGATCGCCGTGGCGCCGATGTCCACCGCTCGCCGGGCGTCGTCCGGGTGCATGATCCCCTTGACCATGAACGGCCCGCCCCACTCGTCGCGCAGCCACTTCACGTCGTCCCAGGTCGGCAGCGGGGTGCCCATCCACTCCCCGTACGCGCCGAAGAAGGGGGGCGCCGGCTCGCCGGGGGCGGCCATATTGGGCGCGGTCAGGTCCGGCAGCCGGCCCTGCTTGGCGAAGTCCAGCAGCCAGCGCGGCCGGGTGATGCCCTCCGGGGCGAACTTGAGCATCGCCTTGAAGTCCAGCCGCTCCGGGATCGCCGGGCTGCCCCAGTCCCGGCGGTGCGCGAATGTCCAGTCCAGGGTGATGATGAGCCCCTTGGCGCCGGCCGCCCTGGCCCGTTCGGCCCGCTGCAGCAGCCGGTCCTTGCCGCCCACCCAGTACATCTGGAAGAACACCGAGGGGTTGGCCGCCGCGACCTCCTCGATGGGTTTGCTGGCGAACGAGCTGAGCCCGATCGCGGTGCCCGCCGCGGCCGCCGCCCTGGCTACCGCGACCTCCCCGTCCGGGCTCACCGCCTGCACCCCGGTGGGCGAGATGACCACGGGGAACGAGATGTTCTGGCCGAGCACCGTGGTCGCCTGCTCGCGCTGCCGGGGCAGGTCCGCGATGTGCGGCCGGAAGCCCAGCTCGCTGAAGGCGTTGACGTTGTCCTCGAGGGTCAGACCCCGCTCGGCGCCGGCGACCAGCGCCAGGTAGACCGACTTGGGCAGCCGGCGCTTCGCCCTGCGCTGCGCCTCAGCGACGCTCTCGAACCACTCCTTGCTGCTCGCCATGCCCGGCCCCTTCGCCGCTCGAACCACCGATCCCGACTGACCCGAGACACTAGCCCGTCGCTGTGCCCGGACCGTGCGGCCGAGGCACCGCGCCGGTGGTGATCCCGGTCAACCTCGCGGATGCCGATCTATTCGAACCGGGATGGGTCCCCGGCCCCCCGGCGCACGATCTCCGGCTCGTCCCCCGAGAAGTCGATCACCGTGGTCGGCTCGGTGCCGCAGTCGTCGGAATCCACCACCGCGTCGACCATGCTGTCCAGCCGCTCCTTGATCTCCCAGCCCTGGGTGAGCGGCTCCTCCTCGTCCGGCAGCAGCAGCGTGCTGGACAGCAGGGGTTCGCCGAGCTCGGAGAGCAGCGCCTGGGCCACCGCGTGCTCCGGAATCCGCACCCCGACGGTCTTCTTCTTCGGATGCATCAACCGACGGGGCACGTCGATGGTGGCCGGCAGGATGAACGTGTAACTGCCGGGAGTGGCCGCTTTGATCATCCGGAACACCGTGTTGCTGACCCGGACGAACTTGCCCAGCTGGGCGAAGTCGCTGCAGACCAGGGTGAAGTGGTGCCGGTCGTCGAGGTGGCGGATCTCCCTGATCCGGTCCAGCCCGTCCTTGTTGCCCAGTTGGCAGCCCAGGGCGAAGCAGGAGTCGGTGGGGTAGACGATCAGCCCGCCGTCTCGGACCAGGTCCACGACCTGGCTGATCGCGCGCCGTTGCGGGTTCTCCGGATGGACGTCGAAATACCTGGCCATACCCGAACCCTAGAGCGTCCGCGCCGGATCACTCAGCTGGCTGAGTGGCCAGCTGATCCGACCACTTCTCCTCGATCCGGCCCAGCCGCCATATCGAAAACGCGACAACCCAGGACAGCACGAACAGGGCCACGATGCCGTAGCCGGCGTAGTCCAGCGGGATGTTGGCGATGTCCACCAGCGGCCCGGACTGGATATCGGCCTGTTCGACCAGGACACCGATCAGCTCGATGGTGCCGATGATCAGCGCCACGGCGACCGACAGCGCGGTGATGGTGATGTTGTAGAAGACCTTGCGGACGGGTTTGGCGAAGGCCCAGCCGTAAGCGAAGTTCATGAACACCCCGTCCGTGGTGTCCATCAGCGACATGCCGGCGGCGAACAGGATCGGCAGCACCAGGATCGCGTAGAAGGGCAGGTTGAACGCGGCCGCGCCGCCGGCGAGCACCAGCAGACCGACCTCGGTGGCGGTGTCGAACCCGAGGCCGAACAGCACGCCGATCGGATAGATGTGCCAGGGCTTGCGGACCGATTTGGTCAGCCCGTTGAGGAAGCGGTTCATCAGCCCGCGCTTGTTCAGCTGGTCTTCCAGTTCCTGCTCGTTGTAGACCCCACGCCGCATCCGGCGGAACACGCCGATGATCCCGATCAGCACGACCAGGTTGATGATCCCGAGGATCCACAGGAACAGGCCGGACACCGAGAGGCCGATGATTCCGGTGACCGAGTGCAGCGTCGAGCCGTCGTCCTCGACCTGCCCGGCCAGCGCGCGCACGCCGAGGGACAGCAGGAACGCCAGGCCGAACACGATGGTGGAGTGCCCGAGGGAGAACCAGAACCCCACCGACAGCGGGCGGCGGTCGGAGTTGGGGTGCTCGGCGAGCAGCTTGCGGGTGGTGTTGTCGACCGCGGCGATATGGTCGGCGTCGAAGGCGTGCCGTAGTCCGAACGTGTAAGCCAGCACGCCGATGCCGGTTGTGTAGATGCCGCTGGTGCCGAGCGAGTAGTTGTGCGGCACCACGAACGCGATCAGCACGCCAAAACCGATGACGTGCAACAACAGCACAAATCCGTACATCCCACCGAGGGAAGCCCGGTCCCGGGCGGACAACGCGCCCCAGGCCCGACCGAACGCGGAGGTGGCCCGCGATCCAGCTAAAGCCATCATCGTCCTTACGTTCAGTAGCCAACACCCCGGGAGGCCAACGACCGACAGAGCCTACGGCCCAGATCCTGCACTCACAACTGCATGGCAATAAGGCGCCGACGACCCGACGCCTCGGCCGACTTGTCGTTGGAAATAGACGCGACAAGGGCCACCTGTCGTTGGAAATGGACACGACAAGTGGCTGCGCGCTATGCCCTGGAGTGGGCCGTGTCGTGCTGGCGATAAGGTCAGGCATGGGCAGCGACGCCACTACCCGGCAGGTCGTGGCGCAGGTGGCGCGGGAGCTGGACAGCGAAGTCGCCGCGCGCACCGCCGAGCTCGCCGCGCTCTTCCTCGAGGAGATCCCGGCGTTCCAGGGCGATGAGGCGGTCCGGGAGCTGATGGCTGCCAGCACGTCGTCGAACCTGTCCACGATCTTCGACGTGCTGCTGCACGGCCTGCCGCTGGACCGCATCGACGTGCCGGCGGCGGCCGCCGCGTACGCCCGTCGGTTCGCCCAGCGCGACCTGCCCATCGAGAGCCTGCTGCGGGCCTACCGACTCGGACAGGAGCGGGTCACCCAGTGGTTCCTGCGCGGTATGGGTGTCCGGTCGCTGGACACGGACATGCTGCTCGCCTGCACGCAGGAGATCGTGTCGGTGCTCGGGCGCTACATCGACCAGGTCTCCGAGCACCTGATCGAGATCTACGAGACCGAGCGCAAACTGTGGACCCAGCGCACCGACGCCGCCAGGGCAATCGCGTTGCGCACCGTGCTGGCCGACGACACCCTCGACGTCAGCACCGCCGAAGCCATGATCGGCTACCGGATGCGCGGCTGGCACCTCGCCGCCGTGGCCTGGGTGGAGATCGACGCCCCGAACGTCTCCAGGTGGGTGGACTCCGCCGTCGGAGTGCTCGCCGCCGCCTCCGGTCGCCGACCGCTCACGGTGTTGGTGGATGACCACACCCTCTGGGCCTGGCTGTCCAGCCCCAGCTCGATGCGGCTGGACGAGCAGGCCCTCGGCTCGCTGGACGCCGCCTCCCCGCTGCGGATCGCGCTCGGCGAACCGGCGGCGGGGCTGGCCGGCTTCCGCTCCTCACACCGCGAGGCGCTGCGGGCCAAGACGGTGGCCGACATGTCCGGCGGTCTGCTCTCCCCGGTGGTCAGCTTCGCCAAGGTGAGCATCGCCGCCATGCTGTCCGAGGATCTCGACGCGCTGCGCGCCTGGGTGGCCCGCACATTGGGCGAGCTGGCCAGAGAAGATGAGGCGATGGCCCGGCTGCGGGAGACCGTCCGGGTGTTCCTGGAGACCGGGGGCAGCTTCACCGACGCCGCCGTCCGGCTGCACCTGCACAAGAACACCGTGCACTACCGGGTGCGCAAAGCCGAGGAGATCCGCGGCCGGCCGCTCGGCGATGGACGGCTGGACGTAGAGGTTGCGCTGGTCGCCTGCCAGCAGCTCGGCCCCCGGGTACTGAACCGGTAGCCGGTGCCCGGTCGGCCGCCCCCCATCCACCTGCCCAGACCCGGCCGACCGAGCACTGATCACTGTACGGACGTACAGTGAGCACCTCAAGGCTCGGGCCACGATGGGATAGTAGGGACCAGCCGAAGGAAGGAAGTGCGGTGCCGACCAGCGAGCCGTCCCCCCGAGGACCGGCCGTAACCGCCGGACCTGGCGAGCGGCGCGAGGCGATCCTGCGGGCGGCGGAGAAGATCTTCGCCCTGGAGGGTTACCACGGGACGACGATGCGCGACATCGCCGCGGAGGCGGGCGTGAAGCTGGCGCTGATCGTCTACCACTTCGGCACCAAGCTGGCGCTGTACACAGCGATCTTCGAGAGCCGCCAGTACGTCAACCTCGAGCGGGTGGCTCGGCTGGAGGCGATCGAGGATCTGCGGTCCGAGAAGGCGCTGGACCAGATCGTCAGCGCACTGGCCGACCCGGTGCTGGCGCTGCACACCGATCCGGACGGGATCTGGTACGCCCGGCTGGTGCTGCGGGAGGCGGCCGACCCGTCCAGCCAGGACCGCCCGATCATCAGCACCCTGTTCGACCCGATGGCCCGCCAGTTCATCGACGCGCTGCGCGTCGCGCTGCCCGGCAAGCCCAGCGGCTTCTACCACTGGGCCTACCTGTTCTCCATCGGCGCACTGACGCAGAGCTCGTTCGACGCCCGCGTGCGAAACCTCACCGACAACCCGGATCTCGAGGCCAAGGCCAGCGTGCTGCGCTCCTACATCACCGCCGCACTACGCCACGGCTGACCGCCCGCGCTAGCCACCGACTACCGGCGGTCGATCAACCGGGACAGCACGATCACGCTTTCCGTGTGGTCCACGTTGGGCTCCCGCCGGATCCGCTCAATCGCCTGCTCGAAGTGGGAGATGTCGGTGGCCAGCATGTGCAGCAGCGCGTCCGCCGATCCGCTGACGGTGCACGCGCTGACCACTTCGGGCACCTGCTCCAGGCTGCGCTGCAGCTCTTGCGGCGCAACGATTCCCCGGCAGTACAGCTCGACGTAGGCCTCCGTGGTCCAGCCCAGCGCGGACGGGTCGATCACCGCGGTGAAACCCCGGATGGCTCCGCTGGCCACCAGCCGGTCGACCCGGCGCTTGGCCGCCGGCGCGGACAGGCCCACCTGCGCCCCGATCTCGGCGAACGTGGCGCGGCCGTCCCGGAGTAGGCATCCCACGACTTGTCGATCTATGACGTCCACCAGGTGCTCCTCACCGGCCAACAGATCACAACAAACAGCTGTCTAGGCAGAGTAAACGCAATGAATCTTGTGTATACGCACAAGTTTCACGTATTGATTGCGATTCCCGGCCGACCTTACAGTTCCGTTGTGACCATCCTTTCGGACCCGTCCCCCGCGCCCGCCGCGATCCGGCAGGTGGCTCGGCGGCGCCGCTACCTGATGTGCCCGCCGGATCACTTCGCGGTCGCCTACGCGATCAATCCGTGGATGGACACCGCGCGTCCGATCGACGCCGCGCTGGCCCGACGGCAGTGGGATCGGCTGCGCCAGACCTACCTGGACCTCGGGCACAGCGTGGAGATCGTGCCGCCCGAACCCGATCTGCCCGACATGGTGTTCGCCGCGAACGGCGCGCTGGTGATCGAGGGGCGCGCGCTGGGTGCCCGGTTCGCCTACCCGCAGCGGGCCGGGGAGGGTCCGGCCTACCTGAGCTGGCTGCAGCGCGCCGGGCTGCGTTCGGTCAGCGCCGCCGAGCAGGTGAACGAGGGCGAAGGCGACTTTCTCACGCTCGGGAACATGGTGCTCGCCGGTACCGGGTTCCGCACCACGTTCGCCGCACACGCCGAGGTGCAGGAGCTGTTCGGGCTGCCGGTGATCTCCCTGCGGCTGGTCGACCCGCGCTTCTACCACCTGGACACCGCGCTGGCCGTGCTCGACGACCGCGCCGGCCACAGCACCGTGGCCTACTGCCCGGAGGCATTCAGCCCCGGTAGCCAGGATGCGCTGCGCCGGCTGTTCCCGGATGCGATTCTGGCCGACCCGGCTGACGCCGCCGTGCTGGGACTCAACGCGGTGTCCGACGGCTACCACGTCGTACTTGCCGAGCAGGCCACCGGCCTGATCACCCAGCTGCGCGAGCGCGGCTTCCACCCGATCGGCGTCGACCTGTCCGAGCTGCTCAAAGCCGGCGGCGGCGCCAAGTGCTGCACCTTGGAGATCCGCGCATGAGCCTCGATGTCGTCACCCCCGCCACGGACATGCTGACCGAAGCCGACCACATTCGGCTGGCGGAACAGCACGCCGCGGCCAACTACGCCCCGCTGCCCGTGGTGATCGCCTCCGGTAAGGGATGCTGGCTGACCGACGTGGCCGGCAACCGCTACCTGGACTGCCTCTCGGCGTACTCCGCGGTGAGCTTCGGGCACGGCAACGAGCGGATCCTGGCCGCCGCGCGGGAACAGCTGGACCGGGTCACGCTGACCGGCCGGGCCTTCCACCACGACCAGTTCGGGCCGTTCTGCGCCGAGCTCTGCGCACTCGTCGGCAAGCAGATGGCGCTGCCGATGAACACCGGCGCGGAAGCGGTGGAGACCGGCATCAAGGTGGCCCGCAAATGGGGCTACCAGGTCAAGGGGGTGCCGGACGGCCAGGCCAATATCGTGGTGGCCGCCAACAACTTCCACGGCCGGACCACCACGGTGATCAGCTTCTCGGACGATCCGGAGGCCCGGGTCGGGTTCGGGCCGTACACCCCGGGCTTCCGGGCGATGCCTTTCGGCGACGCCGAGGCGCTGGCGGCGGCCATCGACGAGCACACCGTGGCGGTACTGCTGGAGCCGATCCAGGGCGAGGCCGGGGTCATCCTGCCGCCCTCGGGATACCTGCTCAGGGTGCGCGAGCTGTGCACCGAGCGGAACGTGCTGTTCATCGCCGACGAGGTGCAGTCCGGGCTGGCCCGTACCGGGCGGACGCTGGCCTGCGAGCACTACGACGTGGTGCCGGACATGTACCTGCTGGGCAAGGCGCTCGGCGGCGGCGTGGTGCCGGTGTCCGCGGTGCTCGCCGACGCGGACGTGCTCGGCGTGCTGCGCCCCGGCCAGCACGGGTCCACCTTCGGCGGCAACCCGCTGGCCTGCGCGGTCGGCCGGGCGGTGGTCGGGATGCTGGCCACCGGGGAGTACCAGGAGCGGGCGCGGGTGCTCGGCGAACAGCTGCGCGAGCGGCTGGACGGGCTGCTCGGGCACGGGCTGACCGGGGTCCGCTGCCTCGGGCTGTGGGCCGGCATCGACGTGGACCCGGCACTGGGCACCGGGCGGGAGGTCTGCGAACGGCTACTCACGCACGGCGTGCTGGCCAAGGACACCCACGGGCAGACGCTCCGGCTGGGCCCGCCGCTGGTCATCGAGCCGGACGAGCTGGACTGGGCGGTCGACGCCCTCCGCGCATCGCTCACCGACCTGGCATAACCCCGCCAGCCAGCTACTCTGTGCGGAATCGCCGACCGGCATCCCGGCCCCGGACCCGCCCGAGGAGGACGCGTTGGCCACCCTGCGCTCCCAGCTGCTGCGCCGCAAACCGGTCACCGCGATGGCCGCCGAGTCCGGGGCCGACAGCGGCGCCGGTGAGCTGAACAGGTCCATCGGCCTGTTCCAGCTGTCCATGATCGGCATCGGCGGGGTGATCGGGACCGGCATCTTCTTCGTGCTGGCCCAGGCGGTGCCGATGGCCGGGCCGGCGGTGGTCTGGTCGTTCGTGATCGCCGGCGTGGTCGCCGGGCTCACCGCGGTCTGCTACGCCGAGCTGGCCAGCGCGGTGCCGGTGTCCGGCTCGTCGTACTCCTACGCCTACGCCACCATGGGCGAGCTGGCCGCGATGGTGGTGGCCGCCTGCCTGCTGCTGGAGTACGGGGTGTCGACCGCGGCCGTGGCGGTGGGCTGGTCGCAGTACCTCAACCAGCTGCTGGACAACCTGTTCGGCGTGCGGATCCCGGAGGTGCTCTCCGCCGCCCCGGACGCCGGCGGCTGGCTGAACCTACCGGCGGTGGTGCTGGTCGGGCTGTGCGCGCTGCTGCTCATCCGGGGCACCAGCGAGTCCGCCAAGGTCAACGCGATCATGGTGGTCACCAAGCTCTGCGTGTTGGCCCTGTTCATCGTGATCGGGGTGCTCGGCTGGAACTCCAACAACCTCGCCGACTTCGCCCCGTACGGGATCAGCGGCATCTACGGGGCGGCCGGAGTGATCTTCTTTACCTTCGTCGGGCTGGACGCGGTGTCCACCGCCGGCGAGGAGGTCAAGAACCCCCGGCGCACCATGCCGCTGGCCATCATGATCTCGCTGGCCACCGTGACCGTGGTCTATGTGGCCACCGCCCTGGTCGCGGTCGCCGCCCAGCCGGCTGACCGGTTCGCCGATCAGGAGGCCGGGCTGGCCGCGATCCTGCAGGACGTGGTCGGGGCCAGCTGGCCGGGAACCGTGCTGGCCGCCGGCGCGATCATCTCGATCTTCAGCGTCACCCTGGTGGTGCTCTACGGACAGACCCGCATCCTGTTCGCGATGAGCCGGGACGGGCTGGTCCCCTCGGTGTTCCACAAGGTCAACACCCGCACCATCACCCCGGTGCGGAACACCGTGATCGTGTCGGTCGTGGTGGCCCTGCTGGCCGGGTTGATCCCGATCGGCTTCCTGTCCGAGATGACCAGCATCGGCACCCTGGTGGCGTTCATCGTGGTCTCGGTCGGCGTGATCGTGCTGCGTAGGACCGCGCCGGACCTGCCGAGGGGCTTCAAGGTGCCCGGCTACCCGGTGACCCCGGTGCTGTCCGTGCTCGGCTGCATCCTGATCATCACGAACCTCCGGCCGATCACCATCGTGGCCTTCCTGATCTGGACCGCGGTGGTGCTGGTCTGGTACTTCACCTGGGGAATCCGGCACTCCGAGCTCGGCAGGGCAGACCGCGAGCAGGCCCGGACGGACGGCGCCTCATGACTGTGCTGCTCGGGCTGCCTCGTGGTGAGCGGGCCGCCGCCGCGCTGCGCCTGGCCACGCAGCTGGCCCGCTCCGGCAACGAGGACCTGGTGGTGTGCGCGGTGGCCCCCGCCTCCTGGCCACCCGGCGCCGCCAAGGTGGACGCGGAGTACCAGGAGTTCCTGGACCAGGTCACCCAGGAGACCCTCGCCGCGGCAAAGCTCGCGCTGCCCGCCGACCTGCCGGCCAGCTTCGTGTCCGTCCGAGCCCGGTCCACCCCGGCCGGGCTGCTCGAGGTCGCCGAGAAGCACGGGGCCACCCTGCTGGTGCTCGGCTCGTCCTCGACCGGGGCGTTCGGCCGGGTCTCCCTGGGCAGCGTGGCCGACCACTTGCTGCACACCGCACCGATCCCGGTGGCCATGGCGCCGCGCGGGTTCCGCTGCCGCCCCGACGACCGGGTGCGGCGGGTGACCGCCGGCTACGGCGCCACCGCGGGATCGGACGCCTACGCGGTGGCGGCCGCCGAACTGGCGGTGCGCTTCGGCGCGGCGCTGCGGGTGGCCTCGTTCGCGGTGCGCTCCGGGCCGGTGGTCACCGCGGGCGTCGGCCTGCGCGCCGAGGAGGGCGTGCTGCACGAGTGGAGCCAGCACATCGAGCAGGCCCAGCGCGACGTCTTGGCCACGATCGCCCAACTGCCGACGCCGCCCCTCTCAAGGGAAGCGGTGATCGGCTACGGGCGGGACTGGCACGAGGCGGTGGAGGACGTGGGCTGGACCGACGGCGACCTGCTGGTGGGCGGCTCCAGCTCGGTCGGGCCGCTGGCCAGGGGCTTCCTCGGGTCCCGGGCGTCCAAGATCGTGCGCAACTCCCCCGTCCCGGTGGTGGTGCTGCCGCGTCATCGTTAATGGCTCCGGTACGATGCCAATCTCCGAATCTCGACCGGAAGTCAGTGACGTGCCGCAAGACGATCACCCGACGGGCCTCGCGGATCGGCGTCCGACCTCGCACCAGATGGTCGCGGAGATCCTCCGGCGGCGCATCGCGCTGGGCGACTTCCCCCCGGGCAGCCGGCTGCCCACCGAGCGCGAACTGTCCGAAGTGCTCGGCGTGGGGCGCAACACGGTGCGCCAGGCGCTGCGCCAGCTGACCGAAGAAGGCCTGGTCAACACCACTCTCGGCCGCTCCGGAGGGACCCGGGTGCGGGCCGCCGCCGAGTCCGAGGACACGCCGCGCGCGGAGATCATCGCCAGTTTCCGGGCCACCATCCGGGACTGCCTGGAGTACCGGCAGGCCATCGAGCCGTTCGCCGCCCGGTTGGCCGCCGAGCGGGCGCCCACCGAGGTCCGCCGCCAACTGCTCCGGCTGCTCGACGAGCCGGCCGAGGACCTGAGCGGTTACCACCGGCTCGACTCGGCATTCCACCTCGGCATCGCCGCGGCCAGCGGGAACCCGATGCTGCACCGGGCGATCGAGGCGGCCAGGGCGGAGATGTTCGTCGGCGGGAACGCCCTGTGGCTGCAGGCCGGTTGGTCGCTCGGACACGCCGAGGGCGCCTCGGCCGGTCCCCGGCTGCGCGAGGAGCACCTGCCCATCGCGCTCGCGGTGCTGGCCGGCGACGGGCCGGCGGCCGAGGCCCGGATGCGGGAGCACCTGGACGACTCACGCCAACAGTTCCGCTTCCTGATCGACCAGCTGGAACAGCTCGGTTGACTGCCTAGCGAAGCCGACCTACAGTGAGTAAATGGACTCAGCAGGGACCCAAATAGCCGCCGAGGTTTCCTACGGGGTGCGCTCAATGAGCGCACCGCTGCGCCGGGTCCTGCTGCGTCGACCCACCACCACCGGGGACTTCGCCGCCGCCGACTGGCGCACTCCGGATCCGGTGCTGCTGGGCCGCCAGCACGACGAGTTCGCCGCGCTGCTCGCCTCACTGGGCGCCCAGGTCGAGCTGGCCGACCCGGTTGACGGCCTGGTGGACGCCCTCTACGCGCGCGACCCCGCGCTGGTCACCGCCCGGGGCGCGATCCTTTTCCAGATGGTCAAGCCGGTTCGCCGGCTCGAGCCGGAGCTGCTGGGCGCCGAGTTCGAGCGCGCCGGGGTGCCGGTGATCGGCCGGCTGACCGGCGACGCGGTGGCCGACGGCGGCGACTTCATCTGGCTCGACGAGCACACCCTGGTGGTCGGGCGCAGCTACCGGACGAACGAGCCGGCGGTGGCCCAGCTGCGCGCGCTGTTGGCCGAGGAGGGCGTCACCGTCGCCTCGGTGGACCTGCCGCACGCCACCGGGCCGGACCACGTGCTGCACCTGATGTCGTTCATCTCCCCGGTAGCCGACGACCTCGCCGTGGTCTACCCGCCGCTGGCGCCGGTCAGCCTGATGCAGGCGCTGGCCGTCCGGGGCGTCACCGTGGTGCCGGTGGACGACGAGGAGTACCTGAGCATGGGCTGCAACGTGCTCGCGGTGCGCCCCCGGGTGGCCGTGCTGATGGACGGCAACCCCCGGACCCGGGCCGCGCTGGAGGCACACGGCTGCGAGACCCACGTCTACGACGGCTCCGATGTCTCGGTGAAGGGCGATGGCGGACCCACCTGCCTCACCGCCCCACTCTGGCGGGCCTAGCCGCGCCGACCGCGGCTAGCGCGGCGTCAGCTAGTCGGCGCCGCGGCGGTCCGGGGCAAGGTGATCTTCGAGGATCCGGGCGAAGCTCTGTTCGCCCAACGCGGTGGGATGTATGGGCACGATCCCCAGGGTGGTGCCGGGGACGACGACGTTGGCCCAGTTCCGGGTGAGCTGGCAGCCGTCGTGCCCGGCACCGGGGCCGATGAAATCGACGTACTCGGCGTCGTGCTCGTCGGCGACTCGGGCGATGGCTTCCAGGGTGTCGGCGAGATTGTCGGCGACCGAATCGACGGCCCTCGCGCCGCGATCGACCCCGCCGGCCGTCTGGGTGTCCTTGCACGACTTACCTGCCGGTGGCGGTAGCAGGTTGAAACAGCTGAGGGCGATCCCGGCCAGGCCTATGTCGTTGGCCCCGATGGTCACCGTGACCAGCGTGGTGTTACGGGTGACCGCGTCGATCTGCGGGGGTTTGGCGGGCAATCCGGGCAGCGTGGCCCGCTGCGGCGTGCTCAGAATGTTCGCTGTGTCGCGCTGCTGCAGGTGACATCCCGAAAGGTCTTCACCCCGAGGGATTTCGCGAGCAGATGCGGATAGTTGATGCTGGACCGATAGCAGGGGTCGAGCTCTTCCTGCGGCAGGATCAATGGTCCAGCGGCGAAGGAATCGCCGAGCGCGACTTACTCCTCGGCGATGTCCTCCGTCGCGAGCGCCCGGGCCGGCGTGGTCAACCAGAAACCCGCCGTGAATACCAACGACAACACCGCCACGGTGAGAGGCAGTCTGCGCATCCCCACTGCGGCTCCCGCCGTCGATTGCTCTACGTGCGCGCTGCTAAAGGCCAACGAGCGGTACGCAGCCTGGATGCGGCCGGTGAGGTGCTCCCGCCGGAGTGGAGCGTCGTCAAGACTTCGGCACGTAGGTGAGGGCGACGACTCCATTGCCGAATGTGGTGGTGCCGGTCAACTCAAGCCGCCGCTGACTGGTATCTACCCCCTGGAATAGATGCGGACCGTGGCCGACCACCACCGGCATCAGCAGAAGGTGGAACTCGTCGACGAGATCGTGGGCGATCAGCGTGCGGTCCAGTTGCCCGGTGCCGTATTTGACGATGTCCCGACCCGGCTGCGCCTTCAACTTGGCGACCTCCTCGGCCACATCACCGTCGATGCGGGTGGCGTTCCAGGTCATCTCCCGCAACGCAGTCGAGGCGACGTATTTGGGCATGCGGTTGATGGTGTCGAAGTACGGGTCGCCCTGAATCTGCGACCAGGTCGAGGCGAACTTCTCATAGGTCACCCGGCCCAGCAGGAACGCGTCATACTCGGACAGCTGTGCGCGGGAGTACTCCTTGACCTCCCCGTCGAAGTAAGAGCCTGTCCACTCCCACGGTGAGCCGACCACGCCGTCCAGCGACACGATGCTCGACTCGATCAACTTCCTCATTTGCGATGCCCTCTCGTTCGATCCGCGGCCTGCCGCTAGGTAGACCGGAGTCGCGGCGAGAAGGAATCGCGACCGCTCGGGTAACCGGCGTCAACTCAATGTCGACCCTCACCTGGAACCGTGGGCAAGGTGTGCGCTCCCGGCCGTGATGTGGCAACCGGCAGCCTCGCCGCCAAGGACGCGGTAGCCACCTCGGTATCGATTCTGGCGCCGGGCATGGCGATGCTGCTCGTCGTTCCCGGTGTTGCGCTGGTCGCCGGCGGATCCACGCCGCTGGCCTTCCTGCTGGGCGGGATCGCGTGCCTGGCGCTCGCCTTCGTGGTGGTTGGCTCCACCAGGCGAATGGCGTCCGCCGGCAATGCCTACACCTACGTCAGCCGCCGCCTGGGCAGGAGCGCCGGCTTCGTCGCGGGATGGCTGTACGCATTCGGGGTGGCCTGCTTCGTACCGATGACCATGGCCGCGGCGGCCTTCCTGACCCGCGACCTGTTGGGTCTCGGCAACAGTTGGTGGTTCCCGCTGTTCCTGGTCGGCATGGTGCTGCTGTTCGCACTGTCGACCGTGCGAGTCGCGGTCACCACGCGGGTACAGCTGGTGATCGGCATCATCACGGTGATCACGATCGCACTCGTCGACCTGGTGGTGACGGTCGTCTCGGTGAGCTTCGCCATCGTGTTCTACCTGTGGACCGCCTACCGCCTCTCGATCGGGTTTGGCGTCGAGAACGGGGCCGTGTTCGGCGCCGACCCATTCGCGCTCAAAACGATCGCCACCCGGTTCGCGGCTGCTCCACTCGGCACGGTGGTCGAGCTCGGCGCGCTGCTGTCCGCCTTCGTGGTGTGCGTGGGGTGCGCGAGCGCGGCGACCCGCACGCTGCATGCGATGGGCCGTGACGGCGCGCTGCCCGGCTGGCTGGGTAGGACGCACCCGCGCTTCAAGACTCCGGTCAACGCGACCGCCACGGTCTCGGTGATCGCCACCGCGCTGGCCGCGATCGTCGGGTTCGGCCTGGCCACACCGGAGCTGGGCAGCAACCCGGCGATGACGGTGTTCTACTTCTTCGCCACGCTCGGCACATTGGCGGTCATCGTGGTCTACATGGGGTTGTGTGCCGGGGGCGCGGTGTTCTTCCGGTTGACCCGCTTCGACTACAACGTCGGGATGCACCTGGTCGTGCCGCTGGTCGGCATGCTCCTGCTCGGCGCGGCTCTGTACGGCTCGGTCCATCCCGCGCCGCCCACGCCACTGGATCTCACCCCGTACGTCATGGTGGCGTGGATCCTGATCGGCGTTGTCGTAGTGATCACGCTGGGCCGAGCCCGGCGGTCAGGGACTACGTCCTCGTTTCCAGCTTGACGTCGCCGAACATGACATTGCGGGTCATCGGCCGGGCCAGGAACTCGTGCGGGAATCCGAGCTCGATAGCGCTGGCCTCCTCCAGGCCGGCCAACGCGTCGTCAGGGATCCGCACGTCGAGCGCCCCCAGGTTGTCCGCGAGCTGTGCGGGCGTGCGCGCCCCGATGATCGGCGCGGTGACAGCGGGGTTGTGCATGGTCCAGGCCAGCGCGACCTGGGACGGCGTGGTGCCGATCTCGGCGGCGACCTTCTTGACCACGTCGGCGATGGCCAGGCCGCGCTCGCTCAGCGCACCGTTCGCGGCGGCCACGTTCTTGCGCGTCCCGACAGCCTCGGCGGAGCCGCCCCCGTGGTCCAGGTCGGCCCGGGTGTACTTGCCCGCCAGCACCCCGCTGGCCAGCGGCGACCACGGGATGACCCCCATCCCCAGCTCGGCCGCCATCGGGACGAGATCGCGTTCCACGGTGCGCTCGATCAGGCTGTACTCGATCTGCAGCGCCACCAGCGGTGACCAGCCCCGCAGGTCGGCCATCGTCTGCATCCGGGCGACCTGCCACGCCGGCGTGTCGGAGATGCCCACGTAGAGCACCTTGCCCGCGCGCACCAGGTCGTCCATGGCCCGCATCACCTCGTCGACCGGCGTGGTGCCGTCCCAGGCGTGCAGGTAGAGCAGGTCGATGTAGTCGGTGTTCAACCGGCGCAGGCTCGTCTCCACCGATCGCACCATGCTCTTGCGATGGTTGCCCCCGGAGTTCGGGTCACCGGGGCGGGTGGCAAGCGTGTACTTGGTGGCGATCACCAGCCGGTCCCGCAGGCCGTTCGCGAACTCGCCGACCAGCCGCTCGGACGTGCCGTTGGTGTACTGGTTGGCCGTGTCGATGAAGTTGCCGCCCCGGTCGAGGTAGGCGTCGAAGATCTGCCGCGCCTCGTCCCGCTCCGAGCCCCAGCCCCAGTCGGCGCCGAAGGTCATGGCGCCCAGCGCGAGCGGCGAGACGCGCAATCCGGAGCGGCCCAGTGTGCGATAGGTATCAAGCGAACGAGTCATGATTAGAGCCTGCGGCTCCCCGGAGCCGACAACAACGTAAGGCTCTTCCTGGGACTGCCCGTCCCAGGCAGCGGGCCCGTAGGATCGAAGACGATGAGCGAGACGATCGACACCTCTCGGGAGTTGGCCGCTTTCCTGCGGACCCGGCGGGAACGGCTGGCCCCGCACGACGTCGAGCTGCCCCAGGGTCGACGGCCCCGCCGCACCCCGGGGCTGCGCCGGGAAGAGGTCGCCGAGCTGGCCAAGGTCAGCGTCGACTACGTGATCCGCCTCGAGCAGGGCCGAGGGCTGCGCCCGTCGCCGGAGGTGCTCGAGGCGCTGGCCCGGGCGTTGCGGCTCAGCATCGACGAGCGCGCCTACCTGTTCGATCTTGCCCAGCAACGGCAGGTGAGC
>DATHIT010000858.1:0-14360 GCA_035489915.1 Pseudonocardia sp. | reverse complement strand
CTCGGTCAACACCGTCTTCGAGCGGCTCCCGTTGCGCGAGTTGCCGCCGGTGCGCCCTACCGGATCATGTTTGTCATACCCCAGGTGCTCGGTCATCTCCGCAGCCAGAGCGGTCTCGAGCACGTTCTTCGTCAACTGATTCAGCAGCCCGTTCGGGCCCACTAGCTCAACGCCCTGCTCTCGGGCCTGGGCCAGGAGTTGCTCGGCCAACTGCTGCTGATCCACCTCGTTCGCCACGGGCTCCAGTGTTTCGGTCATGATCGATCCTTCCCACCAAGCTCACACTCGGCGTGTCGACCAAGATCAGATCCACCGTTGTTCAGACAGTCCCACCGGGCCGCCAGCCCGGCTAGTATCCAATCGCCGTTGCGGTATTAGGCCGCGCTATCGGATCGTGATTCCGTTGTGTTTACCTCGCGTTGTTATCGACGAGTTTTTCTTGATGTTGGTTTGAACGAGTTTGACCTTGGCGAGTATCTCGTCGGCGGTCGCGGTCCAGCTGAACGGTGTGGCGTGGGTATTCCAGTCGGTGATGTAGTCGCGGATCTGTTTCACCAGGACGGTGACGGAGCTGAAGGTGCCGCGTCGGATGGACTGGCGGGTGATGGTGCCGAACCAGGTCTCGATCTGGTTGATCCACGACGATCCGACCGGGGTAAAGTGGAATTGCACGTGCGGGTTGTCCTGCAGCCAGGCCGCCACATCCGGCGTGGTGTGGGTGGATAGGTTGTCGAGCACCACTGGACGTCACCCTCGGCGTGCGGCTTGACCGCCTTGCCCAGGAAAGCCAGGAATGCCGAGAGAACCACCGCGCCGCCGGGCGGATCGAGGTACAGCCCCACAACATCAGCGACCTTCTCCGCGAACGCCGGGTCCTTAGCTGACCTTGAACGTGCCCGACTGGTGCGGCTTGATCCGGGTCTCGCGCCACAACTTCGCCACGTAGTGATGCGACACGTAGACGCCTTCGGTGCGGGTGATGAACCGGGCCATCTCCCGGCTCGACCAGTGCGACAGGCCTGTCTCGGCCGGCCGGCTGCTCTTGGTCGCGGCCAGGATCCGGACCCGGATCCTGGCCGCGACCTGTTCCCGCGCCGCCCCACGAGCCCGGTCGAGCAACCCGGCAACACCGTCGGCATCAAAACGACGCAGCCACAGATCCACCGTCGGCCGCGACACCCCCGCCAACGCCGCGACCTCCCGCTTCTGACGGCCCTCGGCCCGCCACAACACGATCCGCGCCCGCGTCGCCACCACGAGACACTAGCCCGGGGCGGGACCGAAGACCCGACGGGCCGCGTCCGAGGTGGCGCCTCGGATGAGTGTGACGAAGGTGTGCAGCCGTTCGTCGTCCACGCGGTGGCTCGGCGCGGTGATGCTCAGACAGGCGATCACCTGGCCATGAGGATTGAGAATCGGCGCGGCTACGCCGGCGCCGTCGATGTTGACCTCTCCTCGACTGGTGGCATAGCCGTCGGATCGTATCTGTGCGATCTCCTTCTCGAGTGCCGCGCGGCTCGTCAGTGTCGACGTGGTCAGGGGCGTTAAATCGGTGGTTTTGAGGTACTCGTCGAGCTCGTCATCGTTCAACCCGGCCAAGAGCTGTTTCCCATGGCAACCGGCGTAAAGCGGCACGGACCGCCCGATGGGGCTCACCGCCCTGATGTATTGGCTGCTTTCGAGGGAGCTGAGACACATCGCGTCCTGTCGTACGCGGAGCCATAGTGACGCGGTTTCGAATGATTCCGCTTGGAGCGATTCCAGTACCGGTTGCACGGCGACAGTGAGTGAGGTCTGCCTCGAGAAACCGGTCGACAGCCCGAGGATCAGCATGCCGAGCGTGTAGCGCTGACGTTCGGCGTCGTAATCGAGGAACCCTCCATTGGACAGGGTGTGCAGAAACCGCCTGGTGGTGGTTTTGGACAGACCCAGGTGCTCGGACAGCTCGGGCGCTGTGTAGCCGGCGGGATGGACGGCGAACTCCCGCAGCACCGCCAGCGCGCGGTCCAGCACTTTGATCGTCTCGCTGCTCACAGGCGCATGCTACGCGAAACGGGGCGGCCTCTCTTGTCGCTGGCCACGCCGCTAATGGCTGCTGACCTGTGCTCGAGAGCGCCTCCGGCGTGGGCCAGGATCATGGTTCGTTCAACGGTAGGGACGCCAGCAGCCCAAACCTGTAACCACTCTCCAACGCCGCGCGTTGCGCGGGATCAACTGGAGGCATGAAGTGGGCGTGCACGTCGATGAAGCCAGTCTCGGCCAGCTCTACCGCCATCTCGAAGTCATCCTCTCGGCGTCATGTGTTGTCTCGTTGGCCGGGCGGGACGCGATTCCCAGGACGGTCTCGACGATTGACGCGATGTCGGGATCCGCCAGCTTTCCGGACCAGGCGACGATGCCATCGGGACGGACGAGCACGAGCTCGGCCGGGTACGCCTCGGCGAGCTGCGACTGCGAGGCGTCGACGATGTCCAGCCGGATGCGCCGGGCGCGGAATGCCTCGTCCCAGGGCTGCGGGTCCGGTGCGAGGCTGGTGTGCAGCAACACGAACCCGGCGCCGAACAGATCCAGCGTTGATCGGCCGTCCGGCAACACGACGTGCGGCGCTCGATGCCCAGGACGAGCCGCGGGTGCATAGCTGGTGGGTTCGTCGGCCGGTTCGACAGAGCCGTCGGGCACCACGATGGGCGAACCCTCATAGCGATAGCCGAGCTGAACTCCCAGGGAGCGCCATTCGGCCTCGCGGGTCTCCCGGACCTGCCGCGCGGCGGCCTGTCTGGCCCGCTTCCCCGCCGCTTCCGGATCATCGAGGATCGGGTCGGTCGGCAGCGCGAGATCCGCGTGATAGTTGGCTGCCGCGCGGGTGGTGTTGCGCACGGCGACGGGCTTGCGCTCGGCCTGGTAGCTGTCCAGCAACCCTTCCCCGGCTCCGCCGCGAACCAGCGCGGCGAGCTTCCAGGCCAGGTTGTGCACATCGCCGATCCCGGTGTTCATGCCGTGCCCACCGCTGGGCCACATCTGGTGCGCCGCATCTCCCGCCAAGAACACCCGGCCCTGGCGGTAAGCGGAAGCCACGACCGTGTGCCCCGCCCACACCCGGCCGTCGCGCAGCACAAGGGGGATATCGGGGATGCCGATGCACTCCCGGATCGTCGCGACGATCTCCTCTTCGGTCTGCGACTCACCGGGCTCGAGCGGGTAGGTGACCCGCCAGAGGTCTTTGCCGTTGAGCGAGCCAAAGATGCTCCGGCGCGGACGCAACGTGTAGTACTGCACCGCCGGAGCGAGGTTGATCCTCGCCAGCAGGTCAGGGATCTCGACGAATGCACCCTCCCACACCGCCTCAGCCCGAGAGCCCTCCATCGTGATCCCCAGCCCGCCACGCACGCTCGATCGCGCGCCGTCGCAGGCGACCAGATATGGGGCCGTGGCGGCGTGGCGGGTGCCATCGGATCGGACCAGGTTGGCGGTGACCCCGTACTCGGTCTGGCTGATGCCCTCGCAACGCCACCGATAGCGCAGCTGGACATTGGGCAGGCCCAGTGCCCGGGCCCGCAGCGCGGTGTCAAACCAGAATTTCGGCCACCAGACCGGCCCCTCTGGACTGATACCGGTCGTCGGTTCGCGGCGCCCGCCGTTGCTGGGCCGACGGAAGCGCGCGAGCTCGTAGCCGGACAAGCGGGTGACGAAGGAGATGTCGCGCGGATAAGACTCGGGAAAGCCGCTGTGTTCGACGGCGTTGGCGATCCCCAGTTGCCGCAGCCATTCCATCGTCCGAGCGTCGATGGACTCCGCGGTCGGATAGTTCGCCACCCCGTCGCCGGCGTCGACCAACAGCACGTTCAGCCCGCGCACTCCCAGGTCGACCGCGGCCGCCAGCCCAACCGGTCCGCCGCCGATCACCACCACGTCGGCCCGGTCGATGTCGATATCGCCGGTCGGCCCCGGCTCGGCCAGCACGCTCACGCCAAACGCACCAGGTCAGCGAACGACACACCGTCTCGGCGACGCCGCTGGAACTCCTCGGGGTCGATCCTCTTCCCGTCCGGGTTCCGCCTGAACGCATCGCTGCCCATGTAGGCCTTCATCTCCTCCTCGGTGGGGAAGTTCATCCCGGACAGCTCCACGCGATTGCCGTCTGGATCGAGGTAGTAGAGGCTCGTGGCAATGCCATGATTGGCCGACTCGATGGGCTGATGACCCAACGTCTTCAGGTGCTCGAACGCGTCGAACAACGCCGCCAGATCCGAGTAGCGAATCTGCAAGTGGTGCAGACCCACCGCACGACGATCCCGGCCCCCGACATCAGCACACTCGAAAATCGCCACGCGCTGTGTGTAGGGGTAGTTGCTGGGCAAATTGAAGAACGCGATGCGGGTCGGCACATCCGGATCGCTGGTGCCGCGTCCGCTCTCCGGCGTCATATCCAGCGACGGCGGCTGCCGGAGAACCTCGGCGTAGAACGCGCAGAGACGCTCGTAGCGCGGCGTGCGAAGCACGACCTCTGACAATCCGATACGAGGCGATCCCCCGCCCTGTGCGATCACGTCCATCAGCGTCTCCTCCAAAGTACGGTCCAGTAAACCATACTTTGACCACCGCTCACAGGCAGACGTTGAAGCTACGGTCTATCTACCCGCAGTTTGAGACGTGGCTGGAGGTCCAGGGGAACGCGTTAGCCCGGGAGCGGACTCCCTGGGCGGCCTTCGAGCGGTTCGGCTCGTCGATGTCGGCCAGCAGCTCCTCGGCCACCCCGACGAGCTCGACCAGGGTCGTGGGATCGAGCCAGTCGGGCCGCAAGGCGAACAGCAGATCCTCGGTCGCGGTGTTACCGCTGGCACCGGGTGCGAACGGGCACCCACCGAGACCGCCGAGCGCTCCGTCGACCATGTCGGCCCCGGCCTCCACCGCCGCGAGCGTGTTCGCCACACCCTGCCCCCAGGTGTCGTGGCCGTGAAAGACGAGCCGGCGTTCCGGTGTCTCCTGGCGGACGCGGTGCAGAAGCGCCGAGACGTCGGTCGGGATCGCCTGGCCCAGGGTGTCGCACAGGACGATGTCCTCGGCTCCCCGCGTACGGGGGTCATTCGCGATCTCGAGCACCCGGCCCGGGTCCACCGGACCGTCGAACGGGCAGGTGAACGACGTGGCCAGGCACAGCTGGATACGCCCGCCCGCAGCCAGGGCGCCCTCCACGGCCTCGGGCATCGCGGCGAGGCTGGCCTCGGTGTCGCGGCCGATATTGGCGCGGTTGTGGGCATCCGACACCGACAGGCAGTATTGGACGTTCCGGGCGCCGGCCTCGACCGCACGGGTCACGTGCCGGGGTGTCGCCACCCAGATCCAGCACCGCTCCAGTTCGTCGGGCGTCAACGCGGCCACCACATCGAGCGTGTCCGCGAGCGCGGGCACCAGGTCGGGCCGGGCGAGCGAGCCGATCTCCAGACTCGGCACGCCGATCCGCAACAGCTCACGGACCAGCGCGACCTTGCGTTCCGTCGGCAGCGGCTTACCGGTCAGCTGCAGCCCATCACGCAGCGTCACATCGCGGATGACCAAGCCTGTGTTCACCGGTGAGTCCCGTTGCACTCGTTGTCGGCCAGGCCAAGCTCGGCCAGGACCTCGGCCGTGTGCTCCCCCAGGTCGGGACCGACGCTCCGAACGGGCAGCGATGTGTCGCCGAACACCGGCACTATCCCCGGGAAACCGACCGACCGCGGCTCCGTGCCACCCGTGTCGACATCGAAGTACTGGATCATGTTTCGGGCCCGGTACTGCGGATCGACGCAGATGTCCGCCGCGGAGTAGATCGGCCCTGCCGGTACGCCTGCCTCGTCGAGGCGGGCGAGCACCTCGGAACGCTTGAGGGTCGAGGTCCACGCCCCGATCGCGGCGTCGAGTTCGTCCCTGCGCTCCCAGCGGCCGGAGTTCGTGGAGAGACCGGGGTCGCAGCCGAGGTCCGGCCGTCCGACCGTGTCCATCAACCGCCGGTAGATCCCGTCCCCGTTCCCGGCGATGACGACGCTCTCGCCTCCCATGCAGGGGTAGCCATTCGACGGGGCGATTCCTTCCATCCGGCCGCCGACCCGCTCTCGGGTGACGCCGTAGGCGAGATGGTCGGGGATGAGCGACTCCATCATGGACAGGACAGCTTCGTTGAGCGCCACGTCGATGACCCGGTCGCGCAGCGCGGGGCGCGCATCGTCGTGCCGGGACTCCCGCTGGAACAGGGCCATCATCGCGCCGAACGCCGCGTAGAGGCCCGCGATCGAGTCCCCGATCGAGACGCCGGTGCGCGACGGCGGCCGATCCGACTCGCCCACCAGCTCGCGCAGCCCGCCCATCGCCTCGGCCACGGCGGCGAACCCGGGGCGTTCGGCGAGCGGCCCGGTTTGGCCGAAAGCGGAGATCCGGGTGAGGATGATCCGAGGATTGGCGGCGTCGAGCTCGGCGGGCCCGAGGCCCCACTTCTCCAGCGTCCCTGGCCGGAAGTTCTCCAGCACGATGTCACTGCGTGCCACCAGGCCGAGCACGGCGTCGCGTCCCTCGGGAGTGCGCAGGTCGAGCACGACCGACTTCTTGTTCCGGTTGACGGTTCGGTAGAGCATCGATGTCGTGCCGCCGTAGAGCCGCCACCCGCGTAGCTCGTCCCCGGTGTGCGGGCGTTCGACCTTGATGACCTCCGCGCCGAAGTCCGCCAGCAGACGCCCCGCAGTCGGCGCGGCGATGTAGTTGCCGAGCTCGAGCACCCGAACCCCGCGCAGCGGTAGCGCATCGGTGTCGACGGTCATGATTCCCCCTTCGGTGGATGTCATACGGCGAGCGACATGGGGATGATCAACAGGATGGCGACGACCGACGCCACCGACACCCCTACGGAGCAGGTCTTGAGGGTTCCGCGGGTGGTCTGACCCATCAGCGACTGCAGGAGCCAGAACGTGTTGCTGGTGACGTGCACCGCGAACAGCGAACCGGCCCCGGCGGCGAGCGCGATCAGGACGGGGTTCAGGCCGATGAGCGGGGCCACCGGCGCGAGCATGCCCGCGGCGGTGATCGCCGAGATCGTCACGGATCCGACCGCGATGTGCAGCACCGCGGCGATCACCCACACCATCAGCAGCGGAGCGGCGGAGCTGGCCGAGAAGTACTGGCCGAGGATCTCACCCAGACCGGCGGCCTTGATCGCGGCGGCCAGCGAACCCCCGACGCCGGTGAGGATCAGGATCTGCCCGCTCTCCCGGAATCCGCTCCTGACGGCCTGTTCCACACCCTCCTGCCCCATGACGTAACGCGTCACGAGACTCGTGCCGATGAGCCCGATCAGCAGGGCGATGACCGGCTGCGAGACGATCGAGACGACGCCCATCTCGACTCCTGCCACCTCGAGAACAGCACCCGTGGCGATCAGCGCCAGCGCCAGCAGGAGCGGACCGAAGAGGACGACGAGTGGCGCCTGTCGGTGCGGCTCGGCACGAACGGCGGTCACCGTTCCGCCGGAGGGCACCATGGATCCCGGACCGTCTGGTGCGGGCGAACCATCGCTCGCTCCGTCGCGGGAGACCACATCCTCACCGTTGCCGGAGCCGCCAAGCCCCGCGGAGTCGCCTGGGACCAGGGCGAGGGCGCCCGGCAGTTGGTCCTTCGCCTCGTCCCACCAGCCTCGCCGGAAGACGAACGACATGATGGTGACCGAGATCGCCACGGTGGGCACGATCAGCAGGAACCCGAAGAGCAGCATCGTGCCCAGTGGCACACCGAGCAGGCCGGCCAGAGCGATGCTCGCGACGCCGGGAACCATGAACACGATCCCGCATTCGAGGGAGATCGCCAGGGATGTGGCCATCCGGGCCAGACCGACCTTGCCCACCCGCCCCGCGAACGATCGCGCAAGCGGCGCCGAGATCACCAGCAACACGTCCAGAAAGATCGACTGAAGGACGGTCGCGATGGTGAGGGAGAAGGCGTAGGGCATCCCGCGGGGCCCGCAGATACGCATCAGGCTCTCCACGAGACGCTCGATGGCGCCGGTGCTCTGCAGCATGGCGCCGGTCAGCACGCCGAAGGCGATCAGCAGGCCGACATCGGCCATGATGTCGCCGAATCCCCCGGTGATCGCTTTGACCGTGCCATCCACCCCCTGCCCCGTGGCCAGACCGAGGTACGCGGCGCCGATCACGAGCGACACGACCGGGTTGAAACGGAACCGCACTATCAGCACAACCGTGGCCAGCACGGCGGCGACGGTGTTGACGATGATCACGACGTCGGACATCCGGTGTTCCCATCCGTAGCCGCTCGGCAGCGAGCGGGACGTAGTCGACTTCGATGTCGGAACGACGGAGGGACGCCGTCCTGCTCTCAATATGAGCAGGAACCCATGATGCGGGTCAACCCTTTCGCATGATTGAGTCCGCTGACTCGCCGGAAGCCATGCCGCGTCAGTGGTGGTCGCCGTGCCGGCCCAGAGTCTCCACGGGCGTCGCGCCGGGGCGGGTCCACTGCGGCACGGGGCGGCTGGTCGGCCCCCAGGTGGCGACGCCGTCGGCGTCCGAGCGCCAGTACCAGCAAGCCTGGCCGCCGCCCTCGGACGGGTGCCCGTCGCGGACATCGCCGATCACCGGCCAGCCCTCGGGGTTGTCCTCCCACGCCTCGCCGCGGCCGTAGGGCGTCATGTCGAGCAGGCCGAAGGACCCGTTGGCCGGCTCGTTGCCACGGGCCGTCGTGGAGTAGGTGAGGAACACGCGGTCGCCGTCGCGCAGGAAGCAGGTGATGGAACCCATGCCGCGGCCGACCGGCGCCTCCACGTCCCGCACCGAGTACCAGGGCTGGGTGTAACCCATGAACTCGACGTAGGGAGCCACCTCGTCCCACGGGCCCGAGGTCAGGACGGCGAACGAGACGCCGCGGGCATTGAGGTAGACAGCGTCCTTCACGTGCCAGGCAATGGTGGTGCAGCCCTCGCACTGCCCCTGGTGCGGCGCGCCGTCATGCCACATGGACTTGTAGACCACGAGCTCGTCGCGGCCCTGGAACAGGTCCAGGAACGGGACCGGGCCGTCGGGCCCGACGACCTCGACCGTCCCGTCGAACTCCACCATCGGCAGCCGGCGGCGGGCCGCGGCGAGGGCGTCGCCCTCGCGGGTGTGGGCCTTCTCGCGGACCAGGAGCTCGTCACGGGCGGCCTGCCAGGTGGCCAGGTCAACGACGGGCGGGCGGCCGGGCAGCGCGGTGGTCGGGTTACTCGGCGTGGTCGTCATGGTGTCCTCCGTGGTGTCTCGTGCCGGCCACCGTCGTACGACGTCCTACGACGGTCACCAGAACAGACTCGCGACCCGGCCGGAACTCATCGCGGCAGGTCAGGCCGGACGCCTCCCGCCCAACGTTCGGATCAGGCGTTCGGCCTGCGCGACGAGAAGATCGACCCAGCCCTCGCAGCGTTCCCTGGGCAGCCGGATCGTTGGACCGCTGATCGCCAGCGCACCGACCAGCTCAGTGGAGGAGTCGAAAACCGGAGCGGCGAGCCCGGACGCTCCATCGTCACGTTCGGCGACAGTGACGGCATAGCCGTCCCGACGGGTCTGATCGACGAGGCGACGGAGTACGGCGGGATCGGTGATCGTGGCGTCGGTGAACGACGGCAGTGGGCCGGCGAGGATCGCCTCGGCCAGGGTCGGTCGCCAGGCGAGGATGACCCGTCCGGAGGATCCGACGTGCAGCGGCATGATCTTGCCGACGTACATGTCACGCCGCAGCGCGTGCCTTGTCTCGGCCAGGGCGACGCAGACGCGTTGCCCCTGCTCCTCCCGGAAGAAACAGGCCGATTCACCTGTCTCGTCGCGGAGCTCACGCAGTACCGGTGTGACGAGCTCCATGACGTCGATTCCATGCGCGGCGGGGGCAGCCCAGTACGCCATCCGCACGCCGACCCTGATGCGATCGCCGTGCCGATCGAGCATGCCCTCCGCCACCATGTTGGACACCAGCCGTTGCACCGTGGAGGTCGGGTTTCCGGTGGCCCGCTGTATCTCGCCGAGTGTGAGCTCGGGCTTGGCGAGCGAGAACGCGTCGAGGATATCCGTGATCTTGCTGAGTACCAGGAGTGGACGATGGCGCGACGAGCCGGGCTCGGCGTCGGCGACGGTCATCGCAACACCCTATTACCCGCTCGGCACAGACCTGCTCGGCGGACATGGCGCCCGAACCTGCTCTAGCTAGCCGCCTCGAGGAAGGTCACCACCGCCAAAACACGACGGTGGTCATTGTGGGTTTCGGGAAGGCTGAGCTTGGCAAGGACGCTGCGAACGTGCTTCTCGACCGTCCCTTCAGTGACCCAGAGCCGGCGGGCAATACCGGCGTTGGAGCGGCCCTCGGCCATCAATGCCAGCACCTCCCGCTCTCGGGCGCTCAGCGGAGCGAGCGGATCATTCTGCCGGCGCACAGATACCAGCTCCTGCACCAGCGCAGGGTCCATGATCGAACCGCCCTTGGCAATCCGCTGCAGGGTCTCGACAAACTCGGCCACGTCGGTCACCCGGGTCTTGAGCAGGTAGCCAATCCCCCGGCCGCTGGCCAGTAGCTCCATCGCGTGGTCGACCTCGACGTGGCAGGACAGGACCAAGATCGCGGCCTCGGGGAGCTCCTGACGCACCACCCGGGCTGCCTCGAGTCCTTCGACAGTGTGAGTCGGCGGCATGCGGATATCGACCACCACCAGCTCCGGGACCGTCTCACGGACCAATTGGAGGAGCTGGGTACCGTCGCCTGCCTGGCCCACAACGTCGAACCCGGAGCTACTGAGCAGGCTGGCCATGCCCTCGCGCAGCAGGACGTCGTCGTCGCCCAGAACCACCCTCGGCCCAGTCATCTCCGCGGGGTCGCCGGGCTGAACGGTGAGTCGAGACAAATCGCGGGAGTCCGCGGATCGGGTCATGTTCCTCTGTCCGTCGATGAATTCCCCTGCATCGAGCCCGGTCCCCTCTGGTCGGATGTTCAGAGGGGCGTCGCTACCGGCCCAGACCGACACCGGAGAGGTGCGTGCGCGCCGTGCGGTTGTGTTGCTGCAGCTGGCGTCGTTCCTCCTCGCTCAGCCCGCCCCACACCCCGGCGCATTGGCCGGCGGCCAGCGCCCAGGAGAGGCATTCGATGGTCACCGGGCAGCGGCGGCAAACGGACTTAGCCCTGGTCAACTGGGCCAGGGCTGGCCCGGTTGTGCCGACGGGGAAGAACAGCTCTGGATCCTCGGTGCGGCAGACCGCGCGAGACCGCCAGTTCATGTCGATCACTTCCGTTTCGCTGGGATCGCGGCCGGCTGATCGGACGAGACGCCTGACGTTCCGACTCAGCTTCACCACACAGCAGCCGCCATGGCATGATTGGCCCCGAAGCCCACACATGTCGTCAGGGCCAACACCCATTCACCTTGCCGGTTAGCTGAACCTGGACATACCGGCTAGCTGCAATGCCATGTCTTTTCTCCTTTGGTGCTCGTCCATTCAAGCGCCAGTCTTAAGCATGATCGCTTGGCTCGGCGCCAGCCGCGGCGTTCTGGCGCCGGTAGCGGGACCAGGGCATTTACCGCTGGCAGGTATGGATGTGTTCCCGCCGACCGGGCACGCAGAGGGGCGGTAGCCACAGCGACATAGGCCGGTCAGCAGGCAATTCTCGCTGTCATGGATGTTGTCACGCCCGCGGCCGGAGTCCTGGCGGCGAGCGCGGACCGCGCCCCTGATCGGAAGGAATGTGGAGCTATGACCGTGACCAATGCGTATGCCGTGTCCCATGCGGGGGGCCGGTTGGCGCCGACCACCATCGAACGGCGTGAGCTGCGTCCGGACGACGTACGGATCGACATCGCCTACGCGGGGATCTGCCACAGCGACATCCACCAGGCCAAGGGCGAGTGGGAGGGTGCCCTCTTCCCGATGGTGCCGGGCCACGAGATCGCCGGCACCGTGAACGCCGTCGGCGCCGAGGTGACGAAGTACCAGGTCGGCGACCGCGTCGGTGTCGGCTGCATGGTCAACTCCTGTGGCGAGTGCGAGTACTGCCGGGCCGGAACTGAGCAGTTCTGCGTCAAGGGCAACGTGCAGACCTACAACGGTGTCGACTACGACGGCGCCCACACCTACGGCGGCTACAGCGAGCAGGTCGTGGTCAAGGAGTCGTTCGTCTGCCGGATCCCCGACGAGATCGGCCTCGACGTCGCGGCACCGCTGCTGTGCGCCGGCATCACCACCTACTCGCCGCTGCACCACTGGGGAGTGGAGCCGGGCAAGAAGGTCGCCGTGGTCGGGCTGGGGGGCCTGGGACACATGGGGGTAAAGATCGCGGTCGCGATGGGAGCGGAGGTGACCGTGCTGAGCCAGAGCCTGAAGAAGCAGGAGGATGGTCTGCGCCTGGGAGCCAAGGACTATTACGCAACCGGCGACGAGTCGACGTTCGAGACGCTGGCCGGGCGCTTCGACGTCATCCTGAACACGGTGGCGGCACCGCTGCCGATCGATGCGTACCTGTCGATCTTGCGCGTCGGTGGTGCCATGGTGAATGTCGGCGCACCGCCGGAGTCGATGTCCTACAACGCGTTCTCACTGTTGGGTGGCAACAAGGTGCTCGCCGGCTCGATGATCGGCGGCATCGCGGAGACCCAACAGATGCTGGACTTCTGCGCGGAGCATGGTGTCGGGGCGGAGATCGAGGTGATCGGCGCCGACGGGATCAACGCCGCCTACGACCGGGTTGAGAACAGCGACGTGCGGTACCGGTTCGTCATCGACGTGTCCACCATCGGCGCATAGACGACACTAGCCAGACATCGTCCCGCAGCAGGATTGTCTCGCGCTGGCGACCGGGCGATAGCGAGCGCTTATCGAGGCGGCTGTGCCTGGCGTGAGTGGGCTCACGCCACGCACAGCCGCCGCGGTCACGCGCGATCCTGGTCGAGAGTCACCGAGGCGATCACGATCACCACCGCGATCACCAGCGCGGGCAGGATCGGCGCGTAGGTGTGGATGTGGCCGAGCATCCAGGTTCCGACCACCGCACCGAGGACCATGCTCACCAGAACCCCGGTCAAGCGACGCGCCCAGGGCCCCTTGTGCGGCCAGGTTGAGGGGCCGCTCGCCCAGCTGATGAAGGTGGCGGTTGCCGCCACGGTGGAGATGGCCGGCACGTGCAGCGAGCGGACGGCGTTCATCTGCAAACCCATCGCCAGCGCGTTCATGCCGAGCAGGATGTAGGTCGCCTTGTTGGACGGGGAGGTCTCCATCCACACGGCGAGGAAGCCGACCTGCAGAGCCAGCGCGACCCCGAGCGCGATCGACACGCGGCGCGGCCAGACCTGGAAGACGTCCTCATCGTCCACCTCGTCATCGCCGTTGAACGCCTTCAGGATCCGCACCGCCAGCCAGGCACCCACCACAAACGCGACGAGAGAGACGACCACGGACACCGGGTTCGGGCCGAAGGGCGGGCGGGTGCCGCCGGCAACGACCCCGAGAAGCACGAGGTTCCCGGTCTGGGCGGCCGTGAAGACCTTCCCGAAGGAGAGATAGCAGATCGCCTCGTAGATGCCGGAGGAGAAGGCCAGCGCGACGAGCAGCCAATCGCGAACCGCCAGGAGTGCCGGTCTCGCATGCGCGACGGCCAGGTCCACATGCCGGCCGATCGCCGGTGTGGCTGGAACAGCTCCCGCTGTTGATGTTGAACCCTCAGGGGGTCCGTAACGATTAGCGTCCGGCACGGATCCCGCCGTCGGAATGGCCATGACCAACACCTCTCCTCACACCAAGTCACTGGTGAACTCCTCTCTCCGAGCCTCGGCCGGCGCGCGAGTCACGTTCAACACGCGCTGGTGAGCAGTCGGTAGCGGGCGTCTATCAAGGCGGTCACGGGGCTGCGTCGGCGGCCCGCGACGGAAGTTGATAGCCACCACTTATCGGCCGGTCGCCACCCGGTCTGGACGCGGTCACGCGCGCCGCCGGAATGTGGGAGGTGAAGGCGAATAGCCATTCCGAACGGGGAGGACCTCCAACCATGACCACCATTTCCGCACCGGAGACCACGGCGCCCGTCGCCGACGCTCCGGCCGAGCTCACCGACGGGTATCACCTGGTCGTCGACGCGCTGAAGCTCAACAACGTCGAGACCATCTACGGGGTGGTCGGCATCCCGATCACCGACCTGGCCCGTCTCGCGCAG
This sequence comes from Pseudonocardia sp., assembly GCA_035489915.1. GTDB lineage: Bacteria > Actinomycetota > Actinomycetes > Mycobacteriales > Pseudonocardiaceae > Pseudonocardia. Next base: position 167 of record DATHIT010000858.1, on the reverse strand, counting down.
GCCGAGGGCATCCGCTACATCGGCTTCCGCCACGAGAGCGACGCCGGGCACGCGGCCGCGGCGGCCGGGTTCCTGACCAAGAAGCCCGGTGTATGCCTGACCGTGTCCGCGCCGGGGTTCCTCAACGGGCTGGTCGCGCTGGCGAACGCCACCACGAACTGCTTCCC
>DATHIT010000857.1:0-2328 GCA_035489915.1 Pseudonocardia sp. | reverse complement strand
CGTCGGCACGTAGCGGCCGGGCACCACGTGGTTGAACGTCATGGTGCGCATCAACGGGTCGTGCAGCGGGGCGTCGGCGGCCAGGGACACCCAGGACGAGGAGCCGAGGTAGGTGTAGGCGCCGTCCGCCGCGTCCACGATTCCGGCGCCGAGCGCGCCCATCGGCCCGTCCCCGCCGCCCAGTACCACCGGGGTGCCTTCGAGCAGACCGGTGCGCGCGGCCGCGGCGGCGGTCACCTTGCCGACCACCGTGGTGGACGCCACCACCTCGGGGAACAGTGCGCGGTCCAGTCCGGCGGCGGCGATCAGCTCGTCGGACCAGTTGCCGGCGGCCTGGTCGTAGGCGTTGGTGCTGCTCGCGTCGGACGGGTCGGTGACCAGCGCGCCGGTCAGCCGGTGCACCACGAAGTCCTTGGCCAGCAGCAGGTGCCGGGCGCGGGCGAACACCTCCGGCTCGGTGTCGCGCACCCACATCACCTTGGTCAGCGAGTAGGTCGGGTTCAGCCGGTGCCCGGTGATCCGGTAGCCGGCGTCCATGCCCACCCGCTCCAGCAGCGCCTCGGTCTGCGCGGTGGACCGGGTGTCCGCCCAGATGATCGCCGGGCGGACCGGGTCACCGGCGCCGTCGGTCAGCACCGCGCCCATCATCTGCCCGGAGAAGGACACCCCAGCGACCTGGCCGGCCGCGCCGGGCACCTTCTCCAGCAGCCGGCGGGTGGCCGTGCACACCGCGTCCCACCAGTGCTCGGCGTCCTGTTCGGCCTTGCCGCCGGAGCCGAAGTCGACCGGGTAGCCCTCGGTGGCGCTGGCCACCACCTGCCCCTCGGCGTCCACCAGCGTGGCCTTGTTCCCGGTGGTGCCCAGGTCATGGGAAATGATCATGTGCGGCCTCCTGGGGGGTCAGCGCAGTGAGAAGCCGCCGTCGATGAGCAGTTCGGTGCCGCAACAGAACGCGGCGTCCTCGCTGAGCAGATACTCCACCGCCCTGGCCACCTCCAGCGTGCTGCCGAACCGACCGAGCACCGTCTCCGCCAGCCACTGCGGGTGCATGTCGGTCTTCAGGCTGTTCAGTGGGGTGTTCACGTAGCCGGGGGAGACGGTGTTGATGCGCACCCCGCGCGGGCCCCACTCCACCGCCAGTGACCGGGTCAGCGCGCTCACCCCGGCCTTGGAGGTGTTGTAGGCGCATTGCCGCTGCGGGTGGTTGACCACCGCGTTGCCGGACATGGAGGCCACGTTCACGATCGCCCCGCCGCCCCGGGCGAGCAGCTCGCGGCCGAACTCCCGGCAGGTCAGGAACACCCCGCGCAGGTTCACCCCGAGCACCGCGTCGAACTGGGCCAGCGACATGTCCTCCGCCGCCACGTTGTCCTCCACGATGCCGGCGCAGGTGACCAGGTCCACCGGGCGGTCGTCGGCGGCGTACAGCTCGCGCACGGCGGCGCCGACGGACTCCTCGGAGGCCAGGTCGATGGTGAGACCACGCACGCCGTCGGGCAGCCGGTCCAGCCCGTGCCGGTCCAGGCCGTACACCTCGGCGCCCTGCTCGGCCAGGTCCGCGCAGATCACCAGCCCGATTCCGCCGGTCGCACCGGTGACCGCGATCCGCCGTCCGTGGAAGCGCGTCATCGCGCCAACCCCCAGCTTCGCTCGTGGGGCCCTCGGCCCCGGGGCCACCCATCGTGCCGGTCGAATCTGAGTACTAGCCACGGCGGGTAGTGATGTAGTACTACTAGCTCATCACATCGGGGAAGCGCAATATCGAGTGAAGATCACCGAGTTATTGGGTGACTCAAGTGGCGTGTACCACAGTGCAGAAGCGGCATGCTGTAGTGAGACTACAAAGTGGGGGATCTTTGATGGCGGCAACCCCGTCCATTGGCGAGCCCGGGGCACTTCTCGTCGGCTTGGACGGCGCGCTGGGCGGCCGCACCAGCGGATACCAGAAGCGGCTGGGTGAGCTGGCCGGTGTGTACCGGGACGAGGCGGCCTATGCCTCGGCCATCACCGAGCACGGCGCGGATCACCTGGTCTACCGGGTGGAGGAGCACCGGGCCGGCAGCGGCGCCGGCGCGCTGATCATCGGCACCAGCACCCTGCTGCCCGGCCGGTACGGCGACGAGTTCGCGGTCACCCGGGGGCACCTGCACCGCAAGCCGGACCGCGCCGAGCTGTACCACTGCCTGCGCGGCCATGGCGTGCTGCTGCTGGAGAGCGTGGACGGGCAGAGCCGGGCGGTCGCGCTGGCGCCGGGGGCCGCCGTGCACGTGCCGGGACACTGGGTGCACCGCAGCGTCAACACCGGCGACGAGCCGCTGGTCACGCTGT
>DATHIT010000856.1:0-13515 GCA_035489915.1 Pseudonocardia sp. | reverse complement strand
CGTGGGGAACGCCTACAACTCGGGCGCGCCCACCGTGCCCACCACGCTGCGCGAGGCGCTCGCCGAGTGGGAGTCCAGCGAACTGGCCAAGGAGTGCTTCGGCGAGGACGTGGTGGCGCACTACGCCAACATGGCCAGGGTGGAGCTGGCCGCGTTCGACTCGGCGGTCACCGACTGGGAGCGGGTCCGGGGCTTCGAGCGGCTCTGATCGGGCGTGCCGCTAACCACGTACCGGGCGGGCGCATTGGGGCATTAGGTTGTCGAGTGTGAGCAGGCTTGATGATCGGGTCGCGGTGATCACCGGGGCTGGCAGTGGGATCGGGTTGGCCACCGCGCGCCGGTTGTCCGCCGAGGGCGCCCGGGTGGTGTGTGTGGACATCGACGGGGACAGCGCCGCCGCCGCGGCCAAGGAGGTCGACGGGCTGGCCGTGCGGGCCGATGTCACGTCCAAGGACGACGTGGCGCGGATCTACGCCACCGCCGACGAGACCTACGGGCGCATCGACATCGCGCTGCACAACGCCGGCATCTCCCCGCCGGACGACGACTCCATCCTGACCACCGGCTTGGACGCCTGGCGCCGGGTGCAGGATGTCAACCTGACCTCGGTGTACCTGTGCTGCCAGGCCGTGCTGCCCTACATGCGGAGAGCCGGCAAGGGCTCGATCATCAACGTGGCCTCGTTCGTCGCGGTGATGGGCTCGGCCACCTCGCAAATCTCCTACACCGCGTCCAAGGGTGGCGTGCTGGCGATGAGCCGGGAGTTGGGCGTGCAGTTCGCCAGGGAGGGCATCCGGGTCAACGCGCTCTGCCCCGGGCCGGTGAATACCCCGCTGCTCCAGGAGCTGTTCGCCAAGGACCCGGAGCGGGCACAGCGCCGGCTGGTGCACGTGCCGATGGGCCGGTTCGCCGAGGCCACCGAGATCGCCGGCGCGATCGCGTTCCTGGCCAGCGACGACTCCTCGTTCATCACGGCCTCGGAGTTCCTGGTGGACGGGGGCATCTCCGGCGCGTACACCACACCGCTGTGACCGCTGTCGGACACGGGCGCCGCCCGCTGATTGCGCTGACCTCGTACCACGAGCCGGCCACCTGGGGCGTGTGGCGGGATGTGCCGGCCGCGCTGCTGCCCTGGGCCTACGTCCAGCGGGTCAGCGACGCCGGCGGGGTGCCGATCCTGCTGCCGCCGGTCCCCTCGACCGTGTCGGAGGTGCTGGCGCGGGTGGACGGGCTGCTGCTGACCGGCGGGCCGGACGTCGACCCCGGGCGCTACGCGGCACCCCGTGACCCGGCCACCCAGCCCGCCCGGGTGGCCCGGGACGAAGCGGAGTTGACCGCGTTGGCCGCCGCGCAGCAGCACGGACTGCCGGTGCTGGCGGTCTGCCGGGGCGCCCAGCTGCTCAGCGTGTCCCGAGGCGGCACGCTGCACCAGCACCTGCCCGGGCACGCGCCCCGTACCCCCGGCCGCTACGACCGGAACCAGATCCGCATCGCCGCCGGGTCCCGGATGGCCGACGCGCTCGGTGAGTCCGCCAACCTGTGCTGCGCCCACCACCAGGGCATCGACCAGGTCGGCGACGGGCTCAAAGCCGTGGCCTGGGCCGAGGACGGCACCATCGAGGGCACCGAGGACCCGTCGGCGGAGTTCATCGTCGGCGTCCAGGCGCACCCGGAGGAAGACTCGGAGACGGCCGCGCTGTTCGCCGCGTTCATCAACGCCGCCAGCTGAGCTTCTCGCCGCTTGGCTCGATCTTCAGGCGCCCGATTTAGCGCCATGGTTCTTTGATCATGCTGGCTACGACCGTAGTGTTAAATTTGTCCTCGTGGATCTTTCTGTGGACTCGTTTCGGGGCAGCGAGGCACTAGCCGCCGGAGCGCTCACCCGTGGGCAGCTGCGGGGGCCTCGGTTTCGGCGGGTGTTCCCGGACGTCTATGCCCCGGCCGGGCTCGCCGACGACCTGACCACCCGCTCGCTGGCGGCCTACCTGCTGGTCCGCGACCAGGGCGGGGTGCTGGCCGGGTACTCCGCCGCGATGCTGCTCGGCGTCGACTGCGCCCCGCGAGCCGCGCCGGCCGAGGTGCTCGTCGCCCGCAACACCCGCGTCCACCCGGGGCTGTCCGTGTACTACGGCACACCCGCGCCGGCCGACCTGACCGAGGCCAACGGCTGCCGACTGACCACCGCCGAGCGCACGGCGTGGGATCTGGCCCGCCGGTTGCCGCTGGTCGAGGCGGTAGTGACGCTCGATGCGTTGGCCCGCCACGCTCGGTTCCTCCCGGCGGCGCTGCTCGCCCGACGGGCCGCCAATCCCGGCGCGAACCACAGCCGGCGGCTGACCGAGATCGTTGAGCTGGCCGAGCCCCGGGCCGAATCGCCGATGGAGACCCGATTGCGGCTGGGCCTGCTTCGTGCCGGGCTGCCGCGCCCCGAGGTGCAGTACCGGATCGAGGACGAGCAAGGTTTCGTGCTGACTCGGGCGGACCTCGCCTACCCCGCCGCCAAGTTGGCCATCGAGTACGACGGCGACACCCATTTCAGCCGGCAGCACGGGGGGAGCGACCGGCAGCGGGATGCGGAGTTGGCCGGCTACGGCTGGCTGACGCTGCGGCTGGGACCGGACGACGTCGGCGCCGCTCAGACCTACCGTCGGATCGACGACCTGCTCGCCCAACGCTCGCCAGCCGGCCACCGCGGCTGACCTGACCCCCGACTCGGTGTGCTGGGAGCCCCGACTCAGTGTGCTGGGACGCCCGACTCGCGGGGTGGGGTGTGCTGGGAGGCGCGACTCGGTGTGCTGAGAGCGCCGACTCGCGGGACTGGGGTTAGGCGATGTGTTGGGAGCGGTCCAGGTCTGGTTCTAGGTAGATGATCCGGGCTTCCGGGACGGCGGCTCGGATGCGCTGCTCGGCGTCGTCGATGGCTTGGGCGACGTCCTCCAGCCGCAATCCGGGGGCCAACGCGATCTTTGCGCCGACCAGCAACTCGTCCGGGCCGAGGTACTGGGTCTTGATGTGCACCACCCGCTCCACCCGGCCGCCCGCCAGCGCCTGAGTGATGGTGCGCAAGGTGTTCGGCCCCGCGCCCTCCCCGATCAGCAGGCTCTTCATCTCGATGATCAGCACGACGGCGATGGCGCCGAGCAGCACGCCGATGCCGATCGTGCCCACCCCGTCCCACACGCCGTTCCCGGTGATCATCGCCAGGCCGATACCGATCAGCGCGAGCACCAGGCCGACCAGCGCGCCGAAGTCCTCCAGCAGCACCACCGGAAGCTCCGGTTGCTTGGACTCCCGGATGAACCGCCACCAGGAGCGGTCCCCCTTCAGCGGGCGTGACTCGTGGATCGCGGTCCGGAAGCTGTACGACTCCAGCACAACAGCCACCGCCAGGATGCCGATTGCCACCAGCGGGGACTCCACCGGGTGCGGGTCGGCGATCTTGTGCACGCCCTCGTACAGCGAGAACACCGCGCCCAGGCTGAACAGCAGCAACGCCACCACGAACGAGTAGAAGTAGCGGTCCCGGCCGAAGCCGAACGGGTGCTCCGCGGTGGCCTCCCGCTCGGAGCGCTTCTTACCGAGCAGCAGCAGCCCCTGGTTGGAGGTGTCCGCCACCGAGTGCACCGACTCGGCCAGCATGGAGGACGACCCGGTGATCAGGTACCCGATGAACTTCGCCACCGCGATGCCCGCGTTGGCCACCAACGCGGCGATGATCGCTCGAGTACCGGATCCGGCGGACATGCTGGCACTCCTCGGATTGATCGCTAGGTACCGGTGATCCTAAGTGGACCGCTCCGGCGACGGCGCGGGGCGGTACAACCCGTCGGTGGCCAGGAACAGCTGGGCCGGCCCGTCCGCCGACGCGGCTTTGACCTCCACGTCCTTCGCGTCCAGCCACACCGAGTCGCCCCGGCGCAGGTTGATCGAGCGACCCGAGCCGGCCGACACCTTGACCGAGCCCGCCGTGCACAGCGCGATCCTGGGCCCGGCCTCGGGCAGCGCGACCACGTCTCCCTCGTTGCCGTCGGCCCAGTCCAGCCGCCACAGCCGGAACTCCTCGACCTTGGTGTCGTAGCGGGTGATCGGGCCGTCGGTCACGCCGACCACGTGCGGCGCGGGGCCGGCACTGAAGTCCAGCACCCGCAGCAGCTCCGGCACGTCGACGTGCTTCGGGGTCAGCCCGCCGCGCAGCACGTTGTCCGAGTTGGCCATCAGCTCGATGCAGGCCCCGGACAGGTAGGCGTGCAGCACCCCGGCGTCCTGGAACAGCGCCTCCCCGGGGGCCAGGGTGACCCGGTTGAGCAGCAGCGCGGCCAGCACCCCGGCATCCCCGGGATACAGCTCGGAGAGCTCCAGCACGGTGCGCGCCTCGGCGATGAACCGGGCGGCGGTTGGCGACTCGCCGGAACTGGCCCGGCGCAGCAGTCCGACGCAGCCCTCCTGCACCGCCGGCACCAACTGGTCCAGCACTCCCTGCGGCAGCGTGATCCAGGTGCTGAACAGCGCCCGCAGCCCGTGCTGGTCGGGTTGGCCGGCGAGCAGTTCGACGTGCCCGGACAGCTCCGGTACATCCAGCTCGCGGAGCAACTCGACGGTGGTCGCCGGCTCGCGGAAGCCGGTCAGCGCGTGGAACTCGGTCAGTGCGCAGGTTAGCTCTGGCTTGTGGTTCGGGTCCTTGTAGCTGCGCCGGGAGTGGTCCACCGGGACGCCTTCGGCGTCCTCCCTGGCGTACCCGGCCGCCGCGTCCGCCTCGGTGGGGTGCGCCTGCAGGCTCAACGGCTCCTCGGCGGCCAGCACCTTGAGCAGGAAGGGGAGCCGACCCTGCCAGCGCCGCGCGCCGTCCTCGCCCAGCCGGCCGGCCGGATCGCGGGAGATCTCCTCGAACAGGGACCGCCGTTGCCCGTCGGCACCGACCAGGTGGGACGGGTCGCCCGGGTGCGCGCCGAGCCACAACTCCGCCTCCGGGTGCGGGGAGGGGACCTCACGGCCCAGCAGATCGGCGATCACCGTCCGGGACCCCCATGCGTACCTGCGTACCGGGTTGTCCAGTAGCTCCATCGTTCTCCGAAACCTAACCGCTGGCGGTATATGGGAAGTACTCGATCGTGGCGGATCCGCGCGCCGTCACGCGGGCCCGGAGAGCTGCCTCGCTCCGTCCGGGTCAGTGTGCAGATCGGCGTTCAGATCAGGACCCAGGACCGCCCCGGCCAACCCCAGATAGAGGGCGGCCAGGTCGAACCGGGTAGCCAGCACCGCCGCGCGTCGCAGGGCAGCGTTCGGCGTTCCCGGAGGGATCTCCTCCACTGGATGCAGTGTGTCGGCCGAAGGCCAGTCCCGTCCAGCCCGGCGCATCACGGCCGCCTGGGGATCGGTGTCCTCGGTGGCGATCAGCAGGATGCGCGGCGGCGCGGGCAGCGCGGCGCCGCCCCCGGTCGCCTCCACCGGGTCGTCGAACGGGTCGTGGAAGATGTCCGCCTGCCTGGGGCTGGCCAGCACGCGCTGCAGGCCGGTCGCGCTGGCCGCCTCGGCCACGTCGGTGGCGTGTGCGATGACCGCCGCGTGTGCCGCCAGGGTGGCGGCCGCGTACCTGGCCAGCGCGGTGCCCGGCGCGTCGGTGCCCCAGAGCAGCGGGGTGTGGTCGGCCAGCCGCAACGCGAGCGCCTTGGCCGGATTGACGAACGACTCGTGTGACAGGTGGTCGCGTTCCAGTTCCCGGTCCAGGTCGGTGGCCAGCTCGTCCAGGTCCACCCGGAGCAGGCCGAGCGCGGTCACGGTGACCAGCACGGTGGCCAGGGCACGGGGGAAGTCCAACCCCGGCGGCACCGGGACCCTCGGCTCGAGCAACCGGGCCGACCCGGCGCCGGCCGCCACCACCGGGCCCTCCGGCGGCGCGGAGAGCACCACCTCGCAACCCCGGCGCACCGCGCGGCTCACCGAGTCGGCCAGCTCCCGGTCCGCCGCGTCGGCGGTGTGCGCGACCAGTACGTCCAGCGGGCCGATCCAGCTCGGCGCCTCCGCCGAGGTCACCACCGGGACCGGGCACTCCGGCCCGAGCAGCGCGCTGACCAGCGGCACGGCGTGCACCGAGCTACCCGGCCTGATCAGCAGCACCAACGCGCGGGGGCGGCTGCCGGAGAGGCGGGGCAACCCGGCCTCCTCGGCGCTCTGGGCGACCGAGCGCAACTGGGCTCCCGCGGTGGCCGCCGAGCGGAGCAAACCGGCGGTGTCCGCCTCGGCCAGCGCCGCCGAGTCCTCCAGCAGGCTGTCGTCAAGCACCGCGATCACTTCTCGCCCGGTGGACCGTCCGGCGTGTCCTGCCGCGGGTCCGGCAGCCGCGCCTCGTCCAGCAGCAGCACCGGGACGCCGTCCACCACGGGATAGCCGCGCCCGCAGGACGTGCAGGTCAACACCTCGGCGTCCGGGTCGGTCGGAGTCCCCACCCGTAGCGGGGCATGGTCCGGCGACGGGCAGGCGAGAATCTCCAACAGTTGCGGATCCAGCTCGACGGCCACGCTCGACCCCTCTCTGTGCTGTCCCATCCGGCGATGTCACATCCGGTGTTCAGTCGCGGGCGAGCGCAAGGACCTCGTCACGCAGCGCCGCGACGGCCCCGGCGTCGGCGGCCTCCACGTTGAGCCGCAGCAACGGCTCGGTGTTGGACGGACGCAGGTTGAACCACGACCCATCAGGGAACGCTACGGTCAGTCCGTCCAGTTCGTCGACCTGAACACCATCGTTGTCGCCGTAGTGCCGCTTGACCACCGCCAGCCGCGCGGCCGGGTCCGACACGGTGGAGTTGATTTCGCCGGAGGCCGCGTACCGTCCGTAGTCGGCCATCAGCTCGGACAGGGGCTGCTCCCGCTCGCCCAGCGCCGCCAGCACGTGCAGCGCGGCCAGCATTCCGGAGTCGGCCCGCCAGAAGTCCCGGAAGTAGTAGTGCGCGGAGTGCTCGCCGCCGAAGATGGCCCCGGTCTCGGCCATCGTCTGCTTGATGAACGAGTGGCCGACCCTGGTGCGCACCGGCCGGCCACCGTGCTCGGTGATGATCTCCGGCACGGCCCGCGAGGTGATCAGGTTGTGGATCACCGCGGAACCGGGCTCTCTGGCCAGCTCACGCACCGCGACCAGCGCGGTGATGGCGCTGGGGCTGACCGGCTGGCCGCGCTCGTCCACCACGAAACAGCGGTCCGCGTCCCCGTCGAAGGCCAGGCCGAGGTCGGCGCCTTCCTCGACAACCTTGGCGCACAGGTCCACCAGGTTCTTCGGGTCCAGCGGGTTGGCCTCGTGGTTGGGGAACGTGCCGTCCAGCTCGAAGTACAGCGGGACCAGGTCCATCGGGAGACCGGCGAACACCTCGGGCACGGTGTACCCGGCCATCCCGTTGCCCGCGTCGACCACCACCTTCAGCGGCCGGATGCTGGCCAGGTCGACCAGCTTGCGCAGGTAGTCGGCGTAGTCCGGGAGCAGGTACCGCTCGGTCACGCTGCCCTTGGCCACGTTCGGGTCCACCGGGACACCGCGCTCGGCGTCCGCCTTGATCTCCCGCAGGCCGGTGTCCTCGGCGATCGGCGCGGCGCCGGCCCGGCACATCTTCAAGCCGTTGTACCGGGCCGGGTTGTGACTGGCGGTGAGCATGACGCCGGGCAGCTGCAGTCTCCCGGCGGCGAAGTACAGCAGATCGGTGCTGGCCAGCCCGATATCGACGACATCAAGGCCCTGGCCGGTCACCCCATCGGCGAACGCGGCGGCCAACTCGGGCGAACTGTCCCGCATGTCCCGCCCGATCGCCACGGCATTGGCGTCGCCGCCGACCAGAAGGGCGAACCCGGCACCTAACCGCCGTGCCACATCCGCGTCTAGCTGCTCTCCGACAACGCCACGGATGTCGTAGGCCTTGACGATCGCGGACAGGTCCCGGACTCCCAGATCGGTCACCCGACGAGCCTATCGGCTCCCTTCTTGCCGTTTTGCACGAAGTCCACGATCAGCTCCGCCAGCTGCTCGGGCGCATCCACCGGCACGAAGGTGGCGGAGTCATCGATCCAGGCCAGCCGGGCGCCGGGGATGTCGGCGGCAAGCCGTTCGGCGAAGGCCGGTTTGAAGAACGGGTCCGGCCGACCCCAGGCGAGCAGCGCCGGCCGGTCGAACTCACGCAGTCGTTCGGCGGCTTCCAGCGTGTAACGGACCGAGATCCCACGCAGCACCTTCCCCACGTCGCGCCGCACGCCGGAGTCCTCGAGCGCTGGCTGGACCCAGTCCGCCAGCCGCTCAGGGTCGACGCCTGTCCTGGCGAGCGGACCGAAACCGATCTTGCGCACCAGGCGGGAGCGCATGGTCTGGGCGGCCAGCCAGAGCGCGCCTGGGATCCTCGGCAACAGCTGCAGCGGACGGAAGGCGGGAGGCAGGAAATTCCGGTAGGCGTCGCAGTTGGTCAGCACCAGCCGGGCCAGCCGCTCCGGATGCCGGGTGGCCACCAGCTGGCAGATCGCCCCGCCGGTGTTGTTGCCGACCAGGGTCACCTCGCGCAGGTCCAGCGCGTCGAGAAGGTCGGCAATCAGCCTGGCCAGCCCAGGCGGCGAGAGGTCGGCGTCCGGGCGCATCGGCAGCCGGTGCGAGCCCAGCGGGAGCTCGGGCACCACCACCCGGGCATGCCGGCTGACCGGACCGACCACGTCACGCCACAGCGAACCGTTCACCAACAGCCCGTGCACCAGCACCACAACCGGGCCTGAACCACCCGTGTCGGTGTACCGCACCGTGCCCTGGGTTAGCTCTACCTGCTCCATTGCATCCACCCCATCACCACATACAGGTTGTATCTGAACGTTTGCGGCTAACATACAGTCCGTATGTCAACCAGGGAAGCGGCCATGCCAACCAGGGAAGAACGAGCCGAGACAACCCGCGCCCAGCTGCTCGACATTGCCGCCGAGCTGTTCGCCAGTCGCGGCTACGCCGAAGTGGGCACCGAAGACGTGGTGCGCCAGGCCGGGCTCACCCGGGGCGCGCTCTACCACCACTTCGCCGACAAGCGGGAACTGTTCGCCGCCGTACACGAACGGGTGGAGCAGGAGCTGGTGGCCGCCATCGGCGAACGGATGGCCGCCGCGCGAGACACCGCAACCCCGGTGGAGCTGCTGATCATCGGTATGCGCGCGTTCCTGGACGCCTGCGTGCGCCCGGCGGTGCTGCGCATCTCGCTGCTGGACGGGCCGACCGTGCTGGGCTGGGCGCGCTGGCGGGAGGTGGGCGAGCGCTACGGCCTCGGCCTGGTGATCGGCGGCCTGGAGTTCGCCATGCAGGCGGGCGAGCTGCGCCGCCAGGACGTCCGGCCGCTGGCCCACCTACTCCTGGCCGCGCTCAGTGAGGCCGCCCAGTTGATCGCCCACGCGGAGCACCCCGAGCAGGCCAGGGCAGAGGTGGAGCCCGCGATGTTGGCCCTAGTCAACGGCCTGCGGCCCTGACCAGGCGCTACCCGCCCCGCCTCCCGCTGCCATGCCGCAACTCCACGCCGATCACCGACCCAAATCCGGCCGCACGAGCGGAGAGCGCAGCGACGGGCGGAGGCGGGCTGGGCGGGTCAGTCGTCGCGCAGGATGCGCAGGTGGCGGCCGGCGCCCATGACGGGTGCGGGGTGAGCGCCATGCACCGCGCGACCGGCTTCCCGGACCGCCTCGGCCAACGCGGTGAGCTCGTCCGGGGACGGCGGTGGCAGCGGCATGTCCCCCTCGTAGCGCACCACGTCCCACCCGCGCGGCACCGTGAGACGCTTCGCGTGCGCGGCGCACAGGTCGTACGAGTGCGGCTCAGCCACCGTCGCGAGCGGACCGACGACCGCGGTGGACTCGGCGTAGACATAAGTCAACGTCGCCACCGCGAGCTCGGTGCACCCGCTCCGTGAACACCCCCGCACATCCCGCACGGCGCGACCATATCTCCTGTGACGCACGGGACGTGGCAGCGACGCGTACCCTCACTCCGGTGAGGTCAGTACGCAGTGGGCTGAGGGGCCACGCACCCCGCCGGGACCGGCGCGGCCGGGGCCTGCGTGGGCTGCGGTACCCGGTCACCGCCCCGGTCTTCAAGAACCGCGCGCAGCGGTTCGACGAGATGGTGCTGGAGGCGCTGGAGCCGATCGAGGAGCGCTGGGGCGACGAGCTCACCGAGCTGGACCTCGCGGTGGACATGGTGCCGGAGATCGAGCAGACCGACCCGGACGCGATGAACTGGCCGCCGGAGGTGGTGGAGGACCTGGGGGTCCCGCTGGCGCAGCTGGTGCCGGCCGGGGTGGACCGCCGGGGCCTGCCTACCCGCGCTCGGATAGTGCTGTACCGGCGGCCGTTGGAGGCACGCTCGCGGGACGGGATCGACCTGGTGGACCTGCTGCACGAAGTCCTCATCGAGCAGGTCGCCTGCTACCTCGGGGTCGAGCCGGACTCACTCGAAGCGGGCGGGAACTAGCGCCGCAGCGCCACAGCCATAGTCATACCGCGAACGAGCGCGGTTAACTAGCGAGTCCCGGCGCCGGCTCGGGGGGCCGGCACCAAGGTCTCGCGGTAGCCAGCGGCCCGATCGGGCCGCCCGCCATCAACACACCGGCCGGCGGACGCCGGGACGGGTCAGCCGGCCCGGCGCTTGAGCCGGCGGCGTTCCCGTTCCGACAGGCCGCCCCAGATGCCGAAGCGCTCGTCGTGAGCCAACGCGTACTCCAGACACTGGGCACGCACCTCGCACCCGGTGCAGATCCGCTTCGCCTCCCGAGTGGAACCACCCTTCTCGGGGAAGAACGCCTCGGGATCTGTCTCCGCGCAGAGCGCGCGGTCCTGCCACTCCTGTTCCTCGGCGTCCTCGATGACCTCAAGCATCTCGAACGCATCCACCTTGGGCAGCGAGTCGGATCTCTCGGGGCCGGCCCCGTCATCCTGCTCGCTGCGGCCTGCCGCCCCGACGATCACATTCACCCGCCCATCTTCAGCGCCGGTCATCGCACGCCCGCCTTCCCCCGGAGCACCATCGCCCGTGCCCCCCGCTCGAGAACCATCGTTCGAGACCACCGTTCCGGGTTCAGCGCGGCCGCCGAATGACACCACTGTGATTACACCGGGGGGATTCTAATAGGTCAAGCTGGAGCCACCGAATGCGGAGGGCAATTCGCCCGGTTGATGACGGATCGGCACACTGGAGAGGTGCCGCGCCAGCATCTTCGCTCCCCAGTCAGCCCGATCTTCTTCCTCCTCCTCGCGATCACAGTCTGTGGCGGAGCCCTCGCCACCGGGACGAGCGACCTGATCGTCACCATCGGGGTGGTGCTACTGGTGCTCGGGGGGTGGGCGGTGTCGTTGTGCCTTCATGAGTTCGGCCACGCGGCGGTGGCCTACCGGGGCGGCGACACCTCGGTCGCGAATAAGGGATACCTGACCCTGGACATCCGCCGGTACCTGAACCCGATGCTCTCCTTCGGACTACCGCTGATCTTCTTGATCATCGGCGGCATCCCGCTGCCCGGCGGCGCGGTATGGATCAACAACTGGGCGCTCCGCTCCCGTCTGATCCGGAGCATGGTTTCGCTGGCAGGACCCTTGATCAACCTTGTCCTGGGGGTCATCCTGGCGGTCGTCGCACAGATCGTGTCGATGCCGCTCGGATTGCTCATCGGGCTGTCCTACCTAGCCCTGGTGCAAGTGCTGGCATTCCTGTTGAACATCCTGCCGATCCCGGGGCTGGACGGCTTCGGCGTGCTCGAGCCGTACCTCTCGAAGCAGACCCGCGAGATGGCCGACAAGATCAGACCGTGGGCGCCGCTGGCCTTCTTCGTCCTGCTGCTCGGGGTCCCCGCGGTCTCCTCGGCGCTCTTTGAAGCGGGGTCGGTACTCTTCAGCCTCGTCGGCGGAAGCACGCAGGCGGCCTTCGCCGGTTACTCACAGTTCCTGTTCTGGCGCCGCTGAACCCGGCCCGGCGAGCCGCCCGGAGGCTTGATCATTATTCGTTGAAGGCGGTTCCCGGTAATTGAGGGCGACATTTCCGAAATTTGACCGAAAACGACCCTTGCCGTTATCGCCGGACTGATCCCGGGAGGATCCGAGTGCGCGCCAGCGAGACCAACTCCGGGATGCTGTCGGTGTCGGTCGGCAACCGGTCCACCGGCCACCAGCGCAGGTCCACCGATTCCTCGCTGATCCGTTCCTGAGCGCCCTCCGGCGCCCTGGCCACGAACCGCACATCGAAGTGACGGGTGGGTAGGCCGAGCGAGCAGGTGATCGGGTGCACGTCCAGGTGCAGCGGTTCCGGCTCGAGGATCAACCCGTCGATGCCGGATTCCTCCTCCGCCTCGCGCAGCGCCGCGTCGGCCAGCGTGGCGTCCTCCGGCTCACAGTGCCCACCGAGCTGGATCCACCGCCCGACCCGGGGATGCAGCGTGAGCAGCACGTTCCGCCCATCGTGGTCCAGGAGCACGGCGGAGGCGGTGAGGTGGCCGGGCTCGCAGGAGCGCAGGCAGGCGTCCTCCGGGCGGGCGGCCAGGAAGCCCAGGAACGCCTCGCGCAGCGCGCGCTGGCCGGGGTCGGTCGGCCGCCAGTCGCGCAAGGCGGCCCCGGCGGCGTTTGTGCTCACCACTCCAGCAGCCCGGCGGCCGGGTCGACGGCGGGGCGGGGCGCCGGCGGGGCGGCCGGGTACCCGACCGCGACCACGCCCAGCGGGCGCCAGTGTTCCGGCAGGCCGAGCACCTCGCGCACGGTATCTTCGGCGAAGATCGTGGAGCCGATCCAGCAGGAGCCCAGCCCCTCGGCGGCCAGCGCGACCAGCAGCCCTTGCACGGCCGCTCCGCCGGCCACGGTGAACATGGTTCGCTCGGCGGCCGCCCTGCGCTGGTCCGGGTAGTCCTGGGCTCCGTCCGGCACCAGGAACGGCAGCAGCAGCTCCGGTGCCCTGCGCAGGATGTCCCCCTTGGCCAGCCGGCGCTCGATCTCGTCCTCGGGGCGGCCGTCGTCGGCCAGGTCGGCCCGCCAGCGCGCGGCCATGGAATCCAGCAGCGCGGCGCGCCGGAGCGGGTCGCGCAGCCAGCCGAACCGGAACGGGGTGGTGTGGTGCGGCGCGGGCGCGGTCAGCGCGGCGGCGACCGCCCGACGGATCGCGGCCGGCTCGACCGCGTCCCCGGCGAACTCGCGCACCGAGCGCCGCGCCGCCACGGCCTCCCGCCGGCCCTGGGCCAGCGCCTCCTCGGTGCCCAGCCAGAACAGGTCCTCGTGCAGCGGGCGCACCAGGTCGGCCGCGGTCGAGCCGTCGTCGGCCAGCCCGCCGAGCCCGCGCAGCACGGCCACCGGGACGCCGCCGAGCTTGCCCTTCACCAGGTCGGCCGCGCCGGCGATCTCGTCGGCCAGCGCGACCTCGGTGACGATCAGCTCGTTGCCCTGCTTGTCGTGCGCGCCGGCGTAGCGGTGCAGCACCGGCAGCCCGGCCGAGCCGATCGCCACGTCGGTCTGGCCCATCCGCCAGGTCCGGCCCATCGTGTCGGTG
>DATHIT010000855.1:0-2259 GCA_035489915.1 Pseudonocardia sp. | reverse complement strand
CCCTTGGACCGGATGAGCTTGACGGTCTGCTCGATGCGGTCCAGGAACGCCTTGGATGCGTCGGAGAACAGCAGGTGCGCCTCGTCGAAGAAGAACACCACCTTGGGCTTGTCCAGGTCGCCGGCCTCGGGCAGGTGCTCGAACAGCTCGGCGAGCAGCCACATCAGGAACGTGGAGAACAGCAGCGGGTTGGTCTGCTGCTCGGACAGCTCGAGCAGCGAGATCACCCCCTTGCCGTCCACCACCTTCATCAGGTCGGCCGGGTCCAGCTCGGGCTCACCGAAGAACTTCTCCCCGCCCTGGGCCTCCAGGTTGACCATTGCCCGCAGGATCACCCCCGCGGTCGCTGGGGAGACCCCGCCGATGCCCTTCAGGTCGGCCTTGCCCTCGTCGCTGGTCAGGTGCTGAATGACCGAACGCAGGTCCTTGGTGTCCAGCAACGGCAGGTTCTGCTGGTCGGCCCAGTGGAAGATCAGGCCGAGGGTGGATTCCTGGGTGTCGTTGAGCCCGAGCACCTTGCTCAGCAGGATCGGCCCGAACTGGGTGAGGGTGGCCCGGATCGGAATCGCGGCGCTGTCCCCGCCGAGCGAGAGGAACTCCACCGGGAACGCGGTGGGCGCCCAGTCGTCTCCGGTCTCGGCGGCCCTGGCCTTGGTCCGGTCGCTGGCCTCCCCCTCGCGGGAAAGACCGGACAGGTCGCCCTTGATGTCGGCCATCACCACCGGCACTCCGGCCGAGGACAGCTGCTCGGCCAGGTTCTGCAGGGTCTTGGTTTTGCCGGTACCGGTCGCGCCGGCCACCAGGCCGTGCCGGTTGAGCATCGCCAGTGGGATGCGCACCCGCGCGGAGGAATCCACCTGGCCGCCCAGGAAGACCGTGCCGAGTTCCAGGGCCGCGCCGGTTGTCGCGTACCCGGCCGCGATTTCCTGCGCGGCGGCGCTCGCGCCACCGGTTGCCACGTTGTCCCCCACGATCGGTTCGACCTCCAGTGCCCCTTGGCTACCGCCGCCAGTGTTGTGTCGCCAGTGCCCGGCGAGCCTAGCCAACTAGGCTGGCAGGGTGAACGACCGCTTGGTGTGGATTGATTGCGAAATGACCGGCCTGGATATCGGCTCCGACGCCTTGATCGAGATTGCCGCGCTGGTCACCGATAGTGAGCTGCGGGTACTTGGCGAGGGAGTCGATGTGGTGGTCCACACCGACGAGGCCAAGCTGACCGGGATGGTGGAGTTCGTGCGGGACATGCACGAGCGCTCCGGGCTGACCGAGGCGGTGCGCGTGTCCACCGTGTCGATCGCCGAGGCCGAGCGGATCGTGCTGGACTACGTGCGCCAGTACATCCCCGAGCCCCGCTCCGCGCCGCTGGCCGGGAACTCGATCGCCACCGACCGGATGTTCCTGGCCAGGGACATGCCGGAGCTGGACGGTTACCTGCACTACCGGATGGTGGACGTCAGTTCGATCAAGGAACTCTGCCGCCGGTGGTACCCGAAGATCTACTACGCCAAGCCGGAGAAGGGGCTGGCGCACCGGGCTCTGGCGGACATCGAGGAGTCGCTGCGCGAGCTGCGCTACTACCGGGCCACCGCGTTTGTCGCCCCTCCCGGGCCCAGCACGGATCACGCCAGGTCAGTCGCCGCCGAGGTGCTCGCCGAACCGGTGCGCTCCACCCCGAGCTGAGCCCGGTAGAGCCGACCGCGGCGGGCGCGCTACGCTGTCTCGGCCGCCGCGCAACAACGCGGCGACGTTCATGGTGGGTGTAGCTCAGTCGGTAGAGCACTGGGTTGTGGTCCCAGGGGTCGCGGGTTCGAATCCCGTCACTCACCCCAGCCACCAACAAGAGCCCGCGCTCGGATTCCCGAGCGCGGGCTCTTGTCTGATATGACGGGTCAGCGCCCGCCCCTCGGATCGGCGATCACTGCAGCACCGGCAGGGTCGGCTTCCTGGTCGGCTTGGGCTTGGGCGCGCTGGAGTCGTCATCGGAGTCGTCCCGGGGGGTGGTGTCCGGCACCACCGCATCCGGGCTGCCATCCAGGGCGGGGTCCGGCGTGGTCGCGGCATCCGGACCGGTCGCGCTCGGGCTGGTCGCGTTCGGGCTGGCGACGTGCGGGCTCGCGGCGTGCGGGCTGGCGGCGTGCGGGCTGGCGACGGGGTTCGGAGCGGCATTCGGGTGGACCGCGCCGGGAACGGTGCCCGGTCCGGGACCGGCCAGGTTCGCCCCGCCCGGCCCCGCGGCGGCCAGGTCCGGCGGCACCGGCG
>DATHIT010000854.1:0-2436 GCA_035489915.1 Pseudonocardia sp. | reverse complement strand
AGCCCGGTGAGCATCTTGCGGGCGTGCGTGATGTTGGCCTCGGACTCCGCCGGGTTCTCCCCGATGCAGTAGAGCGCGCGCAGTTCCTTGCGCTCCATGGACTCGAACATCTGGGACAGGTGCATCCCCGTCTTGACCAGGATGGGGACGCCCCAGACCTGCTCGTACCGCGCCCTGGCCTCGTTGTCGGCGAGGTCGTAACCGCCGGGCAGCTTGGCCGGGATGGCGCCCATGTCTCCGCCACCCTGCACGTTGTTCTGCCCACGCAGTGGGCACAGCCCGGAGCCGTAGCGGCCCACGTGCCCGGTCAGCAGCGCCAGGTTGATCAGCGCGAACACGTAGTCGGCCGCGTTGTGGTGCTCGGTGATGCCCAGCGTCCAGCACAGCTGCGCGCGGTCTGCCCTGGCGTAGGCGTGCGCCAGCTCGCGGATCATCGCGGCCGGCACCTTGGTCAGCTGCTCGCCACGCTCCAGCGTGTAGGGCTCGACCGTGCGCCGGTACTCCTCGAAGCCGGTGGTGGCCCGCTCGATGAACGGGACATTGTGCAGGCCGGCGGCGATGATCTCCCGGCCGATCGTGTTGGCCAGCGCGATGTCGGTGCCGACGTCCAGGCCCAGCCAGCCGTCGCTCCATTGCACGGTGCTGGTCCGGCGCGGGTCGACGCTGTACATCCGGGCGCCGTTGCGCAGGCCCTGCAGCACGTGGTGGAAGAAGATCGGGTGGGTGTCCCGGGCGTTCGAGCCCCAGAGCACGATCAGATCGGCGTGCTCGGCCTCGATGTAGGAGGAGGTGCCGCCACCGGCACCGAAGACTGTCGTCAGACCGACGACGCTAGGAGCGTGTCAAGTTCGGTTGCAGCTGTCGACGTTGTTGCTGCCCATCACCACCCTGGCGAACTTCTGCGCGGTGTAGTTCATCTCGTTGGTGGCCTTTGAGCAGCTGAACATGCCGAACGCGTCCGGCCCGGCCAGCCGTGCCCTGCTGAACCCCTCGGCCGCCCGGTCAAGTGCCTCGTCCCAGGAGGCCGGCCGGAGCTCGCCGCCGTCCCGAACCAGCGGCTCGGTCAGCCGTACGTGGCGTGGTCTACGCATCGCCGTCTTCCCTTCGGTGGGAGCCAAGAGCTTGCCGACGGATCGCGCCGGGCGAGTGATCCCGGTTACGTTGTCTACAGTATGCACAATCGGTAGAAGAGCCAAGGGGTCAGCCGGGTTCCCCGTTCGGCCCTGTGAAAGGTGGGTCCCGGTGGTCAGGCTGGGGTGCACAGAGACGGCCCCAGGACCCCGGTGCCTCGGGTGGCTCAATCCTGGGCGACCGCGCACTCGGGGTATGCCCGGGGTGGAGGTCACGCCCCGATGCCCGAGAGTCCCGTCCGCGCTACACCTGTCGCTGGGATCCACTACGACGACATCGTGCGACTTGACCAAGCCCTGGTCGGGCTGAGCTATCCGGCGCGGAAGTGGCAACTGATCGCCCACGCCACCGAGATCGGTCCTCGGGGCCGGGACCGGACCGACCCGCGCACGATGTGCCAGCTCTGGGCTCTGCCGACCGGGCACTATCTCAACCTGACCCAGGTTCTCGTCGGCGCCGCGCGGACCGCGCGCGGACATCCGCACCGCGCGCTCGGTCATCCACCGACCCGGCCGCCGACCGCGACATCGTCACCACCCTGCAAACCCGCGGCGTCGGGGTCCACTCGTTGAGCAACGGGATCGTGGACACCACCATGGGGATTTGACCCTCAGTGCGGCCGGCCATCGTCCACTTCGCCCCAAGATCGCGATCTAGGCCGTCGATCGGCGCATTTTAGGTGGTCAGAGGCCTAATGCAGCTGACAGAGCCCTCAGGTTCTCAGAATTTGGAGGCGACTCGTAGGTCATTCCTGGCGCTGAGCTGCAGTTAGGTATGGACATCAACTACTGAGAAGAGTACGAATACACTCCATACGGTATGCAGTATGGAGAATCTCGATCGCCCGTTCTGGCGCTACGAAGAGGAGCTGACGATCGCAATGGCGCGGACTCTCCCGAACGTGCAACTGGAACGGCTCCACGGTTCGCAACCTCCAGCGAACCCTGGGCGTCCAGCTGGCCGCCGAACGAACTAACCGCCGCACCCATTTCCGTCAAGGGAGACGTCCGCGTGACTGTCACAGAACAGCCATACCGCGAAGTTGTTGATGCCAACGGCCGGATGTATCGGATCGGCGAATCCGATATCGACATCATGGGCTATAAACGCAAGTGGATGGTCATCCTGCCGTGGGTCGGCATGATGGGCATCAGCTCGGCCGAGTACGCGTTCGCGTCGGCCGAGGAGACCCTGCACATCGCACACAGCTGGAACAGCCTGCACATCTTCTGGATGCTCGGTGTGTGGGTGTTCTTCCAGGCGGCGGTGGCCTTCCCCGCCGGAAAACTCAGAGAGAGCGGCAAG
>DATHIT010000853.1:0-25618 GCA_035489915.1 Pseudonocardia sp. | reverse complement strand
CGCGAATACGTTGCTCAGGATCGCGTCGAAGCTGGCTTCCAGGTCGGCCGCGCTGGCCCGCACATAGATCGGTGCGGCCGGCAGCTGGCGCTGGATCGCCCGTCCGGTGTCGTCGGCCAGGGCGGCCCAGAACTCCACCCGTTCCCGGGCCAGCTGTGTCACATCGCAGCAGCGCAGGCTGGCCGGTGCCGGGGGGCGCCGCGCCATCCGGATCACCTCGTTCACCGCCCGGTTGACGCTGTCGTAGTCGGCGAGCAGCCGCCGGGTCGCCGGGGAGTCCGGAATCGCATCGATGTCCAGCCGCAGCGCGGTGAGTGGAGTCCGCAACCGGTGGGTGAGATCCGCGCTGCGCTGGCTGCGCTCGTCGAGCAGGTGATCCACCCGGATGGCCAGGTGGTTGAGCTGGTCGCCGACGCGCCGGATCTCCGCCGGGCCGTCCGGTGTGACCCGGGCGGCCAGGTCTCCATCGGCTATCCGGTCGGCGGCGGCGGCCAGGTCGGCGACGGAACGCAGCAGCCCCCGGGCCAGGCGCTCGGCCAGTAGGACCGCGACGAGCGCGGAGGTGGCTCCCAGGCACAGGCTCAGCACCGTGAGCAGGTTCGAACCGGCTCCCATAGCCTCCTCACCGGCGAAGACCCGCACCACGGCGTCGCAGCCCGACCCGTTGCGGACCGGCAGCAGGACCTCAACCCCGCCGTCCAGGTCACCGGTGGACGAACGGCAGGACGACAGCGCGGCCTGGATCCCGGGGGATCGGGGCGTGGGCACCCCGATGAGCTGGCCGTTTGCGGTGAGGATCGAGACGGCGAATCCGCGCTCGGGGTAGGTGGGCAGGGCCGAGGGAGCCAGCGAGCGAGCCAACGGGGCCAACTCCGCCGCCTGCTGCAGTGCGGTCAAGGTCACCCGCTGCTGGGCATCCCGCTGCACCATGATCAGCACCGGGATCAGGAAGGTGAGCAGCACAACCGACAGCGCGGCCAGTACGACGCCGATGAGTTGCCCGCGCACGCTGCCTCAGCTCGTCGGCGCGGACAGCCGCAAGCCGACGCCACGCACGGTGTGCAGGTAGCGCGGGAACTGGGCGCTCTCGCCGAGCTTGCGCCGCAGCCAGGACAGGTGCACGTCGACGGTTTTGTCGGTTCCGCTGAACGGGACCTGCCACACCTCGGTCAGCAGCTCCCGTTTGGTGATTACCTCGCCGGGGCGTTCGGCGAGGTAATACAGCATGTCGAATTCCCTGGGGGCGAGCCGCAGGTCCTTCCCATCCAAGGTGGCCGCGCGGGCGGACTGCTCGATGACCAGCCCGCCGATCGACAGCGCCGGCTTGGGCTTTCGGGTGTCCAGCCGGCCGCGCCGCAGGGTGGCCCGAATGCGCGCGACGAACTGTTCGCCGCCGAACGGCTTGACCAGGTAGTCATCGGCGCCGGCGTCGAGCATGGTGACGATCTGGCGTTCCTCGTCGCACGAGGTCGCCACGATGATCGGCACCTCGCTCACCGCGCGGACCATGCGCAGCACCTCGTTGCCCTGGATGTCGGGCAGGCCGAGATCCAGCACGATCAGGTCAGGCGCGGTTTCCAGGGCTGCCTGGAGCCCGGCCATCCCGGTGGAGGCGGACGTCGCCGCGATATCCGCCACGGCCAGCGACCGCATCAGCCCGCGACGAACGTCGGCGTCGTCCTCGATCACAAGGACATGTGGCACGGCGGCAGAGTAGCGGGAGTCGGCGATGCTTCCCGCGCCGGCTCGCGGCATTCGGCGGAATTGAGTCACCTCGATCGGCCCAGATCGTTAAGCCAGATGTGCCCAACGCGACGGAGAGGGCGGGGCTGGGGGAGTCCAGCACCGTCCCGTTGAACGCACGTCCCCGCACGTTGAATGCACCTCCCGGGCCCCGGAGCGCCGCCCACCTGGGTCGGCTTCCCGTGACGCTGCGTCAGTTAGCCCGTCGGATCCCTGAGTCGCTGCATCCGAGTCGCGGCCAGTCGCGGGAGTTCCAGCTGTGTCGGACCTGGGTTGTGGCGATCCTGTGTGGCCTGTTCGGTCTCTCGCTCGTGCTCGTGGTGCTCGCCGTGGTCGGCAGCCACGCCCCGGCGCCCGCCCCCCTGACCGTGGGCACCGGCCCTGGCCCAGCCATTTCCGTCGCCCCAGCACCGGCCTCGCCGGCGCCGCCGACGCCGGCCGGCCGCTCCGACGCCGAGGCCGAGGCCGAGGCCCCGGTGCAGCGGTCGAAGGCCCCGGCCCGGTCGGCGGGTGGCTCGGCATCGAGCGACGACAACGACGACGACGATGGATCGGCCGACTCCGGGTCGGGATCGGGCTCCGGTTCGGGCTCGGGCTCGGGCTCCCGGGATGAGTGGGGGCCGCATGGGCGCGAGTACGACATGGCGCGGGAAATGATGCGGTACCGGATGAACAACCAGGTCCATCGGCACCCTTGGTGAAGTCGCGCTAGAGCGCCGGTCGCAAGTGCCGCCGCGGATTTAGGGCTCTCTTATCTCGACCTTATGGTCGCCGCCGGCACACTGGCCGGACGGCGAGGCGGCAACGAGCGGCGCCTGCCGACAGTTCATCCGTGGACGGCGCCGTGCGCGCTCCGACCAACGTATCCGCGCATGGCCCGTCATTGTTCGGTGAGGCGAGGGTTCCTTGATGCGGCAAGACTTGTACTACTCAGTTTCCGAAGCGGCGGCCGCGCTGAACGTGTCGAAGATGACGGTGTATCGACACATCCATACCGGGCGGCTGGACGCCATCCGCGTCGGTACCTCGTATCGGGTCTCGGCCACCTCGCTGGAGCGCATCACCACGATCGCCCGGGACCAGCCAGCCTGACGCGGGGTGCGCTGGCCGGCCCGGCTGAAGCTAGTCCAACAGGTCGGGCTGCTGGCTGACGATCATGTCGTAGAGCGGCTGGAACTGGAACCACCCGGCGTACGGGGTGCCGATCTCGGCCTGCACCTCGGACGCCTCGGAGTGGCTCAGCGGCACCGGGTCGCCGGCGGCCATCGCGGCCAGTTGCGCCTGGCAGGTGCGCTCCATGGTGATGAACCACCAGGCGGCCTCGTCCACGGTGTGCCCGACGGTGAGCAGCCCGTGGTTGTTCAGGATGGCGGCCTTCCCGCCGTTCATGCTCCGGCCGATCTGCCTGCCCTCCTCGAAGTCGAGGACCAGCACCTTGCCCTGGAACCGGGTGTGGTCGCGGTAGAAGGCACAGGCGTCCTGGGTCAGTGGGTCCACCATGCAGCGCAGGCTGGACAGGGACTTGCCGAATACCGAGTGGGCGTGCGCGGCGGCGATCACCTCGGGGCGCTCGGCGTGCAGGCCACCGTGGATGGCGAAGGCGGCCTGGTTCACCGGGCGATCGCCGTGGATCACCGTGCCGTGCTCGTCCACGCAGATCAGGTCGCTGGCCCGGATGAGGGAGAAGGACATGCCGTAGGGGTTGACCCAGAAGTGGTGTGGCTCGTCCGGGTCCCGCGCGGTGATGTGCCCGGCGACGCCTTCACCGAAGCCGAACTTGGCGAACAGCCGGAAGGCGGCGGCCAGCCGTTGCTTGCGGTGGGTGCGTTCCTCCGCGCTGGAGGAGAAGGTGGGGACGGTCGGCAGCTGCGGTTCGCCGGTCTGCCTGGCGAGCAGGGTGGGGACGTCGGCGGTGGTGCTCATCTGGTCTCCTCCGTGGTGAACTCCAGGCCGGGCGCCGAGGTGGCCAGCAGGGGCCGCTCGGTCGGCTCGGGGGTGGGTTGACGGGTGGTCCGGCGCAGGGCTAGCGCGAGGATGCCGCCGAGCACCATGAATCCGGCGATCACGAACATGCCCGGCCGGAAGCTGCCGGTCGAGTCGCGCAGCCAGCCCATGAGATACGGGCCGACGAAGTTGCTGGACACGCCGATCGTGTTGATCAGCGCGATCGCCGCCGCGGCCGCTGTCCCGGTGAGGAACTCCGAGGGAAGCTGCCAGAACACCGGGATCGCGCAGAAGACCGCCGTCGCGGTCACCGATATCGCTGCGATCGCGAGAGCGGGCGAGGACATGTACAGCGCGGCCGAGGTGCTGATCCCGCCGACGAACATCGGCAGCGCGACGTGCCAGGTCGCCTCGCCGGTCCGCCGGGAGTGCCAGCCCCAGGCGAGCATCACCGGGATCGACACGAGGTAGGGCAGCGCGGTGAGCAGGCCGAGCTGCACCGGGCTGTAGCTCGCGCCGTACTGCTGCTTGAACGAGGTCAGGATCTGCGGCAGGAAGAAGATCAGGGCCACCAGGCCGAAGTTGATCCCGAAGTACACCGAGGACAGCGCGAGCACCCGCCGGCTGCGCAGCGCGCTGGCCACCGAGTGCCGGACCGTGTGGGTGGTCTCGGCGGCCTCCGCATCCAGCGCCGCGCTCAGCACCTCCTTCTCCGGCCGGGACAGCCACTTGGCCTGCTCCGGTCGGCTGGTCAGCCAGAACAGCGTGACGACGCCCAGCACGATCGCCGGAATGCACTCGGCCAGGAACATGAACCGCCAACCGGTGATCCCGAATATGTGCGGCTGGGCCACCATCGGCAGGGAGATCGGCGCGGCCACCACGTTCGACAGCGGAATGGCCAGGACAAACAGGGAGGTGGCGAAGACCCTCGGTCGGCGGGGCAGCCAGTAGGTCAGGTAGAGGATCATGCCGGGGTAGAAGCCGGCTTCGGCGACCCCGAGCAGGATGCGCACCAGGTAGAAACTGACTGGTCCCTGCACGAGGGAGGTCAGGCCGGAGACGATTCCCCAGGTGATCAGGATCCGGGCGATCCAGATCCGCGCGCCCACCTTGTGCAGCAGGATGTTGCTCGGCACCTCGAAGAGCATGTAGCCCAGGTAGAAGATCCCGGCGCCGAGGCCGAACGCGGCGGCGGACAGCCCGAGCTCGGAGTTCATCTTGGTCGCCGCGTATCCGACGTTCGCCCGATCCACGTAGTTGACCAGGTAGAGCAGCATCATGAACGGCAGCAGCCGCCAGATGACCTTGCGGGTGACCGAGGACAGCGCGGGCGGATCGGCCATACACACCTCCGCGGCAAGCTGGTCTGACAAGTAGACCAGCAGCTAAGCATCCCCCTGGCGGCAGGCGCAAGACTGGGCGCGCGCCAGAATGAGAGCGATGCACGGCGAGGAAGGTTGCGGCATGCCCAAAGACGAGACGCTGCGGTTCACCCCGGTTCCGAGGCCCACCCGGGCGTACGAGGTGATCGTCGAGCAGGTCGAGAACGCCATCTACACCGGGCAGCTCGTCCCCGGGGCGCGACTGCCCAGCGAGCGGGAGCTGATGGCCCAGTTCGGGGTCAGTCGGGCCACCGTGCGCGAGGCGCTGCGGGTGCTGGAGGCCGGTGGGCTGATCCGGAGCCGGCGCACGGATCCCGGCGGCGGTGCCGAGGTGCTGCCGTTCTCCACCGAGAGCCTGTACAAGGCGCTCACCTCGCTGGTCGCCCTGGAGCAGCTCGACTTGCTGGCGGTGGTGCAGTTCCGGATGGTGATCGAGGGCAACGTCGCGGGCCTGTCCGCCCAGCTGCGGTCGGACGACCAGCTGGCCGCGATCGAGGCGCAGCTGGCCGCGATGCGGACCGCGCTGGAGAAGGACTACGACGCCTTCGCCGCCGCCGATGTGGCGTTCCACAACGCGGTCAACGCCAGCATCGGAAACCCCCTGCTCGCGGTGTGCAACGAGGTGGCCCGAGGGGTGACCATCAAGCTCGCCGGCCTACGCTCCGCGCACCGGGACGACCCCAAGCAGTTTCAGGCCGACCAGTTCCTGCGCCACCAGGAGATGTACGAGGCCATCCGGGACCGGGACTCGCCGACCGCGGTGCGCGCGGCACGCGCGCACCTCTACGAGAGCTTCGAGGAGTTCCTGCCCGAGGAGCAGCGGGACCAGCTGCGCCCCTTGGTACGGGCGGCCGGCGAGTTCTGAACCGTGCCCCGCGCGCTCACGCCGCATACTGGGCCAGTGTCCCAGCTCCCCGACTGGAGGGACGAATGATCGTCGCACTCGGTAACGACCACGCCGGGTTCCCGCTCAAGGCCTACATCCGCGGCGCGCTGGAGCGGTCCGGCCACGAGGTGATCGACGTGGGAACCTATGACGACACGCCGGTGGACTTCCCGGACGTCGCCAAGGCGGTCTGCCAACCAGTGCTCGCCGGCGAGGCCACCCGGGCCGTGCTGGTCTGCGGGACCGGGGTCGGCGCCGTCATCGCGGCGAACAAGATCCCCGGCATCCGCGCCGCGGTCGCCCACGAGACCTACACCGCCCGCCAGGCCGTCGAGCACGACGACGTGAACGTGGTCTGCCTGGGCGCCTGGCTGATCGGGCCGGCGATCGCCGAACAGGTGCTCGACGAGTTCCTCACCGCCCAGTTCAGCACCGACCCGGACTGCCGGCGCCGGGTGCGGATGCTGCACGACATGGAACGCGCCGCCACGCTGCCCGGCTGACCCGCCGACACCCGCAAAGGAGCGGACACGGGCACCCGCCGAGACGGAGTTGATCAGCCTGCATTAGCGAGTTGGCGTCGGAACCACCTGGCCAGGCCGGCATCGACCTCGCGGGCCAGTGGCAGCTGCGGCGCGGGCTCGATCCCGGGCTCGTCGGCGAGCGGATGCGCCAACCCAGGAATCGACAGCAATTCAGACCGTTCCCCCAATGCGTCGACGAGGTCCAGCGCATCGGCACGCAGCGCCGGGTGGTCCAACTCTCCGCTGACGACCAGCAACGGCGCGCGACCGGCGATGATGCCCGCCTTGGCGACGGAGTCCAGGCTGTCGACGGCCTTCTCGGACTCGGCGTCATACGGGTAGTCGCCCGGGAACAGGTCAACGACGGACCGCATCCTGATGGCGGCGTTCACGACGGCGCCGGCGAATACCGGAATTTCGGTGTCGGCAAGGATCCGCAGCGCGACGGCCCCTCCCAGTGAGCCGCCAAGTACGCCGATCGGGCCGTCATCGACTGGCAGCTGCGCACGGATCGACGCCAGCGCGGCCGGGAACTCCTCGGTCGCCTGTCGAGCGAACGGGTACAGGAAGGACATCAGGGGGTCCTTCTGGAACAGCTCCACCACCGCGTCCGTGCGGCCATCGACCATGCGCGCCCCGCACATCGGCATGCCGAGGTGCACCCGCCACGCGGGCAGGTCGTTCATCGGCAATGCGGCAGCGAACGCGGCGTCCGACCTCGGCGCGTCCAGCATGTGCCAGGTGACGATCAGCGGCGCGGCGCCGTTGTCGGCCGGCGGCAGCGCGGTGAACGGCACGCCGGCGGCCGTGCCCGTGATCGGTGAGTGCATGCGGCCACGGTAGGTCTGCGACCGCTTGCCGGCCATCGGTTATCGCCACCAGCGGAAACCGATGCCCGCGGAACCTGGACCGCTATATCTGATGCCTTCAGCTCGGGTTGGCCGCTGGGACGGGGGTGCCCATCAGTCGGATCTTGTCGCGTTCCGGGTTGACGGTGAACAGCGCGATGACCGCGCCGATGACCGCCAGGATGCCGAAGATCTGGAAGGCGGACGCGTAGCCCTCGGCCGGAGAATCGGCGAGGTCCACGATGAGCCCGGTCAGGTACGGCCCGAGCAGGCCACCGGTTGACATGACGCCCAGGAAGACTCCGAGAGTGCCGGCCAGTTGCTGTGGCGGCACAATTTCGGAGATCGCCGAATTGAGCATGGGGAAGATGCTCGAGCCGAAGCCGTAGCCGATCGAGACCACGGCCACCGCCAGCCAGGGCTCGTCGAGGTAGGGCAACGCGGCCAGGGACAGTCCGCAGAGCAGCAGCCCGGCCGAGGGCACCAGGCCGCGCAGCACCCGGGACGTCGAGCCGCGGGCGATCAACCGGTCACCCACCCAGGACAGGGCGAACATCATCGCCAGGCTCGCGATGCTGGGGAAGCCGAACATGACCCCCGCCTGCACCCGGGAGTAGCCGAGCCCCAGCTCGAAGTAGGACGGCAGCCAGGTCAGCACCACGGTCACCACGGTGTACATGGCGAAGACCGCCGCCACGCCGCCGAGGAAGCTGGGCACCAGGAAGATCCGGATCCAGGGGACATCGGGCACCGAGCTCTTCGCGGTCTTGGACTTCGCGACCTTCTCTTCGCCGTACGGTCCGATCTTCCAGGTCGGCAGCCAGATGGCGCACCAGGCCACGCCGACGACGGCCAGGGTCAGGAATGCCGCGCGCCAGCCCCAGGCGGCGACGACGAGCGCCAGCGCCGGCGCGACCGCGATCTTCGATATGGACGCCCCGGCGGTGATGCAGGCCGAGGGCAGTCCGCGCTTCTCCCTCGGATGCCAGGAGTACACACCGGTGTAGATCAGCGCGGCCGACGGACCTTCGGCGAGGCCGAGGAGCATGCGGCTGATCAGCAGAACGGCAAACGTCGCGGCGAAGACGGTGGGCAGCATGGTCGCCGCCCAGCCGAGGGAGAGCAGCACCAGCGCCCACTTGAGCACCATCAACTTGGCCACCAGCCCGGCGAGGAACCCGCCCACGGTGAAGGTCAAGAAGAACGCGCTGGCCACCAGGCCGATCTGCGAGGCGGACAGCCCCAGTTCCTCGGCCAGTGGTTGGGCGACAATGCCGAGAACCGCCTTGTCGCCCCAGTTGACCACGTAGAGAAGCACCAGCAGCCCGGTCAAGCTCCACGCGGTGCCCCGGGATTCCGGCCCCGCCGCCAGCGCCGAACTCGACTTGACTCCGGGTGCGGACATGCCGTTGTCCCTTCGAGGCGGTCGGGCGCTGACCGTTCCCTGCCCCTATCAGAGCATCGGTGGATGCTGAGGCAAAGCAGAATTGGCGATCGACCAGATACGTCAGTCGGGTGCCGGCAGTTTGAGCAGGTCACGGGTGGCCGGGTCGACCTGGGCGCCGGCCGCGGCCGAGTGTCGCAGCCCGTTGTAGAGCAGGTCCCACAGGGCGGGGTTGGCTTCCAGCAGCCCCAGCGGGAGCTGCAGGGTGACGCCGTTGGCGCCGGTGATCAGCAGTGCGGCGGCCGGCCCTGGGGCGTCCTTTGCGGCGATGCGGGCCAGGTCGTAGGTCGTGACGCACTGGTCGCGGCCGTCGCCGTCACCGGCCCAGGCGGCGCCGGCATACACGAGCTGGTTGCGCTGCTGCAGGTAGCGCACCCCGACGAAGCCCCCAGTTATCGCGACAATGATCACGGCGAACGCGGCGGCGTCCCCACCGAGGTCGTAGTTCTCCTCGCGTAGGGCATTGACCAGCAGGAACAGGCCGGCCAGGACAGCCAGCCCCAGCCCGCACAGCAGTGGGTAGCCCGCCGCGAACCGCAGGGGGTGACGGCGGCGAGCCTGGGCCTGCTCGAGGATCGGCTCGGCCAGGGAGAACCAGGTCTGCGCCTGGGCGGGGTTCCGGCTGGTGGTTCGGCGGCCTCGGGAGCGCTGGCCGGCCCATGCTCCGACCACGCTGGGCGCACGCGGGGGGCGGGGTTCGCCGCTGCTCCGATCGGGCCGAGGCGGCGGCGCTGTCACGGGCGGAGGGTATCGAGTCGGATCATCAGCTGAGCTCCCGGTCAAAATCCGAAGAATTTCCCGACCGCTTTCGCGCCGTTGGCGATGCCTCGGCCGGCGTCCCCGGCGCGGTTGCCAACCCATTTACCGGCCGCGACCCCGGCGTCCGCGATCTTGTTGGGCACGTCGTACTTGGTGAGCAGATAGGAAGCCCCGGCACCGGCCAGGATCCCAGCCCCGACCGCCCAGCCGGCGCCGGGCACCGCCAACGCGGACAGCCCGGCGGCCACCGCGGCCTGGGTCAGACCGCCAGCGGCCGCACTGATCGCTACCGAGCTACCGGTCTTGAGCGCCGCGTGCGGCACCGAGTCGCCGGCCTTGATCGACTGGTACATGTCGTAGGCGCTGAACGCCAGCGTGGTGACGCCGCCGACCTTGGTCAGGCCCCGGCGGGCGAGCTCCTTGCGGTTGTCCCCACCGAACGCACCGTTGGGCCGGTTGATGGGGTCGAACACCGATCTCGCCAAGCCCTTCTGCACGCGATCCGGCATGTTGGCCAGCGGGTAGCGCAACCGCTCCAGCAGCGGAGTGCCCTTCGGGTGCTGGCTAGTCAGGAAGGTCAGCTCCTTGGAGAAGCCGCGGTAGCGGGAGGCCAGCCGCTCCTCCTTGGCGACCGTGGCCCAGTCGCCGCTGGCGCGGGCCGCGTTGGCGCGCTCGGTATGCCGCTTGGCCGCGTCGTTGAACGTGCCCTCGGCTCGCTTGAAGTTCTTCAGACCGTTGACGGTCACGCCGGCCAGGAACCGGGGGTCGGTCAGGATCTCGCCGGGGCTCTTCTGGTTGTTGCCGTTGAGGTCGTTCCCGGTGTTGTCATTGCCCTTGTTGTTGTTGCCGGTGTTCCGATCGCCCCGGTTGTCGTTCCCGGTGTTGCTGTTGCCGTGGTTGCGATCGCCGGTGTTGTCGTTGCCCTGGTTGTCATCACCGGTATTGCGGTCGCCGTGGTTGCGGTCCCCGAGGTTGTCGTTGCCCTGGTTGTCGTCGCCGGTATTGCGGTCGCCGCGGTTGTTGTTCCCGATGTTCTCGTTGCCGCGGTTGTCGTTGCCGGCGTTGTCGTTGCCGTGGTTGTTGTTCCCGATGTTGTTGTTGCCCTGGTTGTTGTTGCCGGCGTTGTCATCGCCGCGGTTGTCGTCGCCGGCGTTGCGGTTCCCGACGTTGCGGTTGCCGACGTTGTCGTTCCCTTGGTTGTCATCGCCGTGGTTGCGGTCGCCGCGGTTGCTGTTGCCGATGTTGTCGTTGCCGTGGTTGGCATTGCCCTGGTTGCGGTTGCCGACGTTGTCGTTGCCGTGGTTCGCATTGCCCCTGTTGCGATCCCCAACGTTTGAGTCTCCGACGTTGCTGTTGCCGATGTTGGAGTTGCCTCGGTTGTAGCTGCCGACGTTGCTGTTGCCGATGTTGGAGTTGCCTCGGTTGTAGCTGCCGACGTTGGCGTTGCCGACGTTGCTGTTGCCTCGGTTGTAGGAGCCGACATTGGAATTACCGACGTTGGAGTTCCCCTGGTTGAAGGAACCCCGGTTGCTGTTACCCCCGTTGCGGTCTCCGACGTTCGAGTTGCCTACGTTCTCGCTGCCTCGGTTGAAGCTGCCGACATTGGCGTTCCCGACGTTGCTGTTGCCGCGGTTGCCGTTCCCGACGTTGGCGTTGCCCAGGTTGGCACTGCCCACATTGGAGTCACCTACGTTGTAGGAACCCCGGTTGGCGTTCCCGACGTTGCTGTTCCCGACGTTGGCGTTACCCCGGTTGGCGTTGCCGACGTTGGCATTGCCGATGTTGGAGTTGCCCTGGTTGTGGTTGCCGAGGTTGGCGTCACCGGTGTTGAAGAACCCAGTGTTGTTGTTGCCGTTGTTGCCGTTGCCGTGGTTGTTGGCGCCGTTGTTGAACCAGTTGGAGACCTGGCCGGCCGGGCGGGTCTGGCTGACCAGCCGGGCCTGGCCGGCCTTGTCTGTCTGGCTGGTTGGACTGGCCGGCTGGGCCTTGTCGAGCTGGGTCTGGCCTGTCTGAGTCTGCGGTGAGGAGCAGTCCTGGGTGCAGGTCAGGTGGGCGTCGGAGCCGGAGTTGCTGGTGGCGCCTCGGGTCGGCTGCTCGGCGAGCGGCTTGCGGGTCACCGCGTCGTAGACGACGTAGTCCGGGGCGCTCGAGGCATCGGAGTGGGATGGGGTCACGCATCCCGCGCCGGAGCTTGCGCAGTTTGCGGTGCTGTCCGAACCGGCCCGTCGGTCCGACACCGCGAGGTCCAGCGAGGTCGTCGCGCTGCGGGTCTGGGCGGCGCAATCGGTCGTTCCGGTCGGGCAGCCGCCGTCGGCGGTGGCATGCGAGACGCTGACCGGCTGGCCTTCGCCGAGGGGTGCCGACCCGGCCTGGGGGGAGCGCTGGCTATCGGGCGGGGTGGCGGGGGTTGCCGTGATCTTGTCGACCGGGGTGGTCGTCGCGCGGTTGGCGACCTCGGTCTGGGAGTTGGTGGAGCAGCCGGTGCCACCGCGGGAGTTGCAGGTGGATTCGCTGGTGCTGTCCTTGCGCGGTACGTCGCCGGAGGCCGAACCGCTGGTCTGGCTGATGGACTGCCCATCGCACCGGGCGGAGCTGGTGCAGGTGAGTTGGCTGCCGGCCTGGCTAGAGGCCGACACCTGGCGAGCGGGAGCAGGGGTGGTCTGGAGGGTGTCGGCCGCCGGTGGTCCACGAGGCTGCGCCGTGGCGGGGGCCGTCGGCTTCGGCGAGCGACCAGCGCAGTCGGCGAGAGCACCGCAACCGGCAAGTTCTATGTCGGCCCCGTCCCTGCTCGCATTTGCCCCCGCCGAACCATTGCCCGAACCGGACCCACCGGACCCACCGGACCCGCCGGCGCCAGCCCCCGTGCCACTGCCGGTGCCGAGCAGAACCCCGCCACCGGCGGGGGAGTGTGGCGCATCGTCGCCGCCGTCGAACGGGCTGACCTCACCGGCGGTAGCGCGCCAGGCGCCGGAGGCGGGGAGCCAGCCCAGCGCGCGCAGCGTGTCGAACTCCGAGCCGACTGCCTCCAGGCCGCCGTTCGGGCTGGCGGGGCTGGCCAGCTGGTCGTCGGCGCGGGAGTGGGATTGGCTGGTGCAGCCGTCGGCGGCGGTGACGGTGCAGGAGTCCTGGCCGCTGCTTTCCCGGGTGGCGCCGGGCTCGCCCGGCTCGGTGGGGGCGGCGGTCACGCTGGCGGCGGTGCGGGTCTGGCTGGTGCCCGAGCAGCCGGTCACGCCGGCGCAGTCCACCTCGGCCTGCGCGGTGCCCTCGCCGCGCGCGTCGCCGTCGACCGTGGTTGACGTCGGCTGGCTCGGAGCGCGGCCGGTGATCTGGTCCCACCAGCTGGCGGCTGTGGTCGGCGCGGCGATGGTGAGCAGCGGGTTGTCGGCCTGCGCGTCGTCACCGGTGTGGCAGGAACCGGCGGTCACGGTGCAGCTGGACTCGGCCTCCCCGTGCCGCTTCGCCCCGGTGCCGCTGGCCGCGTCGGTGCTGGTCTTGGTCGAGCCGGATCCGGTGCAGCCGGCCTGGCCGCCGCAGTAGACGTTCGCCGCGGCCTGTCCGGCGGCCTCCGGGTTGCCGGTGTGGCCGGGATCGGTCGAGCTGAACGCATCGCAGCTGCCCGAGTTGGACTGGCACTTCGAGCTCGCCTCTGTGTGCCGCGCGCTCGCGACACCAGCCGAAGGATCGGCTGTGGCTTGGTCGGGGCTCTGGGGTGCGGGTGTGGTGCGGGTGCCGGTGCTGTGCGTGTCGCAAGCACCGGCGGTGGCCTGGCAGCTCACCTCGGCCACCCCGCCGGCATTGGAGTTGGCCTGCAAGGAACAGTCGCCCTGGCAGGTGGCGGTGGCGGTGGCGGGGACGGCCTGGGCGGAGGCGGAAGCGTCCGGTGCGGAGGTGGTGTCGCCCGCGCAGCCGTCGCTGGCCGAGCAGTCCGTCTCGGCTCCAGCCCAGCTGGCGTGGCTGGTGGTCTGGCAGTAGGCGCCGGGTTTGCAACTGGAGCTCGCGGTGTCTGCCCCGTAGGTCGCGGCCGTCTTACAGACGCCGTCAATCGAGCATTGCCCCGAGGCCGAGCCGGATGCCGCGTCCGAGCCGGCCGAGGCGGTGCAATCCGAGACCCCGGTCAGGCCCTTGCAACTGGTCTGGTCTGAACCACTTGCCCAGCTGTCGGTGCTCGCGGCGCATTCGGTGAACGCGCCGCTGGAGCCGCACGAGGCACCGGCTCCGCCCGAACCAGGCTCGCCCAGGCTCAGGTCGTCGTGCCCGGTCGCCGCGCGCAGTTCATCGGTCGCGGCGTACACATCGTCGCGCCGCTGGTTGTATTCGGCCAGGTCATGCCGGTAGCGGCCGGTGTCGATCGCGGTACCGATCAGCCCAGCGACATCGAGCTTGCCCGCCGCCAGGTCGGCGCGCTGCTTGTCCCACGCCGCGTCCAGATCCTTGCGCTGCTGGGTGAGCGCGGTCTGGTCTTTGCCCAACTGCTGCTGACCGGTGATCACGTAGTCGATCAGCTGGGCGTCTTGCGGGTCGAGCTGGGCCATCGAAGTGTCGGCGTTGGTCTGCAACGCCTTCTGGGCGGCGACCTGCTTGTCGTATTCCGCCTGGGTGATGCCGCCCTTGGCCAACTGGCCCTTGGCGGCGTCGAGGTTGCGTTGCCCGGTGACCACGGCCAGTCGATCGTTCAGCGCCTGGTCGTTGGCCTGCTGAGTGGCGAGCTCGGCGCCCGCGTCGTAGGCGGTCAGGATGTAGGGGGTGTCGTCGGGGCTCTCGGTCGTGCGCTCATTTCCGGTGGTGCTGGTCCTGGTGGTGTTGGCAGCCGGTGGCCCCCGTGCGCCGACAGCACCGGCAAGGATCGATCTCACCGCGCTCTCGCGGTCACACCACGCACCCGATGCGCAGTCGAGCCCGGCTTCGGTGCGCGCGGGAAGCAGCGCTGCGTCCGCCGCACCTGCCTTGCCTCCGGCCGCGTCCACTCGGGCCCCGAGCCGTTGCTGCACCGAGTCCGCTCGCCCGCCGAGCAGTTCCTTCACGCCGGCGGCGGTCAACCCAGATGTCGACGACCAACCACGGCCGCCGCCATTGAGCGCGTTGCCCACCCGCAAGGCTTGCGTTACCTCGTCGGCCATCCCGGAGAGCAGCTGATGGGTCCGCGCGCCGGCCTGCTTACCGGCCACCGTGGAGACGATCCCGGAGACCAGGTCAGCACCACCGGCCAGCAGCTGGTCCACGTCCTGGCCTGGCGGGGCTCCCGAGGCCAACCCGCCGCCCGACGACCCACCGCCTGACGGCTCACCGCCCCCTCGGCCCAGGCCCCGCGCGCCGTGCCCAGGCGGGCTCAGACCGAGCTCGGCCAACCGCGCGGTGAGGTCACTGTCCACGCCGGACGGCTCCGCCCCGCCGCCCGCCGCCCGCTCCAGAGGCGGGCGCACGACGTGCGGATCCTGGCCCAGGTTCGGCGCCCCACTCTCGCGGAGGGCGGTGCGAACAGCGGCTGGCGGGTGTCCGATCGCCGCGGCGAGTTCGCGCGCGACTTCCGTGGTTGCCCGGGCCACCTGATCTTGGGCCTCGCTCGTCGCGGCCGCCGCCGTCTGTGTGACCGCGGCCGCCGTCCGCTCGGCGGCGCCGGCCACCGCATCCGGCTCGGCCACGTCGTCGGTCGGCGTCGACCCGGCTGTTTCCTGGCCGCGCGGTCGCGGCGTGGTGAGCGGCTCCTGATCGGTCGCACGGGCTCCGCTGGAATTCGCGCCGGCCACATTCCGCAATGGCTGGGCGGCGTTTTTCACCGATCCGGCCGCGTTTTCCCAATCCGGGTCAGGCGTTACCGAA
The DNA here is from genome assembly GCA_035489915.1 of Pseudonocardia sp. Classification (GTDB taxonomy): domain Bacteria; phylum Actinomycetota; class Actinomycetes; order Mycobacteriales; family Pseudonocardiaceae; genus Pseudonocardia. The sequence continues at coordinate 10,268 of DATHIT010000853.1, read as the reverse complement.
ACGGATCTCTTAGCGGCAACCGGCTCACTGGAAATAGCGGAGTTGCTCGCCCCTGACGACTTCGAGGGTGACCCGGTCCCGGGTGGCCCCAACGGCTGCACCCCGACATCGTCCGAGGGACCCTCGACACCGCCCTGGGCCAACCACCCAGTGCCCACGTGGGCGGCCGGGGTCATCGTGCTGACGGTGCTGGCGTGAGCAACCGTTGCCACCGGCGCGGCCACGACAGCTTGAGCTGGAGATGCCTGGGCCGGACCGGAAACCAGCCCAGCCAGCCACACCAGCAACCCGCCGGCCAACACCAGAAGAGTCCCAGGCGCGGCGACCAACACGGCGCGCACGCACCGTGTCAGGCCAGCCGGAACCAGGGACCTCATGACTCATCCTCAGCAGCAGTCGGAAACCCGCGCTCAACGACTACGAGCAGCGGAAACAGAACACTCAGCTCAAGTGCGAATGATCCCCGCGACGGTACAAGTCACGCAGCGGGTCGTCCCGAGGGACGCATTCGATGCCGCCAAGCGAGACCAAAACTAGTCAGCCCAAGTGGCCGACAGGGAGCTGGCCGGTGAACGACCGGTGAACCACACCCAAGCAATCTCTACCAGCGAGCCGTCTTGCACCGGTACGGGCCGATAACCACCGGGCAGCTACTCCATCAGTGCAGGATGTCCGCATGAAGATCCGTCGACCTTCGAGGATGCTCGCTGTTGCCGCGGTGGCTGGGGCAGGGGTGCTGGTGGGCTGCTCGGCACCGCCGTCCGCGGCCGCTCCCGAGGCCCCCACCGCATCGACCTCGCCGGCGGCGAGCTACCGCAACGAACAGAGCGGGTTCGCTCTCACCCCACCGCCGGGTTGGCAACAGGTGCCCGGGTTGGCAGTCTCCGCCGCGACATTCGTGGCGCCCAACCGGGCCAGTGGTGGCAACCCCCCACTGGTCAACATGAACGTTGTCGTGACCCCGACCGACGCCGATCTGGACGCAAACCTGGCCGGCGCAAGGCAACTGCTACCCGAGAGTTTCCCTGGCTACCGACCGGTGCTGGACGAGCCGTTCACCCTGGCCGACGGGCAACCGGCGCACCTTCTCGGATGCACGTTCACCCAGTCAGGATCGACATTGCGAAACCTGCAGCTGCTGGTGGTCGCCAGAGGCAACGCGTACGTGGTCAGCGGCACCGCGCCCGACCTCACGTTCGCCACCTACGAACCGGCCATTCGCCAGTCCCTGTCCACTTTCGCATTGATCTAGAGCAGGCGACAACAATTGTGGCGCTGCATCGCGCTGCGGGGCCGATGGTGAAAGCGGCGAACTACGCGGTGGTCATCGTCCGCAGCACCGCCAGGAAGCGTTGTCCTCTGGCGTCGCAGGCCGCGTGCGCTTGTGGGGGCCCTGGCGGTCGATACGGACCGCAGGGGCACCCGGCTCCGGAGGTCGAACTCGCAGACTGGTGTCGAACCGACTGAGGTGAGGCTTCCGTCATCCCTGGGGTGATTCCTTGAGTGTGGCTTCCCATCGGGTGGCGACCTCAGGCGTGAGCCGATCTGCCAATTCAGGCGTGGCAATCTGGAACAGGAACTCCTTTAGTAAGTCCTCGGACATGTGCTCTAAGCCAAGATCATCACGTCCTTCGAGCGCTTCAGCCCAATGCTGTACTTCCACGGGCGTGAGTTCCTGACGCTTGTATCGGCTCAGCAGGCGCAGGGCATCGGCTCGTGTGAGGACGTCAAGCTCCTCGTCGCTGTCCCAAGGGTATTGAGCCAGGGCGGTGGCGGCCTGTTTGACGGGGACACGCAGTTCGATCAGGTCCCGCAGCGCCTCGGCACGCTGAGCCCGTCGTACTCCGTCAGTCATTTGCTCAACTTGTCTTTGACGTGCGCAACCGACCCATCCGGCAGCACCGTCGTCTTCGTATAGCCGACTGTGATTCCGTCCTTACTGATGGTCTTAGTGTAGAGGGCGTACGAGTCAGGAACGCGTCCTGGCACGCGAGTTTCGAACTGGGTCGAGCCGTCAGGTAATCCCCTGATAGCGGTGTCCTCAGCTGCCGCAGGCAACTTCTTCACGTAGCGGTTCAGATTAGACACTTGGCTGGGCGACAAGTCCGCGCGGGTGAGCGCCCGGACATTGGCGTTCCCACCCTCGAGCGTGGCCCCCGGCTCGCGCGCTGGAGCGGTGATCTGTGGCGGGCTTGTTCCGGCGTTCTGAGCAGGGTTACCGGCCGACTCAGACGCTGGTGTGGGTTTTGTGGTGACCGCACCTGGTGGTGCTGCCTGCCCGGGCTCGCCGGCGGAGATGTTCTTGGTCGTCTTGGAAGCAACGGCGCCGGCGGCGGTGTCGGCGGCTTCCTCGGCTGCCCTGGTCGCTTTGATGACCTTGGCCGCCTCGACAGAACCTTCGACGGCTACCTTGACGCCTTTGACGAGCGGAATGGCACTGAGGGCGGCGATTCCCGCTGACTTGTTGTCGCCCTCGGCGGCGTAGACACCGGCGTCGAGTAGGGCGGCTGGGGTTCCGATGCCAGGAACGAAACTGGCGGTTCCGAGAGCGGCATGGGTCACGCCGGAAGGGGTGTGGGGCACCCCCGGGTCGATGTTCCCCTCGTTCTCCGCGTAGAGGAACTCAGCATCGGACCTGGCCTGTAGCCCAGCGCGGAAGTCACCGTTTCGCCGGATGTCCGCAGCGGCTTGTTGATCTTCGGTCAGTGTCTGAGGATTGCCTCCGACAGCTGCGGCGTTAGCCTCCGCGCGTGCCAGCCCCTCGGCCCTGACCTGATCTTCGGACTTGCCGTTGAACGGATAGGTGACCGCAGTGGGTGGGTCCAGGCCGCTGTGTGGGGCTTGCTTTGGTTTCAGACCATTCGCCAGTTGCGGACCGGTGACCGGTGCTTCGGCCATGTCGCCGCCGGCGGAGCCGGATGCGGCCAGGCCTGACTGTCCGTGGCCACCCCCGCCGCCGGAGCCGCCGCCCGCGCTGTTGCCGGCGTTGGTCGGTCCACCCGGCGTGGACGGACCAGGTGCGGCGGGCGGGGGCGTGGGACACCCGGAACCACCCGGACCGCACGAGTTCTGCCCGCTCTGATTTGGCTGGCCCACTGAACGATATTTCGTCAGCACTGATGCCATTGGATCCGCTGATCCCAACAGACCCGGGCGGCTGCTCCGCCGTATCACCGGCGAGGAATCCAACCCGCCCTGATCCGGCTGACCCAACCTTCTCGGCGCACCCCCAGTCAGTGCGGGCTGATCCAACTGCCCTGGGTTCTTAGGTGCGGCCATGGTGGGTGTGGAGTTCGGTGCGGCCTGGTTGGTCTGGCCCGGCTTCTTCGGTGCCCCCGCAGTGGGTGCGGCATGATCCAGCTGACCCGGCTTCGTGGGTGCGCCTGCGGCCGGTGTGGTGTTCGACGTCGGTGCGGCGGTGGGTGCCGACGCGGCGGGCTTTGCCGGCGCGGGCGCCGGCGCACTTGACCCACCGCTTGAGGACGACGAGTTCGGTGCGTCATGCCTCGGCGCTGGCGCGCTCGACCCACCATCCGAGGACGAGCTCGCCTTGTCATGCTTCGGGGCGGGCGCGGACGCGCTTGACCCACCGTCTGAGGACGACGAGCTCGGTGATGAGTCCGCCGGTTTCGGGCCGCCGGCGGCTTTCGCGCCGTCGGAGCTGCTCCCGCTGGAGCTGCCACTGCTGGAGGAGCTGCCCCCGCTGGAGCCATTGGAGGAGCCGCTGTTGGAGGACTTGGAGGAGCTGGCTGGTTTGGGGGCGGGGGCGGCGCTGTCACCACCGCCGCTGGAGCCTCCGGGTGAGCCGGCGACATCAGCCGGTACCAGCCGGATGTTGGCCACGGGCTGCACCGCCGCCGTGGTGGGCGACACCGCCACCGGAGGCTGGGTGGACGTTGGCGTCGAGAGCAGGGTGGCGATCAGCCACACCAGCGCGGCGGCACCCAACAGCAGCGACACCGATCCGGCTCGCCACATCCGCGACAACACCGCGACCACTACCCGAGCCCGCTCCCGCGACTGAGCTCGCGACAGGGCCGGCGCCGAGACTGGAGGCACGGCGCGGGTGCGCTGCCTTCCAGCCGGGGTCACCGACATCATCACGGGTTCTCCACGGATTCCGGACACCGTGACGGTGAGCTCTCCCCGCACTGCTGGCCGGCCAAAGACCGGCCGCGAAAACAGGGGACAGCACCATCACAGAGATGACGGGTTCCCAGGGCTCTTCGGCACCCAGATCCGACCGGAACACCAACCACGGTCAACGTCACGCGGAGGCATCAAACCCAAGCGCGGAGCACTCAGGTCTTCGGTTCTGGCATCCACCGATCACGGTGAACGCGCCCCCAGGCTAGCAGTAGTTGACCAACCCGGGGAGGGGAATTTCACGATCTTTGGGTTGCGCGGCGGGGCGGGAGTTGTACTCTCGGCGGCGCATGGCCCGTTCGTTGGCGCAGCGCACCAAGCGCCGACCGGCGGGTTCGAAGGCCGCGTGACTACGACGGTGGCCGGCCACGAGGTGGTCGGGTCTGGGTGCCGAAGAGCCCCGGGAACGCCGACCTGCGGCGCTGGTCTTTTCCCTGGTGAGACCGGCCTATTCGGTGGCGTTTCTCGGTGTGTGGTGACTTCGATCGCGGTCAGGATCTCCGTCCTGACCTCCCTTTTTCTTCTCCTCGAGCTTCTGGAGTGATCAGCATGGTGTCGACACCGGTCAGGTTCTGGGCGAGGCCCGCCGTTGCGGTGTCTGGCGGCGCGGTGATGGTGTGTTTCGTCGGGGCCTGGCACAGCCCGATCTCCACCGATCTTGCCTACGCCGCGAGCCTTCATCCGATGAGTTCCGCCACGGCGCCGGCATCCACAGCGTCGGCATCCACAGCGCGGGTGCAGCTGGTCGCCAACCTCACGGCGCTGCCCTCGGCGTGGCCTTCGGCGTGGCCGGCGGTGGGTGGGCTGGGTGGCGGGCCGGGTGGGGGACCGGGCGGTGGTTCGGACGGGTCAGCTGGGGACGCGGTGGCTCCCTCGCCGAGTCGGCATCAGTCGAATGGCGGGTCGGGCTCGGGTGGTTCCGGTGGGTCGGACAGCGACGGTGTTTCGGCGTCGCGCGGCTCGGGTCCGGTCGGGGCGGCGTTCAACACGGTGGGGCGGTGGCTGGGTCTGTCCGACGACGATTCCGCGTCCAGCGGGGACTCGGCTGAGCGCGACCAGCCGGCTCGTGGTCCTCGCACTGATCGGGCTGGCGCGGCTTCCGATCAAGACTCGACGGCCGGGGCGCCCAAGGGGGTCAAGCCCGCCGCTTCCAGCGATGGCGCCAGCGAGGACGAGTCCTCGACGGCATCGTCGGGGTCCGGCGTCGGTGACATGATCCACAGCGTGATCTCCGGGGTGGGCCGGTTGATCGGCGGCCTGTTCGGACGCTGAGACGCCCCACTGGGGCGCGGCGTGTGGCCACGTCGTTGTGGCCGCTGCCGCGGTGGCGATCAGCATGGCCGCGCGAGGTGGCCATCAACATTGGCCACCGGGGGATGGCCATCAGCGTGGCCACCCGAGGCGTGGCCACCGCACCGTGGCCACCAGCTGACCGCGGCCGCTCGTGGCCGCGGCCACCGCCAGCGGGTGGCCGCATCCCGGAGATGCGGGCGTCCACCGCTCCGGCGACCGGCCAATCGGGGAGGCGGTGAGCGGCGGAGTTTCGGTCGGGCGGCGGCAGTGGTGTCGTCGTGGGACAGGGCTGGCCGATGTACCCATTCGTGTTGATCCGAATTGTGATTGGCGGGATTCGGTGTGCGCGTCTACCGTGGGTGGTGTCCGGGACTCGTGTTTGATGCGGGTTCTGGTGGATTGGCCCGGTGTCCCTCGGTGTGAATGTGCCGCGGACGGACCGCCGGGTTGTGGGTACACGCGGGCCAGCGCGAGTTGGCCTATCTGAGCGGGCCGTTGTTGCGCGTAGTGGTTGTGCTGAAGCCGCTGGTCGCCGCCGGTTTTCCTCGGTTTGCGTGTCTCATCTCCCGAGCGTCCGATTCCCGTACTTGTCCGTAGCCGCGTTGATCACCCGCCGGCTCACCTCGTCGTCTGGTGAGTGGGTTAGCTGATCCGCCGGTTGCGGGCGCAGGAGCCCGCCATGATCGAGACCGCCTCACATTCCACCCACTCCGCCGGGGACCAGTCCCCGGCGACCGATGACGCAGTCTGCGCGCTTGCCGGTTGCGAGACCGTGATCGAGCCGGTCGCCCGTGGCCACGCCCGTCGGTACTGCTGCCCGGCCCACCGCAAGATCGCCCGTAAGCAGCGTCGGGGGTCGGCGTCCTCGGCCGCCCCGCTCGGTGCGACGGACATAGCGGGTGAGCCGCGGACCGAGCCGATATCGGTACCGACCTCGGCGGCCATGGCGGCCAGACGCGGCCGCGATGGCCGGCCGGCCACGCCTTACCGGCGGTTGGTGCCCGAGCCGCCACGGCGCTGGTTCCGCCGCCCGTGTCGTCCCTACGCCGTGCGCGGTGTCCGGCAGAATCGGGCGCGCTACCCGCTGGCGCCGCTGCCCTCGCACCCGGAATGGTTGTGGCCCACCCTTCCCGACCGCCCGCCAGGGCGAGCACCCGCCATCCGGCGCGTTCCCCCGACGCCTCCGAACTCGCCCCAGCCGCCCCGGCCCCGGGTCCTGCCGTTTGTCGGAGCACCCCCGCCCGTTCAAGCACCCCCGCCCGTTCAAGCGCCGGCGCCCGTCGAACGGCCCTCACCTGCCGAGGCCTCGCCGCCCCTCGAAACATCGCGGCGCCCGGAAACATCCCGGCCCCGCGGCACCCCTAGCCTCGACGCCCCCCGCTGCACTGGCCCGTAATGAGATCGAACCACCGCCAGCGCCGTCCATCGGCCGAACCGTTGCCCAGCGGCGGGTTCGCTGGTACAGCACGGTTCTGACTGCCCGGCGGGACCGGCGGGCTCACCGTCGGATCCAGCTCCAACAGCGGGCGGCCCAGGCCGAGGTCGCACGCCAGGATGCCGAGGCGGTGCTGCGGGGCACGCCGCTGCCCTCGCTGATCCCGGCCGGTGCGCGGGCATTGGCGGCGCGGGCGGCCGACCTGCGACCAGTCACCCCGGCGGCGTGGGGCGCCCAGATGCGCGAAGCCCTGCTCGCCGCGCTGCACAGCTTGTCGAACAATCGGCTGCGGTCGGTGTTGACCACGGTGGGCATCATCGCCGGGGTTGCCTCGGTGATCGTGCTGGTCGCGATGGGCGATGGCATGACCAAGGGTTTCAATGACCAGTGGAGCCGCTTCGCCACCCAGATCACCATCACCCCGATCACCGGCCCGGTGGCCACCGGCAAGGCGCCGCAGCACCTGACCGACAACGATCTGCGGGCGTTGCAAGACCGCGAAGCCGCCCCCGACATCGCCACCCTGTCCCCGGCGGTGGCCAGCAAGAGCGTCACGCTGACCGCGAATAGCCAGAAGGCCGGTGGCCAACTGTTCGGCATCGTGGAGAACTACCTGGAGCTGGCCAACCGCCACATGGTGGCCGGCAAGTGGTTCACCTCCGAGCAGATGAGCTCAACGACCAGGGCCGCGGTCATCGGGCCGCAGGTGCTCAACCAGCTGTGGGGCCCCGATACCGATCCCAACTCGGTGATCGGGCAGCCGCTGCGGGTCGGGCACAGCACCTTCAAGGTCCAGGGCGTGGTCAACTCCGATGGCCAGAACGACAACGTGGTGATGGTGCCGTTGACCGCGGCCCGCGCGTTCGTGGTCGGTAACAACGCCGGCAAGCTCGACGTCATCATCGCCAAGTCGACCAGCACCGCGACGCTCAAGCAGGCCGAGGCGCAGATCTACGCAATCCTCAATGAACAACACCACGTGAGGGTCGACACCGACCGCGACTACAACGTCACCGACTTCACCAGCATCCTGCAGCAACAAATGCAGTCGATCAGGTTCATGTCGATGTTCATCCTGGCCGTCGCGGCGATCTCGCTGTTCGTCGGCGGCGTCGGGGTCGCCAACATCATGCTGGTCGCGGTCACCGAACGGACCCGCGAGATCGGCATCCGCAAAGCCATCGGCGCGCCACGGCGAGCCATCATGCGCCAGTTCCTCAGCGAAGCCGTCATGCTGACCACGCTCGGCGGCCTGGTCGGATCGGTATTCGGCGTCGGCCTGTGCCTGCTCGGCGCGTCCGTCATTCCCAAGTTGTGGCCACCGGACCCCAGCTCGCTGACCCCCACCCCGGTACCGCTGCTCAGCCTCAACCCGGTGCTGATCGCCTTCGGGGTCAGCGTGGTCATCGGCCTACTCGCCGGCGGTTATCCCGCCTACCGCGCCGCCCGGTTGCGCCCCATCGAAGCACTCCGCTTCGAATGATCGGGCGCGGCCTCGCAGCTACATGCTGAACGAGCCGAGCAGATACGCTGCCAGCACCAACAAGATGATCATTACGATGATCACAGCGGCGGTCTCGAGGCCGATCCTGGTAAACGGATTCATCCCACGTCCCTCTGACCGGGCGACAGCGCTGATTGTCACCCTACCCGCGGTCTGACCGAGGCCGTTGACTCCGGAGCGGCCCGGAGAGTCCGCTTCGATGCGGCAGCCCCTCGGCGGACCGACCCGAGGCGTGCGGTTGAATCTCGAGACTGCCGGCCAGGCCGATCACGGTCGGGCATGGCCCTGCACGATCGATCGAATCCGACTACTCCATGCAATCGGACATTCACTCACTGTCACTCACACGAGGAGAGTCCGGCGAAGATCGTGACGCGATGCCGGTCCGACTCGTTGCCGGGTCGTGGAGGTCTCCGCAACCCGGCGTAGCGGGCGGCGGACTATGGGTAATCGGAGGGACATCGCACATGTTTAAGAAGGTCATCATCGCTAGCGCGGCCACCGCCATCGCGCTGCTCGGCGCGGCCGGTGTTGCCTATGCGGACGACGAGAGCGACAGCGGCCCCGCCGCCGACCAGCAGGGCCACTCGCAGGACCTGAACCTGGACAACGGTGCCAGCCGGAACCTCGACACCGGCCACGTCCTGGGCTTCCTGTCCATCTGAGCGCTCGACGGGTACCCGGTGCCCCGGTGGCCAGCTGAGCTGGTCGCCGGGGCACTGCTCTGTGACGCCGTTGGCTGGGGGAGGGGTTCGCCTCATTGGGCGGTGCCGTTTCGTTGACCGGCGATCGCGTCACCCCGTAAGGTCGAGTCGCTCGGTCGAAACATTGGTGTGTAGTAGTCCGCCGTTGTTGTAGAGCCGGGCATTGCAGGTCTCGGTGTGAGTTGCCACGGAGACCAGGTTCATCTCCTCTGTCCCTGGTCGTCTCCGTGTGCGCGGAACGTCCCCGTCCTTTGGACTGGATCTTCACCGATGACTGCCCCCACGCATTGCCCGCTGCGCCGTTTTGTCGCCGACGGACTGCGCGCCACCATCGACTCCTACGCCGCCGGCACCCTGCCGTTGCACCGTTTCGTCTGGGAGCTCGACTCCCGCCTGACAACCCTGTCCGAGCTGTCCGAGCTGCCGCGCCGCGGATCGCTGGCCACCCTGTGCGTCGCGCGGAAGACCATCACCGCGATCGACACGGACCTGCGCGCCACGGGCCGGGGAGGCCTCACCGCCGCCGAGAAGCACACCCTCGCCGCGGCGGTGACCGCGCTGCGTGCCGAGCTGACCCGGCTCGCCCCGAGTGTTCTGAGCACGCCGAGCGGTCCGGCCGACCCGGTCCCAGCGATGGTCGCCTGATCCCGGCCCACCCGTGGCCATGGCCGGCTCGCGCCCGGCCACCGCTCAGTGGGCACGCACCGGCCATGGCCACGGCAACGCGCCGAGCGGCCACGGCCAGGTGGCCGTCCCGGGGCCGGTGGCCACGCGCACAGCCGGCCACGGCCGCGGTCAGCGTTGCGTGGCCACCGGCAGCGGCGGCCAGCGCGGTCAGGTCGTGGGGAAGCGGGTGGCGATCTCGTCGAGCCGCGCGCTGGCGAGGGCGAAGGCCGCGGTGCGTGGGCTAACGCGGTATCGCTCGGCGTGCTCGAACATCTGCTCGCTCAGCGCCTGGATCCGGGTGTCGATCTTGGTGAAGGACGCCGCCGCCGTCCCGTCGATGTCGCCGAACAACACCCACCACCACCACGCGTTGGTCGCTGAGTTGGCCAGGAAGTCGGGGGAGATCACCACGCCGCGCCGGCGCAGCGCCTCCTCGGCCTCCGGGGTGACCGGCATGTTGGCCGCCTCCACGATCACCGTCGCGGCCACCTGCTCCTGGTTGCTCCCGTCGATGCAGTAG
>DATHIT010000852.1:0-31187 GCA_035489915.1 Pseudonocardia sp. | reverse complement strand
AATATCTGCCGCTGCTCGGCCTACCCGAACATCATCGCGGCAGTCGAACAAGCGAGGCTGGCCGATGCGTCCCTTTGAGCTCACCGCACCCGTGACCGTCGAAGCCGCACTCGCCTCGCCTGGCACGTTCCTGGCCGGCGGGACCACGCTCGTCGACCTGATGAAGCTCAATGTGCTGACGCCCCGGCATGTCCTGGACATCAACGAGCTCCCGTTGCGCGGCATCGATACCAGCGACGGGCTGCGGATCGGCGCGTTGGAGCGGATGAGCGACATCGCGGCGCACCCGGGCGTGTACCCGATGATCTCCCGCGCCCTGCTGCTGAGCGCTTCCCAGCAACTGCGGAACATGGCCAGCATCGGCGGAAATCTGTTGCAGCGCACCCGCTGCACGTATTTCCGCGATGTCGCCATGCCATGTAACAAGCGGCAACCGGGCAGCGGCTGCCCCGCGATCTCGGGGGCCAACCGGATGCAGGCCGTGCTGGGCGCGAGCGACTCGTGCGTGGCCACCCACGCCAGCGACGTGGCGGTCGCCCTGGTCGCGCTCGGCGCGGAGATCCGGCTGGCCAGCGCCACCGGAAGTCGCACCGTCGAGCTCGCCGACTTCTATCGCCCGCCGGGTGACACTCCAGAGGTGGAGAACGACTTGCGCGCCGGCGAGCTGATCACCGAGGTTCTGGTCCCACGGCTGGACTGGGCTTCGCGTTCGACCTACGTCAAGGTGCGGGATCGGCAGTCCTACGAGTTCGCGCTGTGCTCCGCCGCGGTCGCACTGGACATCCAGGACTCGCGGATTGTCGATGCCCGGGTTGCGATCGGTGGCGTGGCGACCGTGCCGTGGCGGCTGACCTCGGTCGAGGCTGCCCTGCGTGGTGCCCCCGCGACCCTGGCGTCCTTCGAGGATGCGGCGGCCGTGGCGGCCGAAGGTGCCAGGCCGTTGTCCGACAACGGTTTCAAGGTGTCCTTGCTGAAGCGGACCGTCGTCCGCGCACTGCTCGAGCTGACCGAGGGGAGTCGTTCATGACCAGCAGGGTGGACGGCCCGCTGAAGGTCACCGGTAGGGCCAAGTACGGGGTGGACAACAACTTCCCCGGCATGGTCTACGGATATGTCGTGCTCAGCACGATCGCCCACGGCGAGATCGAGGCCATGGACGTCACGGCGGCGAAGAGCACTCCCGGCGTGATCGGCGTGTACTCGCCGTTCGACCCGCTGGAGTTGCGCACCGCTACCTCCCCGCTGTTGGGCGAGACATGGGTACCCCTGCAGGACAAGGAAGTCACGTACTACGGCCAGCCGATCGGCTTCGTGGTCGCGGAGACCTTCGAGCAGGCGCGGGACGCGGCGATGCTCATCGAGGTTTCGTATCGCGAGCGGCCGGCGCTGACCTCGCTGCGGGACGGCCTCGCCTCGGCCGAGGACGCGCCGCCGGCCATGGACGGTGCGCCGCCGTCCATCACCGTCCTCGCCGACGGCGTCGAGTCCATTGAGGACGCGTTGGCGGCGAGCCCGGTGGTTGTCGAGGCGACCTACAGCACCGCGACCCAGAACCACGCCGCGATGGAGCCGCATTCCGCGGTCGCGGTCTGGGGGGCCGAGGGCCTGACCATGTACAGCGGAAACCAGGGGGCCTACCTGCAGGCGGCGGAGCTGGCCACTGCCCTGGAGCAGGATCCGTCCTCGGTCCACTCGGTGAACCCCTTCGTGGGCGGGGCTTTCGGCGGAAAGGGCCGTACGGCTGTGCCGGCGTTCCTGGCGGCGGCGGCTGCCAAGGTCCTCGGCCGGCCGGTCAAGGCCGCGCTCAGCCGGGAGCAGGTCTTCACCGCGACCGCGAACCGCCCCGCGACGGTACAGAAGATCTCCCTGGGCGCGGACACCGACGGCAGGCTGATCGCGGTCCGCCACGACTCGTGGTCCAGCACGCCGATGGACCGGTCGTTCGTCGAGCCGACCTCGCACGGCACCTCCCGGGAGTGGTACGCGACGCAGAACCTGGCCATCAGCCAGAAGATGGTGCCGCTGAACATCCCGCCGACCACGTTCATGCGGGCGCCAGGTGAGGCACCCGGGTCCTTCGCGTTGGAGAGCGCGATCGACGAGCTGGCGGTCGCACTGAACATGGACCCGATCGAGCTGCGCCTGCGTAACAGCTCGACCGCACCGCCCGGCAACGACCTGCAGTGGTCGAGCAAACATCTCGATGAGTGCTTCCAGATCGGGGCGGCCCGGTTCGGCTGGCCAAACCGCGCACCGCGCGGTCGCACTGAGGGCGACTGGCTCGTCGGCCTCGGCACCGCCACCGCGATGTTCCCCGCGCTGCGGTTCCCGGCCAGCGTCGAGGTCAGCATGCGGGCTGACGACACGGCCGTGGTCGCGACCAGCGGGTCGGACCCGGGAACCGGCCTGCTGACCGTGCTGTCCCTGGTGGGCGCCGAATCCCTGGACATCACGCCGGAGCAGATCACCCCGAAGCTGGGCGACTCGGCATTGCCGCCCGGCGGCCTGTCCGGCGGCTCGACCGCCACCGCGAGCGTGGGGTCGGCCATCATGATCGCGGCGGCCAAGGTGATCGACGACCTGCTCGCCCTCGCGTCGTCCCCGGGTGCGCCGTTCGACGGCAGGGAGGTCTCGTACGCGGACGGTCGGGTGCTGGCCGACGGCGCGGCGATGAGCTTCGGCGAGGTACTGGCCGCGGTGGATCGCTCGTCGATCTCCGCGATGGGTTCCTCAGCGCCCGGCGAGGAGATGACCAAGCACTCGTTCAGTTCGTTCGGTGCCCAGTTCTGCGAGGTCCGCGTGCACAAGTGGACCCGCGAGGCTCGGGTGTCGCGCCTGCTGGGCGTGTTCGACGCCGGCCGGATCATCAACGCGAAGGCCGCGCGCAGCCAGATCATGGGCGGCATGATCTGGGGCGTGTCGGCCGCGCTGCACGAGGGCCTGGAGATCGAGTCGAACGGCCGGCTGGCCAACGGCGACTTCGCGAGCTACCTGGTCCCGGTGAACGCGGACATTCCCGATATCGACGTCCACTTCGTCGAGTACCCGGACACCCTGCACAACTCCGTCGGCGCGAGAGGGGTGGGCGAGATCGGCACCGTCGGCATGGCGGCGGCGATCGCCAACGCCATCTACAACGCCACCGGCACCCGGGTCCGCCACATCCCCATCGTGATCGAGGACCTTCTGGACTAGTGATTGAGTACGTAGTGTTCTCTATGGCACACTCCATCGGTGGGCAGCGCGAGCCGGACGGCGGGTCGCTCCGGTGGTTGGCTGCTCCCGCTGATCGTGCTGATTACCGGCATGTTCATGTCGGTGCTGGACACCAGCATCGTCAATGTCGCGATCCCGCATATGCAGAATTCGCTGGGCGCGAGCGCTGACGATATCAAGTGGGTGGTCACCGGTTACGCGCTCGCGCTCGGTGTGGTGGTGCCGCTCACCGGCTGGTTCAGTGACCGCTTCGGGATGACCCGGATCTACCTGATCTCCTTGCTCGGGTTCACCGTCGCGTCCGTGCTGTGCGGGATGGCCTGGGATCTGACCAGCATGATTGGCTTCCGGATCCTGCAGGCGATCCCGGGCGGCGTATTGCCGGTGATCACCATGACCATGCTGTACCGGATCGTGCCGCGGGAGAAGATCGGCACCGCAATGGGCATGTACGGCCTCGGGGTGACCTTTGCGCCGTCGCTTGGCCCGACCCTCGGCGGGTACCTGGTCGAATACTGGGACTGGCGGCTGATCTTCTACATCAACGTCCCGGTCGGCGTGCTCGGCGCGATCGCGGCGGCCGTGGTGCTCCCGCGGATCCGGCCGACCAGCTGGCCTAGGTTCGATTTCTGGGGTTTCATCACCATTGCTTATGGGTTGTTCGCGCTGCTGCTGGCCATGGATAAGGGCCAGGACTGGCACTGGACCAGCTATCCCATCCTGATCTTGCTGGTCTCGAGCGCGCTGAGCCTCGCGCTCTTTGTGGTCATCGAGCTCGAGGTGGAAAGTCCGCTGCTGGACTTGAGGGTGTTCAGCGTGTGGCCATACGTCAACTCGCTGCTGCTGCTCGGCATTCTCATGGTCGGCCTGTTCAGCACGCTGTATTACATCCCGCAGTTCCTGCAGGGCCCACAGGGGATGCAGGCGTTTGACGCCGGTCTGGTAATGATGCCGGCGGCGTTGGTGATGACCGTGTTGATGCCCATCGCTGGGCGGCTCTACGACTGGATCGGCCCGCGCTGGCCGGCGGTGATCGGCATTGCTGTCACCGCGTACGGCTCCTATCTGACCGCGCACATCACCGCCGACCTGCCGCGCTCGGATCTCATATTGTGGACGTTGATCCGGAACGTCGGGGTGGGGCTGTGCATGATGCCGATCATGACCGCTGGTCTGGCCGCGCTGCCCGCCGCGCAGATCAGCGCCGGCAGCGCGATGAACAACGTGGTCCGGCAAGTGTCGTCGAGCATCGGGCTCGCGGTCTTCGGGGGGTCGATTCTCGCCCAGCAGGCCCAGCTGCTGACCGACTGGGGCGCGCGGATGAACCCGAACAACTCTCCCGAGCTGGCGGCCGCCGCGCACCAGGGCGCGAGCGGGCTCTTGCCGATCTACCAGCGGCTGGGGCAGAACATCACTACGACCTCCTACGCCAACGTGTTCCTCGCGGTGACTTTCATGTGTGTGCTGGGTCTTGTGCTGGCGCTCCTGCTGCGCTCTGGCAAGCCGGTGAGTCTCCGCGCGGTCGAGGACGTCAGACGGTGAACATGTACCGGGCGCGCTCCTCCGCGGCAACAACCCTACGGAGCCCACCATGACCACGACCCGCCAGCCGCATCCAACCGCCGCCCCGCTCGGGGGACCGACCGGCGCGGACGCGCTGGGCGAGCACCTGCAACGGGCCGTCAGCGAGGTCTCCCGCTGGATGGCCGAGTTCGGGCCCTACACCCCGCACTCGTCCCTCGACGTCGACCCCGAGGCCGTGCGCGCCGCCCACGCCGAGCTCACCAGCCGGCTGCGGGACAACTACCCGTTCTTCCACCCCCGCTACGCCGGTCAGATGCTCAAGCCGCCGCACCCGGCCGCGGTGCTCGGCTACGTCACCACGATGCTGATCAACCCGAACAACCACGCCCTGGACGGCGGCCCGGCCACCGCCGCAATGGAGCGCGAGGTCGTCACCCAGCTCGCATCCATGTTCGGTTTCGGCGAGCACCTAGGGCACCTCACCACCAGCGGCACCATCGCCAACCTGGAAGCCCTGTTCGTGGCCCGCGAGCTGCATCCGGGCCGAGGGATCGCCTACAGCGCCGACGCCCATTACACCCACAGCCGGATGTGCCACCTCCTCGGAGTGCCGGGGCACGCCGTGGCCACCGACACCACCGGGCGGATGGACCTCGACGCGCTCGATGAGCTGCTGCGCGGCGGCAGCGTCGGCACCGTCGTGATGACCGCCGGCACCACCGGTCTGGGCGCGATCGACCCTATCGACGAGGCGGTGGGCCTGTGCCGCGAACACGGCGTGCGCATCCACGTCGACGCGGCCTACGGTGGATTCTTCCGGCTGATCGCCGACGACAGCGCCGACGGCGTTGCGGCGGCCCCGTTCCGGGCGATCGCCGAGTGCGACTCGGTCGTGATCGACCCGCACAAGCACGGACTGCAGCCCTACGGCTGCGGTGCGATCCTGTTCCGGGACCCGTCCGTGGCCCGCCACTACGGCCACGACTCGCCCTACACCTACTTCACCTCCGACCAGATGCACCTCGGCGAGATCTCGCTCGAGTGCTCGCGCTCCGGCGCGGCGGCCGCCGCCCTCTGGCTGACGCTGAAGCTGCTGCCACTGACCCCGGACGGGCTCGGCGCGGTGCTGCGTCCCGGCCGACGTGCCGCACTGACCTGGGCGAACGCCCTCGCCGACAGCGACCAGCTGGTTCCCTTCCAGACCCCGCAGCTCGACATCGTCACCTACTTCCCGCGCCGCGCGACGCTCTCCGAGATCGACCGGGTCTCCGGGCACGTCCTCGACACCGGGATGGCGCTGCCCCCCGACGAGGCCGTCTACGTCGCCACCTACGACGTCACGCCGGCGGCCCTGGCAGTACGCGGCCACGATGTCGATGCGGATGTCGACCACGGCCGGATCCTGCGCAGCGTTCTGATGAAGCCCGAGACCGAGGAGGCCCTGCCCGCGCTGCACGACCGGGTCGTGGCCCTCGCCCGTTCCGCGGGCTGACGTCCCGCGAGGCCGAGTGGGTTCTGCGATCGCAACCCCACACTCGACCTGCCCTCGAGCGCCACGGGCGGCCGCGGTGACCACTCGGACCGCCATCACTGACGCGTGGCAGAGGCCAAGGTCACTGTTGTTCATCCGCGCTGTGCGGTTCGTTTACCCGTCCGGCTCGGGTCGGTAACCTGCGGTCGACGGCCGTGTTGCTCGGTTCTCCGCGAGTGGGCGGGCCTCCGGACCGACCGAGGGCGGAATGACCTTGACCCAGTACGTGTACGACTTCAGCCAGGGTGACAAGGATCAGAAGGACCTGCTGGGCGGCAAGGGGGCGAACCTGGCCGAGATGACCAAGCTGGGGCTGCCGGTGCCGCCGGGGTTCACCATCACCACCGAGGCGTGCCGGGAGTACCTCAACCTGGGCACCGAGCCCGGTGAGCTGCGGGTACAGGTCACCACCGCGCTGCGCCAGCTGGAGGACGGCCTCGGTCGGCAGCTCGGCGACCGGCACGACCCGCTGCTGGTCAGCGTCCGCTCCGGCGCGAAGTTCTCCATGCCGGGGATGATGGAGACCGTGCTGAACGTCGGGCTCAACGACGCCAGCGTCAAGGGTCTTGCCGAAGCCAGTGGCGACGAGCGGTTCGCCTGGGACTCCTACCGGCGGCTGCTGCAGATGTTCGGCAAGACCGTGCTGGACATCCCGGGCGAGGTGTTCTCGGACGCATTGGACAAGGCCAAGATCGCCAAGGGCGCGGCCAGCGACGTGGACCTGGACGTGGAGGACCTCCGAGGCCTGGTGCAGGCGTTCAAGGACGCGGTGCGCCAGCACTCCGGGGCGGACTTCCCGCAACATCCGCGTGAGCAGCTGGACCTGGCCATCCGGGCGGTGTTCAACTCCTGGAACACCGACCGGGCCCGGCTCTACCGCAGGCGGGAGCGCATCGCGCAGGATCTGGGCACCGCCGTCAACGTGTGCACCATGGTGTTCGGCAACCTGGGGGAGACCAGCGGAACCGGGGTGGCCTTCACCCGGGACCCGGCGTCTGGCAAGGCCGGCGCCTATGGCGACTACCTGGCCAACGCCCAGGGTGAGGATGTGGTCGCCGGCATCCGCAACACGCTGTCGCTGGACGATCTCGCGGCGGTGGACAAGTCGTCGCACAAGCAGCTGATCAAGACCATGCGGCGGCTGGAGACGCACTACCGGGACCTGTGCGACATCGAGTTCACCATCGAGCGCGGCAAGCTGTGGATCCTGCAGACCCGGGTCGGTAAGCGCACCCCGGCGGCCGCGTTCCGGATCGCCGCGCAGCTGGTCGACGAGCAGCTGATCACCCTGGACGAGGCGTTATCCCGGGTGTCCGGCGCGCAGTTGGCGCAGTTGATGTTCCCCAGGTTCGATCCGGCCGCCGACCGGCGGCTGCTGACCACGGGCATGGGCGCCTCGCCCGGCGCGGCGGTGGGCCGGGTGGTGTTCGACTCGCCGAGCGCCATCGACTGGGCCGAGCGCGGCCAGCAGGTGGTCCTGGTCCGCAAGGAGACCAACCCGGACGACCTGGCCGGCATGATCGCCGCGAACGGCATCCTCACCGCCAGGGGCGGCAAGACCAGCCACGCCGCGGTGGTGGCCCGGGGCATGGGTAAGACCTGCGTGTGCGGCGCCGAAGAGCTCGATGTCGACGCCGAGGCCAGGACGATCCGGGTCGGCACCAGCACGATCTCCGAGGGCGATCCGATCAGCATCGACGGCTCCACCGGGGAGGTGTTCCTGGGGGAGGTGCCGGTGGTGCCCTCGCCGGTGGAGACATACATGGAGGAGGGGCTCGACGCGGCGACCGAGGGCACCGACAAGGAGACCGCCGACCTGGTCCAGGCCGTCGACCGGCTGCTGAGGCACGCCGACCAACGGCGGAGGCTGGGGGTCCGGGCGAACGCCGACACCGGCGAGGACGCCGCCAGGGCCAGGTCGCTCGGGGCCGAGGGAATCGGGCTGTGCCGCACCGAACATATGTTCCTCGGCGAGCGGCGGTCGCTGATCGAGCGGGTGATCCTGGCCGAAACCGCCGACGAGCGCACCGCCGCCCTGGACGCCCTGCTTCCGCTGCAGCGCACTGACTTCACCGAGTTGCTCAGCGCCATGGACGGCCTGCCGGTGACCATCCGGCTGCTGGACCCGCCGCTGCACGAATTCCTCCCCGACCGCACCGAGCTCGCCGTCCGGGTGGCCACCGCGACAGCCACCGGGACGCCCGACGCGGGCGACGAGAAGCTGCTCGCCGCGGTGGAACGACTGCACGAGTCCAATCCCATGCTGGGGCTGCGCGGCGTGCGCCTCGGGCTGGTCACCCCGGGCCTGTTCGCGCTGCAGGTGCGCGCGATCGTGGAGGCGACCTGCGCGCTGATCAAGAGGGGCCGCAAGCCTGAGGTGGAGATCATGGTCCCGCTGATCGGGTCGGTCAGGGAGCTGCACCTGGTGCGCGACGAGGCGGAGGAGATCATCGCGCGGATCGGCGCCGAGGCCGGGGTGGGCCCGCTGGAGATCAGGATCGGGACGATGATCGAACTGCCCAGGGCGGCGCTCACCGCGCACCGCATCGCCGACTCCGCGGACTTCTTCTCCTTCGGCACCAACGACCTGACCCAGACCACCTGGGGCTTCTCCCGCGACGACGTCGAGGCCACCCTGTTCGCCGCCTACCTGGAGAAGGGCATCTTCACGGTGTCCCCGTTCGAGACCATCGACCAGGACGGCGTCGGTCGGCTCGTCCGGATCGCCGTGCAGGAGGGCCGCGCCACGAAACCCGAGCTGAAGCTGGGCGTGTGCGGTGAGCACGGCGGCGACCCGGAGTCGATTCACTTCTTCCACGGTGTCGGGCTCGACTACGTGTCCTGCTCCCCGTTCCGGGTGCCGATCGCCCGCCTGGAAGCCGGGCGGGCCGCCGTCAGCCCCGCCTAGAACCGCGTTTCGCCGCCGCCGGACACTAGATCGCCGCCACGGCCAGGGCCCTGTCCGATTGGGTGTGACGGGGTTGGGGCAGCCAGGCCAGGGTGCGGTCGTCGTGCAGCCGCGCGAGCCGGTGGGGAAGCTCGCGCAGGACCCGCTCGGTGCGGGCTTCTTCGAGGGAGTCGAGCAACTCGTAGGTGAACGAGGTGTGCCCGTTGGCGTGCGCGGCCGCGGTGAGTTTCTGGAGCAGGGGACGGGTCACCACGGCGTCCTGGTAGTCGCCGAGGAGGTCTTGGAGCTTTTTCGCCTGCCGACCCAGCCGGCGGGCTGGCTCGCCGTTGATCGGGGTGAGGATGTCGGTCATGTAGCGCACCTGCTTGTCAGCCTTGCGCGCCTCGTGCAGCGCCTCGTCCCGCGCCGGCCCAGGCTCAATCGCCTCGGCCTCGGCCAGTCGGCGATCGAGGTTGCGCACGGCCTTTGCCAGGTTCTTGGGCAGTTCGGTTTGTGCGGGCCGGTCGGCGCGGCGGGCGAAGGGTGGGTCGGTCAGCAGCTGGTCGAGCATGCGCTGCAGGGCCAGGTAGCGCTCGCTGGCCAGGGCCGCCTCGGCGGTGTGTTTGCCCTGCTGGGTCAGCCGGCCTAGTTCGTGGTCCAGTTCGGTTTCGACCGGACCCCGGATCAGGTTTTGGGGCAGCGCCGCGAGCAGCCGATTGAACTCCTTGATCATGGCCTCGGTGTCGTTTTCTTCGCCGAGTTGCGCCCCGAGCCATTTCAGCTCTTGGGCCACCGGGCGGGTGGCTTGGGCATCGAGGACGCGCGAGAAGCCGCGCAGGGTGGAGCGCAGCTGCCGGGTCGTGACCCGCATCTCGGCGACCGCCGAGGGGATCGCTTGGCGCGCCCCGGGTTCCTGTGCGCGCAGGTGCTCGACCTGGGCGCGCAGCGCGTCCAGCACCACTTCGCCGGCTGAGCGCGGGCTTGCGCCCTTGTGGGAGGACCGAGCCGGTCGAGCCGGCGCTACGGTGGCGTTCATCGGGAGTCCTCCGGGTGCAATGTCGTGACGTCTTCTCCTCCATTTGACACATAGGAGTCG
The DNA here is from genome assembly GCA_035489915.1 of Pseudonocardia sp. Classification (GTDB taxonomy): domain Bacteria; phylum Actinomycetota; class Actinomycetes; order Mycobacteriales; family Pseudonocardiaceae; genus Pseudonocardia. Next base: position 20,933 of record DATHIT010000852.1, on the reverse strand, counting down.
CACTTCTGTTCCTGAGAGTCGGCAAGTGTGACGCGGATCGCGGCCGCTTCCGCGGGTTTGCTGCCCTGGTCGGGCAGCTGCTCACCGGCCTGCGTCCGAGGAACTGACCGTGGGGCGCGCGCGGCTGACGTGGTCGCCAGCATTCGGGGGGAGCCGCAGCGTCTCGACCACGCAGATCAGCAGGAGGGCCGCCAGGATGAAAAACGCCACCTGGTAGGCGCCGGCGCCCGAGGAGCCGGCGACCGGAACGCCGATGCGCAGCGCGAGCGCCCCGGCCGCCACCCCGAGCCCGGCGGCGAGCTGCTGGGTGGTGGAGGCCAGGGTGTTGGCCGAGGCGACCTCCGCGCGGTCGATGTCGGCGAACTGGATGGTGTTGTATGCGGTGAAGCCGGTGGACCGAAAGATGCCGCTCACGCACAGCACCAGCAGGATCAGCCACAGCGGCGTGTGCGCGGTGATCAGTCCGCAGCCCACCAGGCTGGCGATGGTCCCGGCCACGCTGGCCAGCAGCGGGCCGCGGAACCCGAACCGGCGCATGAGCGGTGTGGTGAACGGCTTGATGCCGATGTTGCCGACGAACACGGCGACCACGACCAGCCCGGCACGGATCGGGCTCCAGCCGAACGCGTCCTGGAACAGCAGTGGCAGGAGGAACGGGACCGCGGTGATCATCGCGCGGAACACCGAGCCGCCGAGGGTGGACATCCGGTAGGTGTGTACCCGCAGGGTTCGCAGGTCCATCAGGGGGTGCGGGCTGCGCAACAGCTGCCAGACCGCCAGCAGTCCGGCGACCAGGCCGATGCCCAGCGCCAGGGACACGGCGGCCCACTCGATGTGCGCGTCCCCGACGTACTGGGTGCCGACCACCAGCCCGGCCATGCTGATTCCGGTCAGCAGGAAGCCCAGCCAGTCCAGTGCGGACTGGTCGGTAGCGCGGTCGCTGGGCACCATCCGGGCGGCGAGCACTCCGGCGATCACGCCCAGCGGGATGTTCACCACGAAGATCCAGCGCCAGGACGCGTAGGAGACGACGAGGCCGCCGAGGACCGGCGCGAGCACCGGGGCGATCAGGCCGGGCCAGGTCAGGTAGGCAATCGCCCTGACCAGATCCCGCTTGTCGGTGCTGCGCAGCACGGCCAGCCGGCCGACCGGGACCATCATCGCGCCGCCGAGGCCCTGCAACACCCGCATCCCGATGAGCATCGGCAGGCTGGTACTCAAGGCGCACAGTCCGGACGCAACGGTGAAGATCACGATCGCCGAGCCGAACACCGCGCGGGTGCCGAACCGTCCGGCCAGCCAGCCACTCGCCGGGATGCCGACCGCGAGCGTGATCAGGTAGGCCGTCATCGTGGTGGAGATGGCAGGCGACGGCACACCGAACGAGGCCGCCATCCTGGGGGCAGCCGTAGCGATGATGGTGCCGTCCAGGTTCTCCATGAAGAACGTGCCGGCGACCAGCAGCGCGAGGCCGCGCCCAGCCCAGTTGTTCACGACGCCGTATTTTCCGGATCCATCGACCGCGGCGCGCGCAGCGCGGCCCAGGCCCAGATGACCAGGCCGATCAGCGGCAGGGCCGCACCGAAAACGCACAACGCCAGCCAACCGAAGCGCTCGTACAGCAGGCCGGACACGGCCGAGGCGATCGCGCCGCTGGCGAAGATCGTCGTCATGTACACCGTGTTGATCCTCGCCCGTGCGTTCGCCCGCAGGCCGTAGATCTCCCGCTGGCCGAACACCTGGTGACCCTGCACGGCGAGGTCCAGCAGCACCCCGGCGAGGGCGAGCACGATCAGGTTGCCCGCTCCGAAACCGGCCAGCAGCATCGCGCCGACCCCGAGGGTGATCGCGACACCGCTGCCGGACCGGCCCAGGCCCCGGTCACCCAGCCAGCCGGCCACCGGCGCGGCAGCGGCCCCGGCCGCGCCGACCAGCGCGAAGATGCCGATGCCGGTCTGGCTCAGCCCGTGCCGGCTGATCAGCTCGAAGGAGACCGAGGTCCAGAACGAGCTGAACGCGCCGAACAGCAACGCCTGGCAGATCGCCCGGCGGCGCAGTACCGGCTCCTCACGGACCAGCCGCAGCGTTGACGCCAACAGCCGCGGATAGGTGCTGGTGTGATCGGGCTTCCAGCGCGGCAGCATCCGCACCAGCAGGATCGACACGCCCAGCATCAGCACGCCGGAGATCACGTAGATGGCCCGCCAGCCCCAGACCGCCGCGACCAGGCTGGCCACGGTGCGGGCCAGCAGGATGCCCAGCAGCAGCCCGGTCATCACGGTGCCGACTACGCGCCCGCGCTGGGCCTCCGGCGCGAGGTGGGCGGCGAGCGGGATGAGGATCTGCGCGACGACCGAGGCCACCCCGATGAGCACGGACATGGCGAGGAACAGCCCGAAGTTCGGCACTACGGCCGCCGCGCCCAGCGCGACCGCGGTGACCAGGAGGGTGCGAGCGGCGAGCGCCCGGTTTTCCAGCAGGTCACCCATGGGCAGCAACACGAGCATGCCGAGGGCGTAACCGAACTGGGTGACCGTCACCACGAGCGCCGCGGTGCCGTTGCTGACCTTGAACGTCGTGGCGATCGGCGCGAGCAGAGGCTGCGCGTAGTAGATGTTGGCGACGGCCAAGCCACATGAGATGGCCAGGACCAAGATCACCCCGCGCAGGCCTCGCTGTCCGAGAGCCGGATGTGCCTCGGTTGCCAGGGCGTCCACCTGATTTTTCTCCCACCCAGCGACGAGCCGATTAAATGAACGACGCGTTCAGTATATGGTGCGGCTGCTGAGCTCGGGCGCTCCTGGTGAGTGGCATCACGCAGCGCAAGCGAGGAGCATGGCCACCCAGCGAAGTGACAAAGTCACCGTGGCGCGGTGGGGTGGTCGCATGTCGCACAGCTCAGGAGGTAAACCACCGTGCGCGGCAGCCTGACCCGCCGGATGGTGATCGCCAGCGCGTTACTCATGCTGCTGACGAGCGCCGCATCCGCCGTGTTGCTGCTGGCGATCCGTGATCAGCGGAGCTCGGCTCAGTTGGCTCGAAAATCCCAGGAGGTGCTGGTCGCCGCGGCTCGGGTCGAGCGACTCCTGGTCGACATCGAAACAGGAACCCGCGGCTACTTGCTGACCGGCGAAGACCGGTTCCTGCAACCGGCGCATGCCGGCGAAACCGATTTTGCACAGGCCAGCAGCGAGCTTGTCGACCTCACCAGGGTTACCGAACAGAACGAGGCGCCCGGAAGGCTGACGGCGATCCACGTGTCAGGTACAGCACAGGCGATAAAGATCAAAGGCGAATCGTACATCCGGGACTATTTCCGCCCGATCGTGGCGGCGGCGGAACGCGGCGATCCGGCCGCGCGCAGTGTGGAAAACGCGCAGTTGGGCAAGACAATGTTCGACGATATCCGGTGGGACTCCAACACACTGGAGCAGACCGAGCAGCGAATCGCCGCGGAGCGCGATGACCGCGCGCGTGCCAACGCCAACCAGGCGACGATCGCCGCGATCGCCGGGCTGGGCGGGACCGTCGTGCTGGTCGGCTTCTTTGCCACCTACCTGAGCCGGGCGATCGTACGGCCAGTGCGCCAGGCGTCCCTGACGGCTCATCGACTCGCGAGCGGCGATCTGTCGACCCGCATGCCGACGACCGGAGTCGCCGAGATCGGAGTGCTCGAGAAGTCTTTCAACACCATGGCCAGCTCGCTGCAGCGCAGCCAATCGGAGCTCGCCAATCTGCTTGAAGAGCAGGGCGCCCTGCGCCGGGTCGCCACCGTCGTCGCCGAGGGCACCCAGCCGGAGAAGGTTTTCGCCGCGGTCAACGAGGAGGTGGCCCGGCTGCTCGACGTCCATGGCACGCGCTTGATGCGCTACGAGGCCGACGGGACGGTGACCTTCGTCGCCAGTTGGGGTGAGCCGACGATCGTCCCGGCGGGCACGAGGATGGTGCTGGATGGGCGCAATATCGGATCTCTGGTGCGCAGTGGCGGCAGGCCGGCGCGCATCGAGGACTACGAAGACGCTCCCGGGTCGCTGGCCGCGATCGCCCGCGAGCGCGGCGTCCGTTCGACCGTCGGCGCCCCGATCACGGTGGCGGGACGGCTCTGGGGGGCGATGAGCGCGTTCTCCAAGGCGGACAAGCCGCTCCCTTCGGGCATCGAGCGGAGGCTGGCCGACTTCACCGACCTCGTCGGCACCGCCATCGCCAACACCCAGGCGCGGGCCGACCTCACGGCGTCGCGGGCGCGCGTGGTGGCCGCCGCCGACGCCATCCGCCGCCGCATCGAGCGCGACCTGCACGACGGCACCCAGCAGCGGCTCGTCTCACTCGTGCTCGACGTGCGCAATGCGCGGGCCAGCGTCCCCGACACGCAGCCCCAGCTGAGAACTGAGCTGGCTGACATCGCCGACGGCCTGGTCGCCGCGCTGGACGACCTGCGGGAGATCTCCCGCGGCATTCACCCGGCGCTGCTTGCCAGAGGGGGCCTGGGTCCAGCGCTCAACGGGCTGGCCCGCCGCTCGCCGCTCCCGGTCGAACTCGACAACAACCTCGACGGCCGCCTCCCGGACCAGGTCGAGGTCGCGGCCTACTACGTGGTAGCGGAGGCGCTCACCAACGCCGCCAAACACGCGCGACCCACGGCCATCTGGCTTGCCGCCGACGTGGTGGACGGCCGCCTGCGGCTGACCGTGCGCGACGACGGCATCGGCGGCGCGGATCCGGCCAACGGCTCCGGGCTGACCGGGCTCACCGACCGGGTCGAGGCGCTCGGCGGAACGATCACCGTGCAGAGCCCACCGGGTGAGGGCACGACATTGCAGGTCTGGCTGCCTCTCTCGGCTCCCGTCCAATCCGGCTGACGCCGGGGTTCTGGACCTGACGGGCTACTTCGTGGCCGAGACCGTGGTGATGTTGGCCCGGGTCCCGACAACAGTCGCCGTTGGGATGAAGTAGTCAGGCGACGGCTTCTGCTTGTCGACCAGCGCGTTGTACAGCCAGACGACGGTGTCGTAGGACTGGCCGTACGGGTCCTGGCCGATGGCTGCGTACATGTTGCCGGCCTTGATCTGGGCCACGTTTTCCGCGGTGAAGTCGAAGCCGATCACCTTGACCGTCGTTGTGTTGCCCGCCGACGCCACGGTCTGGGCCGCGGCCTGCGGGTTGCCGCCGGTCACGTAGATCCCGACGAGGTTCTTCGTGGAGGTCATGTACTCACGTGTCGCTGACGCCACCCGATCGGTCGACGCTCCGTATTCGACGCCACCGCCGGACGGGGTCACCCACGGGCAGCTCTGCTTGAGCCCGTCAAGGAACCCGAGCCGGCGCTCTTCGAGCGCCTGGAATGTGAACGACTCGGTCTCGACGCCGACGACACCGGGCTTGCTCGTGCTGGCCAGGTCCTTCGTGGCAGTGCACATCAGGTTGCCCGCCTGCACGCCGGCGGAGCGGAGATCCTGGCCGTGGAAGAAGAGAGCACCTGAGCTCTGGGCGCAGGACGCATTGCCGTTGTACGCCGCTACCAGCACGCCCTTGGCGGTAGCCCGCCGAATGTAGGTACAGATGCCATCGCCGGGCATCAGTGCTGCCACGGCATCGTAGCCGTCGACGACGGCGGCGTTGATCGCGTCGCCGACGTTGTCGACCGTTACGTCGGTACCGGCGGTGATCCAGTCGACCGCGCCGCCGGCGGCTTCGATCTGGGGCTTGACCGCGTCATATCCGGTCTTCACCTGCGCGAAGAACGGGTTGTTCTCGATCGCGATGATCGCGATCTTGACTGGCTTGGTGGGCTTCGTCGTGCTCAACGCCGGTCGCTCGCCCCTCGGCGGCGTTGTCGGCGGCGTCGTCAGCGTGTTCGAAGGCAGTTTCGTCGGGGTTTCCTGGGCCGTCGTACACCCGTCGAGCAAAGCTACCGAGGCAACGGCGGCCAACGCGAAGGTCTTCGCACGTTTCACCGAGGACTCCTTGTCGATCGGCATGTCAGCCGCTGAGTGAGCTCGGCAGGGGTTGCAGTCTGACGAGAATCACCGGCTGCAGGCAATAATCCGAGCCCGACCTCTGGCCGTGAGACCGAGCGCCTGGGGGAACTATCCGATAGGTGACTATCGTTTACCTGGGCAGAGCGTGCCACCGGGCGCGCACCGTCGAGGGAGTTCTCCGTGACACAAGCACCGGTGTTGCCCGTGCACATGCGGCGGCGGGGGTTTGATCCCGCGCCCGAGCTCGCGGAGCTGCGGGACGGGAAGGGGATCGACCGGATCCGCACGCCGTTCGGAGCGGACGCGTGGCTGGTCACGCGTTTCGCGGACGTGCGGGAGGTGCTGAGCGACTCGCGGCGGTTCAGCAACGTCTTCCTGGGCCGCCAGCAGCCAGGAATGCCGCACATGAACGCCGACGAGCTCGCCCGCCTGCGGGCGGGGAACCTGCTGGCGTTCGATCCCCCGGAGCACACGCGGCTGCGGCGGCTGCTCACCCCGGAGTTCACCATCCGCCGGATGCGCAGGTTGGAGCCCCGCATCCGGGAGATCGTCGACGAGCACCTCGACGCATTGGACCGCAGTGGCCCACCGGCCGACCTGGTGGCCGGATTCGCGCTCCCGGTGCCCTCGCTGGTGATCTGCGAGCTGCTCGGCGTGCCCTACACCGACCGCGCGGAGTTCCAGCGCCGCACAGGCCGGCAGCTGGACTTGTCGCTGGCGGTCGAGGAGCGGTTCCGGCTGGGCCTTGAGTCCCGCGAGTACATGGGGCAGCTGGTGGCGCGGGCGCGGGCCGATCCCGGTGAGGACATGCTGGGGATGCTGGTGCGGGAGCACGGGGACGAGCTGAGCGCCGACGAGCTCGCGGGCATCGCCTCGCTCCTGCTGATCGCGGGCCACGAGACCACGTCCAACATGCTCGGGCTCGGCACGCTGGCGCTGCTGCGCCATCCCGATCAGCTAGCGATCGTCCGGGACGAGCCGGACCGCGTCGACGCCGCGGTGGAGGAGCTGCTGCGCTGGCTGAGCATCGTCCACGCGGGCACGGGCAAGGTGACCACCACGGAGGTGGAGATCGCCGGGCAGCGGATCGAGGCGGGCGAGTTCGTCATCTGCGCGTTGCCCGCGGCCAACCGCGACCCGGCGCTGCTGCCCGACCCGGAGCGGCTCGACGTCACCCGGGGAGCGATGGGGCACGTGGCGTTCGGCCACGGCGTGCACCACTGCCTCGGCGCCCCGCTGGCCCGGATGGAGATGCGCATCGCGTTCCCGGCGCTGCTGCGCCGGTTCCCCGGGTTGCGGACGGTGTCCGAGGAGGCGGAATTCCGCTCCTTCCACGTCGTCTACGGCCTGACGTCGCTGCCGGTGGCGTGGTGACCGTGGGGCAGCTGCGCGTGTGGCGAACTGCCCGTCCGGGGCGCTGTCGGCCCTTCGAGCCGTAGCGTCCGGCACCTCCGCTTCGCCTGCCGGCGCCTGTTAGCGTGCGCCCGTGCAGCTGCCTCCGCGCCGCGCCGACGCGCAGCGCAACTCCGCCCGTGTCGTGCGCGCCGCGATCGCCGCCTTCGAGGAGGTGGGTCCGGCCGTGCCGCTGGAGGAGGTGGCGCGGCGGGCCGGGATCGGGATCGCCACGCTGTACCGGCTGTTCGGCGGACGGGACGGGCTGGTGCGGGAGGCGTTCGCGACCTTCTTCGTCGAGGAGGTGCAGCCGCTCGCGCTGGCTGCGCGTGCCGCGGAAGACCCCTGGGACGGACTGGCCACGGCGCTCGCCGCCACGGTGGACGCACTCGCCGCCCACCGGGTCCTGCTCGACCTGGCGCGGGAGACCGGCGCGGTCTCGGTCGACGTCGCCGAGGCCTACCTGCTGCGGCTCGGCGACGTCCTGGCCGCGGCGCAACGGGCCGGCCAGGTGCGCAGCGACCTGGTGGTCCGTGACCTCGCGGCCGTCGTGGTGATGGCGCTGGCCACGGCGCACTCGAAGGACCCCGGCGGCGCCGACCGCCGCCGGTACCTGGCCCTGCTGCTGGCCGGCATGCGCCCGAGGGACGAGCGGCTGCCACCGCCCGCGAGCACCGGATTCGGCAGGGGCACCGGCCGCGGTGCGGCGGACGCCACCACCTCCGGGTGTGCGGACACGCTCTAGTTGCCAGGTGGGGCGAGTTAGGGAGCGACCCGCGTGTCGTTGATACGCCCTCGGCCCGGAAGACCGTCGCCCGAAGGGTCGAACACAATGTTCTCGTTGGCGGGAATGGCGACGTGTTGCTCGGAGACGATCACGTAGGCGCGGGCGAACGAGGTGCCGAGGTACGCCTTGTGCAGGTGGCCGCCGATGGTCCGGTCTCCTTGGACGGCCATCACAGCGTGGATGTGGGGTTTGCCGTCGACGATCTCGCCGGTGGCGGTCATCTCGGCTGGCAGGGGATAGTTGGAATAGGTGTGCGCGGTGGGGTCACCGGCGGGGTTGGTGGACACGGTGAAGCTGTCGATGGCGCCGATGAGGGCGACGATGGCGGCGTTGGCGATGCCTTGTTCGGCGGCTTGTTTGGTGATGGATTCCATGAGCTCGGCGTTGCGAACCTCGAAGACATGCATGGGCGGTCTCCCGGTGTTGTGGTCGTAGTCGTTTGGCGGCTGCCTCCCCGCGATCCTCAAACACAGAGGGCGGCGCTCGTATCCGCCTGTGGACAGTGCGAGTGGCCAGCCGGCCCCCGCGAGGGGTTGAGGGACCGGGCTCTCAGCTCGCGGTTCCGGGGATCTTGCCCCAGCGGTAGGCGAGCGCCAACACCGCGCCGGCCAGCGCGACTGCGCCGACGACGAGGAACACGTTGCTGTAGGCCTGGGTCGCGGTCTGGCGCTGTAGTTCCTGCCAGAGGCCGAGCAGTCCATCCGGCCCGTGATGCTGCATCTGGAGGATGCGCGGGTCAGCGTCGGCCCCGCCGCCCTTGAGCAGCACGGAGCGGTCGGCCATGATTTGCGTCTGCTGGGTGGTCACCAGCGCGGTGAACACGGCCAGACCAAACGCCGAAGTGACCCGCTGAATGATGGTCCTGAACGTGCTGCCGTGGTTGACCAGTTCCGGCGGCAATACGGCTAGTGCGGTGGCCATGAGCGGAAGGAAGGCCAACCCCAGCCCGGCAGCCCAGATACACGTGAACAGGATCAGCTCCGGTCGAGGCAGGTCAATGTTGACCCGACTTAGCAGCAGGGTGCTGCTGCCGGTTAAAAGTAGACCGATAGCGGTCGGCCATCGCGGCCCGAGCTTGGTGTAGATATGCCCGGCTATAGGCGTCATCGCCATCCACACCAAGGCTAGAGGCAGCAGCACCTGGCCGGTGTACGTCGGCGTGAGCCCTTGTGCCTGTAGCAGGAACTGTGGCACGAGGCCCAGCACCACCTGCATGACGGTAAAGAGGATGTCGATCAGCACGAGCGAAACAATGAATGGCCGGGTGGCCCATACACGCAGGTCCAGGAGTGGCTCTCGGACCCCCAGCTCGACTGCCACGAACACGGCCAACGCATTGACGCCGATGGCGAACAAGATCAGAACTTTATAGCTGGACCATCCCCACTCCTGCCCCTTGGACAGTGCCAGCATCAATGCGCACAGGCCGAGTGCGATACAGGCGAAACCGGGCAGATCGAAGCCGCGGTTTTTTTGGCCTGGGAGGCTCGGGAGCACCGCGAGGGCGACGATGATTCCAAGCACCGAGATCGGCACCTCGAAGTAGAAGATCCACCGCCAGTTCAGGTGTTCGACCATGAAACCGCTCAAAAGACTGCTGTTGCCTGGGGCGCTTACCACGCACAGTCCATAGATGCTCATCGCGAGGCCCAGCTTCTTTCTGGGCACCAGTCGGTACAAGATCATTATAGAGGTGACTGGCGTCAATGCGCCTGGGACGGCCTGTAGAATTCGGAAGAAGATCAAGCTGTCTAGACCGGTCGACATTCCGCAGAGCGCGGAGGTTACTCCGAAGAGTAGCAATATGATCAGATACATGCGGCGTAGTCCTAGCCGCTCGCCCAGCCAGGCACTGGCCGGTACCGCCGCTGCTAGGCCCATTTTGTAGGCAATGCTGATCCACTGGGCATCTTCGCTGCCGACATTGAATTCCTTCTCTATCGCCGGCATCGCCCCGTTTACGATGCTGGTGTTCAACGCCGACATGAACATCCCGATGACCGCCACCGCCACCGGCAGTAGCCAGTGTCTCTGGTAGTCGCCCGTGCTGCCCGTGTTCCGCCCACCGCTGGGACCGGAAGTCGGCGTGGTTGGATACTGGCGCTGCGGCTCCGAAACAAGAGGCGAACTCGGGCCTTGCATCAGTCTGACTCCACCCCGGGGAGCTTCGTTCACACAGTCCGCGCTCGTATCCGCCTGTGGACAGTGCAGGGACGAGTCGTCACCCCTGACGGATCAGTTCTGGGGTTCGGTGTCCTCGAGTCGGGCCAGGCGTTCGTCGCGGGCGATGGTCAGCAGGGTGGCGCGTAGCCCGGCGGCAGCGGACCTTCCGAACACGGTGTCGAAGCGGTCCTGGGCACGCCGCCACAGCCGCCGCGCACGGGCGAAGATGGCCTTGCCCTCGGGGGTCAGCACGACATGCCGGAGGCGGCGGTCCGCGTCGCTCGCCTCCAGAGCGATCAGCAGGTCCCGCTGCAGCGGCCGCAGGTTGTGCCCGAGCGCGGAGCGGTCGATAACCAGCGCGTTCGCCAGCTCACTCATTGTCGGCGGCCTGCGGGAGCGCCGGTCGAGCTCCTCGAGGATGGCGTACTGCGTGCAGCGCAGCCCGGTCGTGGCGAGGGCGTCGTCGTAGAGCTGGGTGAGCCGCCGGGTGGCCTTGCGCAGCGCGGTCGCAGTGCACTCGCTCTCGACGTACTCGGGCCCGCTCCTCGACCGTCCCGGCGTTTGAGCCATGCCGGTCAACTTAGGGCATATGCCCGCTTTACCAAGAGGATTGTGCAAACACGCGAGAGGATCTTGCTAGCCCGGCGCCAGCGGTGCTGTTTTCCTGGAGGTACCGGAAGGAGAAGGTCACCGACCGACTCACCGACTGCCTTCACATTGGAGAAGTATGAAGTACCGCACGCTGGGCCGGATCGGAGTTGAGGGCAGCGATGTGCCCCTCGGCAACGAGCGGCAGAGCGGACTGTGACCGTGGACGACGCCGTCGCCCGCGCCCTCGACATCGGACCGGGCTCCTCCGCGGCCGAGCGCACCATCGACATCACGACACTGGGCGCACGTAGCGGTATCCCGCGCCGTATCGAGGTCTGGTTTCACCGTGTCGACGGTCGCTGGTACCTGACCGGCATGCCCGTACCGCGCAACTGGTACGCGAACCTGCGCGCTCATCCGCGGTTCACCGTGCATCTCAAGCACGGGGTCACGGCCGACCTGCCCGCGACCGCGGCGCCGGTCGACGAGCCGACACGGCGGCGGGTGATCACCGCGGTCCTGGACCTGCAAAACCGGCCCGAGATCGCGGCGCGGGTCAGCCGGCGCCAGGACCTCGACGAGTGGCTCGCGCGCAGCCCGCTGGTCGAGATCGTGTTCGACGACGAGTAGTTGAGTTGAGTCTCCCCGTCACGCGGCGTCCATCAGTCCTCAACGAACGCCTCCAAGAAGGAGAAGTATGAAGTACCGCACGCTGGGCCGGTCCGGAATTCAGGTCAGCCCGTACTGCCTGGGCGCCATGATGTTCGGGGCCTTGGGAAACCGCGACCACGACGACTCGATCCGGATCATCCACAGGGCCTTGGACGCGGGGGTCAACTTCGTCGACACCGCCGACGTGTACTCCCAGGGCGAGTCCGAGGTGATCGTCGGCAAGGCGCTGAAGGGCCGCCGCGACGGCGTCGTGCTCGCCAGCAAGGTTCATTACCCGATGGGTGACGGTCCGAACCGCCGGGGCAATTCACGGCGTTGGATTATCGCCGCGGTCGAGAACTCGCTGCGCCGCCTGCAGACTGAGCACCTCGACCTTTACCAGGTCCACCGCCCCGACCCGACGGTCGAGGTGGAGGAGACCCTGTCGGCCCTGTCGGACCTGATCCACAGCGGCAAGGTGCGGGCGATCGGTGCGTCGAGCTTCCCGGCCTCGGAGATCGTCGAGGCGCAGTGGGTCGCCGAGCGGCGCGGCCTGGAGCGCTTCCGGACCGAGCAGCCGCCGTACTCGATCGTCAACCGGGGCATCGAACGCGAGGTGCTGCCGGTCTGTCAGCGTTACGGGATGGGCACGCTGGTCTGGAGTCCGCTGGGGCAGGGCCTGCTCACCGGCCGGTTCCGCAAGGGCCAGCAGATCGACACCCACCGATCCGGCGGCACGCCGCAACACTTCGCCGACGAGCGCAAGCTCGACGTGGTCGAACAGCTCATCCCGCTCGCCGAGAAGGCCGGCCTGCCGATGACCCATCTCGCGATGGCGTTCGCGATCGCCCACCCTGGCGTGACCTCGGCGATCATCGGGCCGCGCACCATGGAGCAGCTCGAGGACCTGCTGGCCGGCGTCGAGGTCACCCTGGACGACGAGGTCCTCGACCGGATCGACGAGATCGCGCCGCCCGGGACCGACGCCGGCCCCAACGACGTGGCCTACACTCCGGCGGCCGTCTCGAGCGTGAGCCTGCGTCGCCGGCCGGTCACTGAGCGCTCCGCCGCCTGAACGGCTGCCGCGTAAGGGGCCCGCCGCCATCCTGGGCGTGTACTGCTCTACCTGACTTCGATGAGAGCTTCACAGATGGCATTCGCTAGCTTAGGGGCATATGCCCTAGTTTTGGTGGGTGCTCGCTCCCAATGAGCGGTGCCAGGGCGGCATCGAGGGGGTCCTGATGGCGAAGGGCTACTGGATCGGTATCTACCGGTCGGTGGTCCTCGACGGCGGCGCCGAGCGCGACATACGCATCGTCGAGGGCGTATGAGCGCGTTTTGAAGACCAACGGCGAGCCGTCGCGGGACCTCCACCAGCGGGGCAACCCGGATGCCGTGGTCGCTCGGGTGTTGCTGGACCGCCAGGGAGAATGCGCGTCGCTGAATCGGCTGCTCGAGTCGGTCAGGGCGGGCCAGAGCCAAGCGCTGGTGCTGCGCGGTGAAGCGGGCGTGGGCAAGACAGTGCTGTTGGAGTACCTGGTCAAGCACGCGTCGGACTGCGTGGTGGCGCGTGCCACCGGTGTCCAGTCGGAGATGGAGCTCGCTTTCGCCGGAGTCCATCAGTTGTGCGCGCCGATGCTGGCTCGGCTCGAATGCTTGCCTGGCCCACAGCGCGACGCGCTGCGTACGGCGTTTGGGCTCAGTGCCGGACCCCCACCGGATCGGTTCCTGGTGAGTTTGGCCGCTCTGGGCTTGTTGGCCGAAGTGGCTCAGCAGCGGCCGCTGGTGTGTGTGATCGATGATGCGCAGTGGCTCGATCATGCCTCCGCGCAGGTACTGGGGTTTGTTGCCCGCCGTCTGGTGGCCGAGTCGGTGGCGTTGGTCTTCGCGGTACGGGACACCGACGAGGTGACCGAGCTGGCGGAGCTGGAGCGGTTGATGGTCGAGGGTCTGCCCGACGATGCCGCCCGGGCGCTGCTTCGCTCGGTAGTTCGTGGGCCGGTGGACGACCGGGTCCTCGATCGGGTCGTCGCCGAGACGCGGGGCAACCCGCTGGCGCTGTTGGAGCTGCCAAGGGGGTTGACGTCGGTCGAGCTGGCGGCCGGGTTCGGACTGCCTGGCACACGAGCGCTGCCGGATCGGATCGAGGAGAGCTACCGGCGGCGACTGACCTTGCTGCCGGAGGAGACCCGGCAGCTGGTGCTGGTCGCCGCGGCCGAGCCGCTCGGGGATCCGGTGCTGGTGTGGCGGGCGGTCGAGCTACTGGGTGTCGGGGTCGAGGCCGCGGCGCCGGCGGCCGAGGAGGGGTTACTGGACATCGGCCCCTGGGTGCGGTTTCGCCATCCGCTGGTGCGTTCGGCGATCTACTGGGAGGCATCGGCGGAGGAACGCCGCGGCGCGCACCACGCCCTGGCGCGGGCCACCGACCCCGAGTCGGATCCCGACCGCCGCGTCTGGCACCTAGCCCATGCCACGATGGGACCAGATGAGAATGTCGCCGCCGAACTCGAGCACTCCGCCGGGCGCGCGCAGGCCCGCGGCGGCCTGGCCGCCGCGGCGGCGTTCCTGCAACGAGCGGCGGAGCTCACCCCTGAGCCGGTCCGCCGCGCCGAGCGCGCATTGGCCGGGACATATGCCGCGCACCAGGCGGCAGCAACCGACGCTGCGCTGAAACTGCTGGCTCTCGCCGAGGCCGGACCGTTGAGCAAGGTCCAGCGCGCCAAGGTAGAGCTGCTACGGGCCCAGATCGCGTTCACCGCGAACCGCGGCCGCGACGCAGCCCCGCTGCTACTCAAAGCCGCTCAACGACTCGAACCGCTCGACGCGAAACTGGCTCGCCACACATACCTGGACGCGTTCTTTGCCGCCATGTTCGTCGGCGGGCTGGCCAGCGGCGGCGGTGTCCGTGAAGTGGCCGAGGCCGCACGAGCCGCGCCCGCACCGTCGCGGCCCCCACGCGCCGCCGACCTCCTTCTCGACGGTTTGGCAGTGCGGTTCACCGACGGGGACGCCGCGGCGGCGCCCAAACTGAGGAGTGCCCTGCGCGCCTACCGCGACTCCGACCTCTCCGGGGAGGAGGGGATGCGGTGGCTCTGGCTCGCCGGGGTCACCGCCAGGGATCTGGGGGAGGACGAGGCCTGGGAGGTGCTCGCCACCCGTCACGTCGAGCTCGCCCGGGACGCCGGCGCACTTACGATGCTCCCCTTCGCCCTGAACTCACGCATCATCGCGCATGCGCTCGCCGGCGAGCTGACCGAGGCCGCGTTGTTGGTCGAGGAGCTAGCGGCGGTCACCGAGGCGACCGGGATCCCGTTCGGACATCACGGGTCCTTGATGCTCGCCGCCTGGCAGGGTCACGAGGCCGAACTCGACGAACTGATCGACGCCATCACCAACGACGTGCTGCGCCGAGGCGAGGGGATCGTGCTGACCTTCATCCGATGGGCGCAGGCTGTGCTCTACAACGGCCTCGGCCGGTACGAGGACGCGCTGGCCCCGGCAACGCGGGCCAGCGGCGAGCTGCCGCACGAGATGAGCATGCTCACCCGGGGGTCGCTGGTCGAGCTCATCGAGGCGGCCAGCCGCGGTGGTCAGATCGAGACCGCCACCGATGCCCTCCGCCAGCTCACCCAGTTGGCCCACGCCAGCGGCACCGACTGGGCACTCGGCCTCGAGACCCGCTCCCGGGCACTGCTGAGCGACGGCTCTGCCGCCGAAGACGCCTACCGTGAGGCGATCGAGCGGCTCGGCCGCACCCGCATCCGGGGCGAACTCGCCCGCGCCCATCTGGTCTACGGCGAATGGCTGCGCCGTCAACGCCGCCGGCTGGACGCGCGCGAACAGTTACGCACGGCCTACGACATGTTTACGACAATGGGCGCCGAGGCATTCGCCCAGCGCGCCGCCCGCGCACTGGGGACCACCGGCGAAACCGCCCGCAAACGGACCGTTGAAACCACCCGCGAGCTCACCGCCCAAGAGGCCCAGGTCGTGCGGCTGGTCCGCGAGGGGCTCTCCAACCAAAAAATCGCCGACCGGCTGTTCATCAGTCCGCGCACTGTGAAGTACCACCTGCGCAAGGTCTTCATGAAGCTGGACATCACCTCACGCACCCAGCTCGACCATGTCCTGCCCAGCGACCCGAGCGCCCCGCAGCGAGCGTGAACTGAGTCATCGCCCGGACGAGGTAGCGGCAGTCTGTGTCCGGGTTGGCGCGTTGTCAGGCTACGCCGGTCCGCACGCACTGTCCTCAGGACGATACGAACGCGGGCTGAGCGCATGACACTGGCCCGGATGGGCTCGGCTGTTGCATTCGAATGGTCGAACAATCACTCACACATGTGCGGAGGAGAATTCCCGATGTCCAAAGCGGACGTAAGCGACGATTCGAGCGCGCGGAGTGATTCCAGTGCGCCTGTCGCACGTTATCTGGACGGTCCGGTGGCGGTCATCACCATGAATCACCGGCCCTACAACCTGCTGGATCAGGAGTTGCCGGAGCAGCTGATTGACGCGCTGCGGTGGGTCAGTGAATCCGGCGCGCGGGCGGCGATCCTCAACAGCGGTCTGCGGCATTTCTCGGCCGGTGCGGACCTGAATGCGATGCTCCAGACGGCCGGGCAGGGGGATGGCACCCTGGATTGGTCGATGCTGGAATTCCTGAGGGCCTTCGACGAGTTGCCGATCCCGATCGTAGCCGCGGTGCATGGCATCTGCGTGGGGGGCGGGCTGGAAATGGCGTTGGCTTGCGATCTGATCATCGCCTCAGAGTCGGCGAAGATCGGCTCGGTGGAGGCCACCGTCGGGCTGCACCCGCTGGCCGGCGGGATCCAGCGGCTCACGCAGCGGGCCGGGGCGGCCCGGGCGAAGGAGATGGCGATGCTCGGGCGCCGTTACGACGCGCGCACGCTGGAACGCTGGAACGTGATCAACCGGGTGGTGGCCGACGAACACCTCGTGGAGGCGGCCGCCACCCTTGCCCGTGAGCTCGCCGGTGGCCCCACCGTCGCGCACGCGGCGACGAAGGCCCTGGTCACGATCGCCATCAACGAGGGCGTCGGAGCCGCCGACACAGCTATGACCGAGCTGCAGAAACCGATCTTCCTGTCGGAGGACTTCCGAACCGGGGTCGAGTCGTTCACGCAGAACGGACCTGGCATGGCTAGCTTTGTGGGGCGTTGAGTCATGGGGCCGCTGACCGGAATCCGCGTTGTCGACTTCTCCCGGGTACTCGCCGGGCCACACTGCGCGCAGAACTTGCTCGATCTGGGCGCCGAGGTCATCAAGATTGAACCGCCATCGGGAGACATTTCCCGGCGGGCCTTCCCGCGTCAGGGCGAAATCTCCGGCTACTACGCCCAGCAGAACGCTGGCAAACGCAACATCTCCATCGACCTCAACGTCGACGGAGCGCGGGAGATCGCGTTGCGGCTGTGCGACGAGGCCGACATTGTCGTGGAGAACTTCCGGCCCGGTACCCTTGCCGGATTCGGGCTGGGTTACGACGATGTTGTGGCGCGCAATCCCGGTGTTGTATACGCCTCGATCAGTGGCTACGGACAGCACGGGGCGTGGCGGGCCCGCTCGGCCTACGCGCCGACGGTTCAGGCTGAGACCGGCATCACGAAGCTGTCGAACGTGCACTTCGGCACCCCGGAGGATCATCCGCGCACCGATTCGCTCTCTCACGCCGATATCTATGCCGGGCTGCACGCCACAATCGCCATCCTCGCGGCGCTGAATGAGCGACGCGACACCGGCCGAGGCCAGTACATCGACGTGGCGATGGCCGCGGTCATGCTGTCGATCAACGAGCGGGTACACGTGGATCTCTCCGACGCCGAACTTGGCGACGAGACTCCCATCCTCGGCGCCACCGACTGCGCGTTTTTTATCGGACCAGACGGGAAGCGGTTCGTCAGCCCAATAAGCCTCGTCGGCAGCATGTCGTTCCCGTTCTACCTGGCCGCAATGCGCAGACCCGACCTCGCCCGGGACCCGCGCTTTGCCACCCCAGAGGATCGGCGACGGAATCTGGAGGCGCTGCACGAGATCGTGCAACGTTGGATCTGGACCTTCGACGACCTGGCGTCACTGGATGCGCAGCTCGACGAGGCGAAGATCGCCATGGGCGCGATCCGGGGCATCTCTGAACTTGCCGAGAGTGACTGGGCTACGCAATGGGGAGCCACTCGCACGGTGCCCGACGGCGCCGGCGGGCGGATCACTGTCCCCGGCCGGCCGTGGCACTTCACCGGTGCCGCCAAGCCCAATGAGACCGCCGGCGCCACCGAGACCGTCCCGGAACCCGATCGGCAGTCGGCCCGGCAGGGCGAGCACAACGAAGAGGTCCTGCGCGAACTCGGCTACGACGACGACCAGATCACCAAGCTCACCAACACCGGCGTACTGGTGCACACCCGCGACACGAACTGAGCACTCGAGAACAGCCGCGCACAGAAAAGAGACGTCACCATGCGTTGGGCCACATACCGATCGCCACGCGACGGCCACGATCGTGTCGGGCTGCTACACCAGAACGCCGTGCACGGACTTGCCGAGCCGCACAGCCTTGTGGACGTGCTGCGCGGGGGACCCGATGCTCTGCAACTCGCCGCCGAGGCAGCCCTCACCTCCCCGGAGGAGGTGATCCCAGCCGCGGAGGTCGTGCTGCGCGCTCCGATACCGGTGCCGCCCTCGATCCGCGACTTCATGGCCTTCGAAGAGCACGTCGTGACCTCGATGAAGGCGATCGGGCGCACCGTGGAACCGGTCTGGTACGAGATCCCGGTCTTCTACTTCACCAACCCCGCGGCCGTATACGGGCCCTACGAGCCGGTCCCGATCGCCCCCGGCTCGACAGCGTTCGACTACGAACTCGAGGTCGCCGCCGTCATCGGCAAGGAGGGATCCAACATCCCGGTGAAGGACGCCGCGGACTACATCGCCGGCTACACGGTGCTGGCCGACTGGAGCGCACGCGATCTGCAGGAGCACGAGATGGCCCAAGGCCTCGGACCAGCCAAGGGCAAGGACACCGCGACCTCCATCGGGCCATACCTGGTGACCCCAGACGAGTTGGAGCCCGCACGGGGAACCAACGGGGGCCTCCAACTAGCGATGACCGCCACCGTCAACGGCAGGGAATACAGCCGAGGCACCATGGCCACCATCCACTGGTCGTTCGACCAAATGATCAGCTACGCCTCCCGCGGTACCCGCCTCGTCCCTGGCGACATCATCGGCTCAGGCACCGTCGGCACCGGATGCATCCTCGAGCTGTCCCGAGTACACGGACTCGACAGTTACCCGTGGCTCGTCGCGGGAGACCGGGTCCGCTTGGAGATCGAACGCCTGGGCCACATCGAATCCGTGATCGAACCCGCGGCAGCCGTACTTCCGCTCAACTGACAGCAGATTCAAGAAGGGAAAACAATGTCGGCTGATGCAAATGCCGAGAATCGGTCGTTGCGAGAGCGCCTAGTCGGATCGTGGAGGCTCGTGTCATACGAGGCTCGCCAGGACGATGGCCGCCGCGTTATCTACCCGCTCGGCAAGGACGCCAGGGGCTACATCCTCTACACCCCCGACGGCTACATGTCCGCGCAGATAATGCAGCCCGACCGACCCCCCTACCGGGCTCCCGACCCAAGCGGGGGCACCCTTACCGAGTCTGCCCAGGCCTCGCGCGGTTACCTCGCTTATTCCGGGCCCTACCACGTCGAGGGCGACTCAATTGTCGTCCATGAGCCTCAAGTGAGCCTCTTTCCGAACTGGGTGGACGAGATCCAGTCACGCAGGGCGGTGCTGAGCGACCGGCGTCTAGAACTGTCCGCGACCGAGCCCGTGCTCTTCGGTGAGGACCTGCTGACCGCCGTGCTGGTGTGGGAGCGAGCCTGACAGCTCAGGGTCATTTTCGACCGAGCAAGGGAGACTGATATGACCGAACTACTCAACGCGGTGCTGCATGCCCACGGTGGGCTTGACCGTTGGCGCAGGTTCTCGCATCTCCGAGCATCCATCGTTTCAGGCGGCGAGCTGTGGGGCATCAAGGGTTTGGTGCAAGACCCAGAACCGCGGCAGATGACCGTGGCACTGCACCGGGAGTGGGCCTCAGTCCAACCATTCGGGTCGGCGGACCAGAAAACGGACTTCACCCGTGACCGGATCGCCATCGAGAACCTGGACGGCCGCGTCGTCCGGGAGCGAACCAACCCGCGGGAATCGTTTGCGGGACACGATCTGAACACGCCCTGGGACGCGCTGCACCGGGCGTACTTCAACGGCTATGCACTCTGGACCTACCTCACCACCCCCTTCCTCCTGGCCCTGCCCGGCTTCGTGGTCTCCGAAATCGAGCCGATCGAGGAGAACGGCGAGAAGTGGGCCGGGCTACAGGCCCGCTTCCCGACAGAGATCGCAAGCCACAGCACCCTGCAGGAGTTCTACTTCGGCGAGGACCATCTGCTGCGCCGCCACGACTACCGCGTCGACGTGGCCGGAGGTTTCGCGGCTGCCCAATACGTCTACGACATGGTGGAGACCGACGGTTTCTGGCTGCCGTCGAAGCGACGGGCATACCGCTGCGACGCTGACGGCCGACCAAACCTCGACCAGTTGATGGTGTCGATCGACCTCAGCGAGATCCGCTTCGTCTGAGGACCGCCACGTGCTGGCGTCATCCGGGTATCTGCGATGCGGACGGACACCGATGGCTGGGTCACCCGCGAATCAAACCAGTGGTTCTTCGAGCACTACGTACCCACATGGGAATCCCTCGGGTGTGACGGATTTGACCAGCACGCGACCATCCTTGCCTGGGACACCGACCTACCGCCATACCGATGTTGTTGGTCGCACCGTTGGCCCGCGTCTTCCCACCCGGCACCAAGCGGAACACCAGCCAGCCTCGCTGGGCTTGAACGCGGTTGCAGCATCGACGTGTGCTCGCGGCACCGCGGGCGCGCCGCCATCGCCACGCGCTGTATCGGGAGGACGGAGTGCCGTTCTAATACCGCAGCGGTGGTTGCGGTACTAGCCGGGCTGGCGGCCCGGTAGGTACGTCGGCTCGGTGTTCTCCTTGTGCTGGGTGTGGCGGGCGGGCTTGTCAAAATGGGGGTGGGTCAGCGTTTTGTTGGTGTGGTGTGGGTGGCGGGTGGAGGATTGGTTCGTTTTGGCTGTGGTGCAATGCCGCTAAGTTAGGGCCTTACTGCTTCTTTGAATCGGTCTTTTTGTGCCGGCGTGTCGTGGGCGAGCTGAGGCGAGTATTGCGTTTTTTGTCATACCATTTGCGGTGTGGCTAAGAATGTATCCTCTGATTCCATGCGACTCACTGAGTGTATCTCGATAGGCGTGCTGGCGAGTGTCATTCG